>CAZZZU010000001.1:0-89952 GCA_964658805.1 uncultured Steroidobacteraceae bacterium
TGCCACGCCCTTGGAATTCGCTGCCGACATCGAAAAATATCTGCGCAACGAGCCCGTGTCCGCTCACCTGCCGAGCCTTGCCTACCGGGCGCGAAAGTATCTGCGGCGTCACTGGGCCGGCGCTGCCGTCGCGGGCGCCGCGCTGGCAGTCCTCCTGACTTTTGCGTTGAATCAATCGATCCAACTGCGCAAGATCCGGCTCGAGCGTGACCGCGCCGATCAGATCACGGGCTTCATGACGCAGATCTTCAAAGTGGTTGATCCGAGCGAGGCGCACGGTAGCACCGTGACGGCGCGTGAGATCTTGGACAAGTCTTCGCGAGAGATTCAGGCGGGGGTGGGCCTCGATGCACGCGTGCAGTCTGATCTGCTGCAGGTTATGGCGGAAACCTATACGAATCTCGGGCTCTACGCGCGGGCGCACAGCCTCGCCCAGGCTGCGCTCGACAGCCGGCGGCGCCTGCTCGGGCCCGAGCATCCCAAGACACTCGAATCCTTGCAGCAGATGGGCAATATTCTGTTGCAGGAAGGCCATGTGAGCGAAGCCGAGGAGTCACTGAAAAACACGGCTGCGCTCGAGCGTCAGATCCTGGGACCACGCCACGTGCTGACCCTTGAGACCGAGAATCTGCTGACCTACATCCTGCAGAGCAAGGGACGCTATGCGGACGGCGAGAAACTCGGACGCGAATTGCTCGCCATCGAGACGCAAACACTCGGTCCCAGAAACGTCCTCACGTTGAAAACCATGGCGCGTCTCGCGTCGGCGCTCGGCAGTCAGCATCGATTCGCCGAAGCGGAATCCTTGTACCGCGACACCGTGTTCATGGAGCGGCAAGCGCTGGGGACCGATCATCCCGACACGCTCAAGACCGAGTCGTCGCTTGGGTATACGTTGCGGCAGGAGGGCCGGTATGCCGAGGCGGAATCGACATTTCGCGACGTGCTGGCCGTTCGCCGGCGGGTGCTCGGTGACGAACACCCCGAGACCGCGGATACGCTGACCACGCTGGCCATCGTCCTGGTCGACGACCGCAGCCGCTACAAAGAAGCGGAGGAGCTGTATCGCAGCGCGCTCGCGGTGGAAATGCGCCAGCTCGGGCCGGAGAGCCGCTTCACTACCCGCACCGAAGAAGGGTTGTTCAACCTGCTCGGTGAGGAAGAGCGCTACGCCGAAGCGGCGCCGCTGGTGCGCGAGGTCTTGCGTGTGCGCTTGAAGCTACTTGGACCGGACCACACCGATACGCTCCTAACGCAGCGCAATCTTGCCTGTCTGCTGCTCGCGCAAGGGAACTTCGAGGAAGCGGAGCCACTTTTCAGAGCCACGCTCGAGCGCGATCGGCGGGTGCTCGCCGCCGAAGATCGCGACGTGTTCGGCGTCGAGTACATGCTGGCGGAGCTGTTGCTGCAAACCAATCGTCCGCAGGAGGCCGAGAGTCTGGCACACCATGCGTTCGAGGGTTTACGGCGCACGCTTGGCCCGCAGCACCCGAATACCCTGAATGCGCTCAACCGGCTGGGGCGCGCGCTGGCAGCGCTCGGTCGGTATGACCAGGCAAACGCGCTTTACCTGAGCACGATCGACGACATCGCGACTCACCCAAAGTCCGATCCATCTGTGGCGTGGTACCGGTTTGCCGTCATGGCGGTACAGGCGGGGCATCCGGACGACGCATTTCGACACCTGCAGCACGCGGCGTCGCTCGGTTACAAGGACCTGGAAACCCTGCGCAGCGATGGCGATTTGAAGAGCTTGCGGGGCGATCCGCGTTTCACAGCGCTCATCCAGCAGATGCAAGACGTTGCCGAACCGCGGCCGGGCCAAGCCTCGCTTCGGTGACGTAATCGGCGCCAGGACGGCCGCGTTTCTTGGCGCTACGCGGATGTGAAGAGTTATCTCGGGGCCTGACGCGCACGTGGAAACCTAACCGCAGGATTCGGTCTCGATCTGATGGCGCTCCTCGAGTGCGCATTCTGCGTGACCCTCGAAGCCGCAAGTCGTTCCTGCCTTGTCCTTTTCGCAGGACCAGCTTTCTGCCACCGGCCTGGCCGAACGATAGCGATACAGGGTTCCCGCACCAAAGTCCCGGCATTCACGTGCTGCGCTGGTTTGAGCGCGCTCGAGTGCCTGGACCTGGGCCGTTGATTCAGTCTTGGTTGCCGCGCCCTGCCGCGATTCGAATAAGGAAAGCTGCTTGATCACGGGAATCCAACTCTCGGTGACCACGGTCCTGCGGGCGGCCAGCAAATCTGCGGCTTGGCTGCGGTATACGCCATTTGGAAAGCGCGCAATGTGATCGCGAAGGCCTGAGCAGCTGGCGGTTGCACGAGACTCCCAGGCCTCGCGTTCGGCGCGTTTCGGACGGCTGCCAAGCCCCATTGCTCCGCAGCCATCGGAGAGTCCGGGCTGCGCGCCCGGCAACGTGCAGAGGCTCGAAGCCAACCCAAAACTGTTGAAAAAAAAGAGCGCCGAGGTGAGCAGCGTGGCGCTCGTCACGCCACTCCACATGAGGGTGCGTCGTACGCGATGGCTGGGTCCCTTGGGAACCGGCACCGGCGCATCGGCCAGCTTGGCGCGCACGATACCCAGCAGGTCTTGAAAGAAAGGGTCTTTGCGATTGCCGCGCCAGTGCGACAAATCGATGGCTTGAATCTCTCCAAATCCCAATGGCAAATCGGGAAGCGTATCGATGAGCACGGGTACCAGGATTCCGCGGCTCAAGCCGCGGCGTGCTTCCTCGCGCACGTATCCGCCTGCCTGTCCGGCGCTCGCGTTCGACCAGAGCACGACCACACAACTTGCGCCACTGAGCTTGCTTTCGATGTTCGAGTGCCAGCTCTCACCGCCCGGTAAGCCTCGGTCCCACCAGACCTCAACCCCTTCCGCCGTGAGTGCCTGTGCGATCCGCCCAACGCGCAGCTCGTCCTCACGCTTATACGAAACAAATACGTAACTCATGACGCGCCATGCTCGCGCGCCTCCTGCAGCCAGACTTCGTCAGCCGGCTGCAGGACATTCTGACTCTTGCATGCGTTGAGATAATTGGCGAAGTCGGTCCAGCTCAAGCTCGAGCCCGGCGTTTCGACCAAGCTGCGCATCACTTCACCGATGCCGTGGGACAAAGAAGCGCTGCCCGGTTGGGCGGCAGCCAGCCGTTGACGGGTTGCAAGACTTTGGCGCAGCTGAACCAGCGCTTCTTTGTGACGTCCCTCCGCCCTTAGCAGATCGCCTGCCGCCAGTTGACCGGTGGAAAGATCGTACTGCACGTCGCTCTTGTTCGATGCCCGCTTGGCCAGACCCCGGTCGATGGCGAGACCTTCATCAATGGCCTGCCGCGCCGCCTTGAAATCCCGATCGGCTATCAGCGGCTGCGACAGATTGTAGAGCGCCTGGGCCAGGAACAGATGAGAGATGATGTCAGTGGCATCGGTGGCGGCCACATCGCGGTAAAGTGCTACGGTTTCTGACCCGTAGCGTCTCGCCGCCGCCATGTCGCGCAACTGAAATCGAGCGTCGCTGAGCCCCTGCAGGGCCGAACCCTCGTTTACTCGATCGTTGAGCGCAGCGCCCGGGGCACTGGCGAGCTCATGAAATATGACTCGCGCGTGCTCGAAGCTCGTCGCAGATTCTTCGAAGTGACCCTCGATGGCCGACAGAACCCCTGCCTTGATATACGCCAATCCCAGCAAGCCGCGAGGTGTGGGGTTGGTAGGTTCCAAAGCCGCAAGGCGCGTGTTGATGGCGATCGTTTCCTCTTCGGCCCTGCGTGCCTCAGCGTACTCGCCGAGTGCGACCAATACATCATTGAGCCAAAACAAGCCGATGCCGAGCTGGCGCTCGTACTTGATGTTGTCCGGCAATTCGGCGAGGAGCTGCCGATTCAAGGCGATCGTCTCCTCGATGGCGGCTCGGGCCTTACGCGTCTCACCGCGCTGGATCAACTCGGACGCCAGATGCAAGAGGTCGGAGGATAATGCATTCCGGTCCTGCGCCGTACCCGAGGGCGCCGCGGAACGGCGTCGCATGAGCGTCACGAGTTCGCTATAGGCGGCATCGGCAGCACCCAGATCGCCTTGCCTCGCTGCCATCTCGCCAAATGTCAGAAGTGCCTTGGCATAGTTGAATTCCACGTCGCGGTCCACCGGACTCTGGGCAAGCAGTTTTTGGCTGAGCTTCAAGGCCTCTTCTGCGGCACGGCGGGCCCCTATCATGTCGCCCTGGTCTTTGAGTACATCCGCCAGTTCATCCAGCGCGTCGGCACGCTCGCGGTCATTGCGCGCTGCCACGGCCATCGCATCGGCTGCTTTGCGCGCCTGCGGCAGCTTGCCTGCTTCCGCGTACATCGACTTCAAATCCCGCCAGTCCTCGGGCTCGCCGGGATCGAGTTTGACGACCTCTTCGAAGCGGACGATCACCGTATCGATGTTGACCTTGCCGCGGGAGCGCGCTTCGAGCGCGAGACGGGCAATCCGCCGCGCGTCGGCCGCATCCTCGAGCCGCAACTTTTCCGCACGCATCTTTTCATTGCTGGCCCGCAGCTTGTCGAGGATGAGCAATGCGCCAACCTCGTCGCCGGAATTGAAACGTTCGAGCGCCTGCGCGCCGTCGGGTGTGGCGGCAATGTCGCTCACGGTGGTCCGGAACACAGCGATCTGCACCGCGTACTCCCGGTCTTTGGCGGCGAGGTCGGCCACGAAAGATTCTTGTGCGCTGGTCATTTCCGCGCGATGTCGGTTGTCGCCCGCTTTGAGTTCAGCTGCGAGCTGCGCGATGTGATCCTGTTGCGCCTTGAGTCTGGCATCCACGGTTTTCGCGAGAGCAGTCTGCGTCGCCGAGGCGGCGAACAGCGCGGCGGCCACTTCGGCATGCGGGTCCACCGCAGTTTGTTGAGCGACGGCAGTAGCGGCCAAGAAGCCGCTGATCAACATGCTTGAGAACCGCCGCATTCATCCCCCTACGACGCGCCACGGACGGCGCCAAACGGGTGCATCGATGACGTCTTTAGTGCAACAGGGCGAGCGCGACTGAGGACATGGCGGTGACACCTGTTTTCAGCGTCGGCTCCGGCACGGGCTGGAACTTCGGCGTATGCGGTCCGGGCAGGGACTTGCCGGCAGCCCGCGCCGCCGCCAGCTGCTGCGCATCCATGGCACCGAGGCCGAACATCACGGCCGGGATCTTGTGGCCGTCGAGGGCAAATACATTGAAGTCCTCGCTCGCCGTCCCCGGGCCTTCCTCGATCACCTTGTCTTTGCCAAGTGCCGAGATGAGCGCGGTACGCACGCGGGCGGTGAGCGCCGGATCGTTGTAGGTCATCGGCGCTGATTCATTGTCGAGCACTGTGACCACGGGCGCGAGCTCCGGCGCGAGCCCGGCCGCCGTGGCCACGCCGCTGGCGATCTGCCGGACCCCCTCGAGGATGTTTTGCCGACCGCGGTCGCTGAAGGCGCGGGCGGTGATCTCGAGCTTCACCTCACTCGGAATGATGTTGCGTTTGGTACCGCCATGAAAACTGCCGACCGTTACCACGGCCGGATCGCGCGGATCCTGCCGGCGGCTGACGATGGTCTGGACTTCGACCACGAACTCGCTCGCCATCACGATAGGATCCTTGGCAAGCTGCGGCATGGCTCCATGGCCACCGACACCACGGAACAGCACGTCGATGGAGGTCGAGCTCGGGAGCGAGATACCGCTGACCACGCTGACCTCGCCGGCGGCATGGTCGTTGGTGTCATGCAGCGCCACGATCAGGTCGGGCGTCCCGACCTTTTCGTACACGCCATCGCTGATCATGGCCTTGGCGCCGTCGATGGTCTCCTCCGAAGGCTGACCCACCAGTATCAGGGTGCCATGCCACCGAGCCTTCTGCGCCGCCATGACCCGGGCCGTTCCGATCAGCGTGGTGGTATGCACATCGTGGCCGCAAGCATGCATCACGCCCTTGTTCTGGCTGGCGTAGCTCGCGCCGGTATCCTCGACGATCGGCAGGGCGTCCATGTCGGCGCGCACCAGCAGCCTCGGACCACGGCCGTTCTGCAGGACGCCGACCACGCCGAAAGCCTGGGTGCCGTCGGGATATTTGCCAAGATGATCGCTGACCGTGAAGCCGGCCTTTTTGAGCTCCGCCGCGACGATCTGCGCGGTCCGCTCTTCGTGGTGCGAGAGCTCCGGGTGCGCGTGGATGTCCTTGTAAATGCCCACCAGCGAGGGAAGCTGTTGGTCCACCTGGGGCGCGACGTTCTGCGCCATGGCGTGGATCGTCCACAGACACAGGGGAAGTGCCAATGCTTTGCGTTCCATGCCGGATAAGGTACATCGCGACGTCCACGACGTGGGGAGTTTATAAAACGATGTCGTGAATTCGGCCGTCACGCACCTCAATGCCCTGCAGCGTGATGCCACGCTCGCGCTCGTCGCGGCACCAGGCGCGTCTCGGTGTCGGTGACCAGTGACACCGCGGTCCCGCTCGCGCCGGCGCGCGCCGTGCGGCCGACCCGGTGCAGATACGCTTTTGCTTGCGTCGGCACGTCGAGATTGACGACGCGCGTAATCCCCGGAATGTTGAGACCGCGAGCGCCCAGGTTGGAGGCAATCATGATGCGGATGGTTCCGGCACGAATACATACATCGCGCGCTTGCGGTCGCCCTTGCGGAGCTCTGCACTGGGGTGGGGGCGCTGATGCTCTGATACGCCAGGTCGGCGACGAGTCCGCCCGGCAGCGACAGATTGGCGCACCAGGATGTGGGCAAAGTGGTCGAAACGGTGCGAGCGAATCAGGCCCCGAGATAACTCTTCACATCGGCGAAATCGATCAGCCAGTTCTTCGGCGGTCCGTCGTTGCCGCGTCCGGGTGACGCGTACCCGAGCATGCGCTGGACCCGCGGCGAATAATTCCTGGCGATCTCCCAGGGGACTCCCACCGTCGACGCTTCCTCGGGCGTCAGCCAACCCAGCACGAAGCTCATGTGCAACCCGTGGCGCCATTCATGCTGGGTGACGTTGCTCCCCGCGCCATGCACCGTCTTGCCCAGATAAAGCAAGGCGCTGCCGGCCGGCATGACGGCCCCCAGCGAGTCTCCCGGCTTGGGCGTCTGCATGAAGTCCTGCCATTTGTGGCTGCCCGGTATGACACGCGTGGCGCCTACATCCTCGGTGAAATCTGACAGCGCCAGCAGGATGCTGATCATGACCTCCGGGGCATCCCGGCCGATTTGCTCAAATATCGGCCAGATGGCGATGTCACGATGCAGCCTCTGGCCGATCTCGCCGGGGCCGACGATCATCGCCTGGCCGGTGTTCAGCCAGTAGTCACCCTTCAAGCTATGCGCCGCCCACTGGTGCATCAATTCATGATCGAGCAACTCGGCAAACGAAGGCGCGCGCGCCGCCAGCCTTGTGAATCTCTTGGTCTGGCTGCCCCAGAATACCGCCATCTCTTCGTTGACGATGTCGGAGCCAGGACGGGTCTTCTCGATGTCGGCGCGGAATTCTGCATTCAACCGCTGCAACAGATCCTGGTCGATGAAGTCGCGTACGATCACGCCGCCGTCTTCGTCGAGTCCCTGCAGGAGGTCCTCGAGTGCGGTTTCTCGCGGGTAGCTCTTTAAACTATGGGTCATCCGCCAATTGTGAATTAAGGAGTGGCCATGCGCTACGGATTCATCGGTCTCGGATCTCTCGGTCGGCACCTCGCGGCCAATCTCGCGCGCGGCGGCTTCGAGCTCGGCGTCTACGATCTCGACCGCAGCGCTGCCGATCTACCCTTGGCAGCCGGTGCGACCTGGGCGGCATCGGTCGCGGACCTCGCCGCCGGTTGCGACGCCTTGATCACCTGCCTCCCGTCGCCCAAGGCCAGCATTGCAGTCATGAATCTGGCGCTGCCCAGGTTGCAGTTCGGCAGTACCTGGATCGAGATGAGCACCAACGATTTTGCGGAAATAGAGGCGCTGGCAGCGCGCGCGGCACGATCCGGCGTGACCAGTTTGACCTGCCCGGTCACGGGCGGCGTACATCGCGCCGAGGCCGGAGCGATCACGGTGCTCGCCGGCGGTGACAGAGCGGTATTCGATCGGCATCTACCCGCCTTGCAAGCGATGGGCGGCCAGGTGATTTACCTCGGCGGTTTCGAGCAGGCCGCGGTCACCAAAGTCGTCACCAATATGCTCGCCTTCATCCACTTGATAGCGGCGGGCGAAGCCCTGATGCTTTGCGCCAAGGCCGGGGTCGATCTCGGCGCCGCTTTTGCGGCCATTGCCGCGAGCTCCGGCAACAGCTTCGTGCATGCAACCGAGTCGAAGGTGATTCTGAACGGCAGCTACGACATCGGCTTTACGATGGATCTCGCCTGCAAGGATGCAGGTTTCGCGGTCGAGTTCGGACGGCGTTTCGGAGTGCCTTTGCGGCTTGCGGGCGTCATGGAGCAGACCTTCATCGAGGGGCGCGCGAAGTATGGCGGTGCGGCCCAGTCGTCGATGATCGTCAAGTTGCTCGAGGACGCCGTTGGCAGACCGCTGCGTGCTCCCGGGTTTCCCGCGAAGCTGGGACCTGAAGATTGAGCCCGATCACTCGTGTAGCAGGCCAAGAGCAGCCCGCACCGTCCTCATTCTCAAGCGGCGTTCTCCTGCGCTGCCTCGTTTAAAATCGGCAGGCGAATGATAAAGCGCGAGCCTTTGTCCGGGCCGTCGCTATGCGCAGTGACCGTCGCACCAATCTCACGCGCAGCATTGGCGCTGTAGTGCAAATCAAACCCTTGACCGTTGGGTTTGGTGGTAAAACCAAAGTGCCAGAGACGCGATAACATCTCCGCAGACATACCCACGCCGGAATCCTCGATGGTGATAAGCGCATGATCGCCGTCACGCCCGATTTGCACCGTTATGCGGCCCGAGTGAGCGGTGCTGTCCAGCACCGCATCCCTGGCGTTATGCAGAATGTTGACGAGGATGAATCTGAGTTTGTGGCAATCGGTCATGACCGGCGGCAGCTCTTCATAGCGGCGGACAACTTTGACGCTCGGCGGCAGCTCCAGTGCCTGGCCCATGAGAACGGTCTCGAGCATGTGTACCAGGTTCACGGGTTCGCGGATACAGCCGACTTTGGCGTGAACCTGTTGCGCGCTGACGATATCGCGCAGGTGCTGCAGCAATCCGTCGGTTGTATCGAGGTCTGCCTGGATGGCATTCACGATGGAGCAGATATGAGCCGACAGCGCGGGCAGGTAGTCGGGTAAATGCTGGCCGCGTTCATCGCTCACCAGAAATGACGCAAGGTTTTCCCGGTTGTGACTGATCAGGTTGGATGCCTGTTGGAGCTGATCGAGACGCAAGGATCGAAGGTCACGACGTACGGTCGCATTGGCGACGCCCAAGCTGTTGACCACATTGCCGACGCTGTGCGAGACGGCGGCAGCGACCTCTGCCATGCCGGCTTGGTGCGAGGTTTCGCGCATCTCCTCCTGGTGTATGTACTGGCTCGCCTCGGATTGCACCCGCTGCGTGACATCGAGGGTGATGCCCGCGACGCGCTCGCCGCCGCCATTCTGCTGCTTCGTGGTGGATGCGATCGACTGTACGTGACGAATCGAGCCATCGGGTCGAATGATCCGGTATTGGAGGCTCGGCTTGACGCGCTCCTTCTGCAGACTGCCGGCGTTCGCGCCCACGTAATCACGGTCCTCGGGATGAACCAATGCCAGGAATTTCTCGTATGTCGGTTGAAACTTCTTCGGATCCTGGCCGAACATCTCCCACATCGCCTCGCTCCACCACATGGCGCCCCCACCCGCGGCGCGTTCGTGTACACCAATACCGGCGGCGCGGGTGGCGATGTTGAATCGCAACGTCTCGAGTTCGACGTCGACCATGGCCGCCAGTTCCGCGAGCGCTGCAAGCTCGGGCTGTGAAAAAACTCTGGGGCGTGTGTCGATGATGGCCAGCGTGCCGACACGCGCGCCTTCGGGTGCATGTATGGGGTGACCTGCATAGAAGCGTACGTGCGGCGCGCCGATGACGAGCGGATTGTCAGTAAATCGGCAGTCTTCGAGCGCATCAGGAACTATCAGCGGTTCTTCGCGCAGTATGGCGTGACCGCAGAAGGAGATCTCGCGTGCTGTTTCTGTGACATCGAGACCCTGCCGGGATTTGAACCATTGCCGGTCCTTGTCTACGAAGCTAACGAGCGCGATCGGGCTGTTTGCAATATGGCGCGCGAGGCGCGTTATGCGGTCGAATCGCTCCTCCGGCAATGTATCCAGCAGATCGAGACTGCGAAGAGATTCCAGTCGTCGGTCTTCATCGGCAGGGTTTGGCGGCGGGAGCATGACGCGGTGACTGAAGCTACTTGGATGAGCGCGACACTTGAACGCGGACGCGCGTATCCAGTAGGCCGGGACCGAAGTTACGCATCCGATCGATAAAGCTCTGCGAGATTTCATAACCTCGCGAGACGAGCAGAGTGCCAAGATCGGTACGCAACTCGTCCAGGAGAATCATACCGGGCGAAACTTCACGGAGTCTGATTTCACGCAGCTGCGGCCCACCGACAACGGTGCCCTGCAGCTCGGCGAGATGATTGAGCATCGAGTGATGCTTCGCGCCGAACCGCGCCCGCAAGGTGGCAATGGCCGTCTCGGCGTTTTCTCCCCGACTCATCAGGGAGTCGAACTCGAGCACGTGCATGAGCACCGCGGCGTTCTCGGCCACCTCGGCATTCCTGGGCTCTTTGTCCGCCTGAAGATAATTGGCACAGGACAGGATGGCGGCGACGTTCTCCAGCCGCGGAATGCGCGCAAGAATGCCCTGGGTGACTTTGGGAGTCTCGCGCAACAACAAAGCCTCATCGGAATTCAAGGTCTCACCAGTAACCGCTTTTTCCACCAGCTCAACCGGCAGTGAGACATAGCCGATCTGTGACAGCAATGCGGCCGCCTCCAATTCCCAGCTCGGTTGCAGCCCTGCGGCTGCTGCCAGTTGCGAGGCGAGGCGTTTGATGCGGCTGCCGCGTCCGAATGCAATGGGATTGACGATTCCGAGAACATCCACCAGCGCCCGGATGCTGCCGAGTACGGTCTTCTGCAACAGCTCTTTTTCAGCGGTCACCAGCTGGTGCTGCCGAACGGCTGCTTCGACGGCGGCGATCAGTTTGTCCGGAGCGCATGGCTTGGTCAGAAATCTGAATATCTGTCCCTCGTTGACCGCGGCCACGGCTGCATCACGACCCGGCTCGCCGGTCAGCAATAATCGTGTGGCGTCCGGCCAGAGTTCGCGCACCTTCGTCAGGAACGTCGCACCATCCATGCCGGGCATGCGCATGTCCGAAATTACGACGGCAGTACCTGACATCTCCTGCAGTTTGTCGAGACCCGCGGCACCACTCGTGGCGGTCGCAACATCGTATGAACGGCGCAAGGTGAGCTTGAGGCCCTCGAGCACGCGCGGTTCATCGTCCACGCACAACACAGTCACTTGTGGGGCCGCGGCAGCGTTCATGCAGCCTCCGCAGTGTCGAGCAATTGGCCTGCTTGTTCATGCAAGGATTCCCATGAATGGGGCAGGCCGATACTGCGTAAATAGTCATCCCCGAACATCGATGCGTTCCTTTCGTAAGGCGGTACGTCTTGTGGTTTTATTTCCGTGAGCAACGCGTGCGCGATAGCGACTGCGCTCGAAACATCGAAGCTGCTGTTGCAGGTGCGATCGAACGTCTCATGTTGGGCCACGGCATCAACGACGTCATAGGGCAGGCCCCAGAGACCCAGCAAGTAGGCCCCGGCGGCGGCGTGATCGATGCCGATTATTTTTTTCTCCGCGTCCACGAGGGGCGTACCCGCGGCAGTTGCATCCGGGACAGCCTGCATCTGGTTGCCATGATGCCGTCCCAGCAATAGCAAACCCACATCGTGCAGCAAGCCCGCAAGAAACGCATCCTCTGCCCAAGCGGTATCGGCGGCAAGCCAACGCGCAATGCCCGCAACACTCAAGGCATGCTTCTGCAAGAACGTCAGATCGAGATCCGGACACGGCATCTGGCCTGGCGCAAAGAGTTCTGCCGAGAGCACCATGCTCCGGACCGGCGACAGGCCGAGATAGCTCACCGCTTGCTGAATGCTCGAAACCCGGCGTGGCAGTCGAAAGAAAGCCGAATTGCACACTTGCAAGACCTTTGCGGAAATTCCCGGATCCTTCTGGATGATGGCAGCCACCTTGCTCGAGTCCACTCCGGGGTCGGCCAAAGCACGCTGCAGTGCCGCGAATGTGCTCGGTATCGGTGGCAGAGCCCCGATCGAGCCCAGGTGAGTGCGCAACTCCTCGGATTGAATGAGCGACTGGGTGCCGAGGCAGCGCTCTATGCACTCCTCGAGTCTTTTGAGTTCACACGGCTTGCTCAGATAGCGATGTGCCAGCGAGACCAACCGGCGCGACTGCTCTTCGTCGGCGTAACCGGATAAGACGATACGGATGGTATCCGGAGATTCGCTCCGGGCTTTGGCCACCAGGGTGGTCCCATCGACGCCAGGCATCCGCAGGTCCGTGACCAGCACGTCGAAACGAGATTCCTTCATGAGTTCGAGGGCCCGCGCGGCACTGTCGGCAAACTCCATGTGCCACTGCTTGCGGCGCGCATACAGGCCTGCCCTGAGGCCCTGCAATACCTGAGGTTCATCATCCACGAACAGGACCCGCTTCATCACGTGCTCGCACGGGCTGGTAATTGCAGGGTGAAGCAGGTTCCGACACCCGCGGTGCTGTTGACCTGGATACGCCCCGAGTGTTTGTCGACCACGATTGATCTCGCAATGGCCAGCCCTTGCCCACTGCCGCGACCCACCTCCTTGGTGGTGAAAAAAGGATCATAGATTTTGTCGATGATGTCTTGCGAAATGCCGCAACCGTTATCCTCAAAGCTGATCTCAGCCCAGTCCTCGACCAGACGGGTTTTTATCGCTATTCGCCCCGTTTCGGCATCACGGCCGGCATCGGCCAACGCGTGCGCCGAGTTGATGATGAGATTCAAGAAGACCTGGCTCAATTCGCCTACGTTGCACATGATTTCGGGAAGCTCGCCGCACCGTAAATCGATCGTGGCAAAATATTTGTATTCGTTCCGGGCGATGAGCAGCGTTGTTTCCAGCGCCCGATTCAAGTCCGACGCCGTCTTCTCGGTGGCATCGGGATGCGAGAATTCCTTCATTGCACGCACGATGGTGGCGACTCGCTGCGCGCCTTCGATGGTCCGCTCGATGGCACGCGGAACCTCCTCGCGCAGGAAATCGATATCGACCGCACCGGCTGGTCCGGTCGTCACGTCGTCCTTCGCCGCAAGCATGATTAGATCTTCGAACGCGGAGCCCAGAAAATGAACGCTGTCACTAATATATTGAATCGGTGTGTTGATTTCGTGCGCGATACCGGCGGCGAGACGGCCAACGGCCTCGAGTTTTTGAGCAAGGCCGAGTTCCAGTTCCGCGGCCTCTCTCAGCCGAATCTGCTCCCTCAGTTGCTCATTGATGGCGACCAGACTGGATGTGCGGTTGCGGATTGTGTCCTCGAGCGACGCGAGATGCTTGTGTAATTCCCTCTCACTGTGCCATTTGCCCGTGAGCGCATTCGCGCACTGGAGTACTTCGACCGCCTCGAACGGCTTTTTGATCACGAGCAGCTTGTCGGGACGGTTCAGGCGGCTCAAGACCTCGTCCCAATCGTAGTTGGAGTAAGCCGAACAGATCACGACCTGCAATCCGGGATCCACCGCCCACAATTGCTCGATGGTTTGCAAACCGTCCCAGCCTGGGGGCATGCGCATATCGACGAATGCAAGCGCATAGTGCTGATCGGTGCGCACCGAGGCCTGTACACGCTCGAGGGCCTCGATGCCCTGGAAAGCGGACTCTATCTCGTAGGTCGTCACCGGCATGGCCGGGGTCGAGGACACGTCTTGAAGGGCAAGGCGCTCGAGATAATCGAGTTCTGGAAGCGCAGGACGGCGAGTGAGGATCTTCGCGAAGTCTGCATGGATGGCTCGATTGTCATCTACCACGAGTACTTTCGTATGCACGGCGGGAGTCATGCGGCGACTCCTGCAAGCGCGGGCTGCTGACAAGTCAATGGCAATCGCAAGATAAAGCGCGATCCCAGGCCGAGCCCTTCGCTATGGGCGCTCAAGCTGGCACCAATTTCGTGGGCGGCATTGGCACTGCTGTGCAAGCCAAATCCATGGCCATTCTTTTTGGTAGTAAAGCCGAATTGCCAGAGACGCTCCAAGGTCTCGGCAGACATGCCTATACCCGAGTCTTCTATGACGATCAGCGCATGATCTTCCTCGCGGGCGATGCGCACGAGGATGCGGCGGGATTTGAGCGGACTCGCTTTCACCGCATCGCTGGCGTTGCTGATCAGGTTGACCAGGATTTGCATGAGTTTATGTCGGTCGGTCATGACGAGCGGCAATTCGTCGAACTGGCGTGAAACCTGCATTTGTGCCAGGTCCGAGGCGCGCACCAGAAGCGCGGATTCAGTAAGACTCGCCAGATCGATCAGCTCTCTCAGGCCGCCCACATGCGCAAGCACCTGCTGCGCGCCCACGATGTCGCGCAAGTGATCCAGCAGCCCTTCGGTGGTCTCTAGCTCGGCCTGCAAGGTCTCCACCTGGGTAGACATCTGCGCAGCCAGCGCAGATAGGTAGTCAGGTAAATGCTTGCCGCACGCATCCTCGGTGAGGAAGGCGCCAAGCTTGGGCCGATTGTCGTAGATCGCGCCGGCGGCCTGCCGCAGTTTTTCCACCCGCAGCGCCTTCAGATCGCGCCGTGCTGCGGTGTTGGCGATGCCCAGGCTGTTCAGCACGTTGCCGACGTTGTGCAAAACGCCGGTAGCAATTTCCGCCATGCCCGCATGATGCGAATTTTCGCGTAGCCGCTGCTGCAGCAGGCGTTCGCGTTCATCAGCCTCCACGCGCTCGGTGACGTCGAGAAGTGCACCGGCTATGACCATCCCGTCATCTGTTGCGATCGAATGCACGTGACGAACCGTGTTGTCCGGTCGAATGATTCGGTATTGCAGGCCGGGAGCGGTCCGGCCCAGGCCGTTACTGCCGTCGTTTGCCCGCACGCGGCCCCGATCTTCGGGGTGTATGAGGTTGAACCAGGCTTCTGCCGATGGATGAAAAACGAGCGGGTCTTGACCAAAGATCTCCCACATCTCCTGGCTCCACCACACGTCTTTCAAATCGACGCTGAATTCGTATATCCCGATGCGCGCGGCGTGCGTGGCCATGTTGAAACGCGCGGTCAACTGTTCGAGCGCCCGATTCCGCTCGTGGCGCTCGGTGATTTCCGTTTGAATGGACATGAATCCATTGGGCTGACCAGAAGCATCGAGCAGTGGTTCGATCTTCATGCCAAGCCAGTAACGGCGGCCCGTTTTGCTGTAGTTGATGAGTTCCGTGGCCACTCGCCGCCGGTTGCGAAGCGCGGCGCCGACCCGCGCGGTCTCTGCACGATCCGTGTCCGGGCCTTGCAATAACTGCCCCGGTATCCGGCCGACCGCTTCCTCAGGGGAATAACCGGTGATTCGAGCGAACCCGTCATTCACCCACACGATGGCCCCCTTCAAATCGGTGATGACGACGCCGCTGCCGGTGGTTTCGACAACCTGCGCCAATCGGCATAGATGTTCACGCACGGCGGCGTCGTTCCAGTCGGTTCGATCCACAAAATAAGGGCCCCGCATCGCTGCTGGAGTTTCAAAGGGCATCCGCCGCCTCCGTTCGTTACTGTCGCTGCCCTTGCGAGAATATGTATTTCCCGGCCTTGAAAGCAGCGTATCGGCCACGTTTCTCATTCTCTGGAGCAATCAAAGATTGATCAGTGTCACGATTATGGAGAAATGTCTGCGGACAAGGCGGTTGCCCTCAGACGATTCTCGAAATAGCCATCCGCCTTGAGCACGGCCAGCAAGTCGGGGGCAGGTCTGCCAAAAGCGTCCGCCGACCGCCGAACGCTCGATCACCTCGCGTTCCAGGTTCGCGTTCAGCTCCCGCAGACGCGATTCGGCGTCGATACGCTCCTGTTCTGCTTTTGTCCTGGCGGTCACATCAGCGAACACGACGCCCACGCGACGATGCCGGACATCGAGCCGATAGGCGTGCAGCTCGAGTACGCGAGCTTGCTCGAGCAGCTCGCGCTCAAAGCGGATGGACTCCCCGCTGCTGACGACGTGGTTGTAGATATCGATCCAGCCCTGTGATTCAGTTTTATGCGGCAACACTTCGCGCAAAGTTTTGCAGAGCACGCCCTCGATCCCCGTCAGGCGCGCAAAGGCCGAGTTGACGGCAAGGTAGCGGTAGTCGCCGGCGTTCGTTAATCGCTATCGGCACAAGGATCGCACCTATCGGTGGATGTCATGGGTAGCTGCGCCGGACAATGCCCTCATCTATGCAACCGCCCGCCACATCACGGTCGAGCGGGAGCAGGCGCAAGCACTGGCTGAGGCGCAACGGGCGTTACGCCAGGCGCAAAAAATGGAAGCGGTAGGCCGGTAACCGGTGGTATCGCGCATGACTTCGATAACTTGCTCGCCGGCATCAGCGGAAGCCGGCCGCCTCGACATCGCGCCGATCAGCCAGCACGCGCCCAGTGGTCTCGACGACGATGGCGATGACCCCGAGGACCGGGAGGCCACGCAGGCGGCGCTAATCGAGACCACGAACAAATGGCTCGATGAACGCGCGGCCAGGCTGCGCGAGGTGCCGCCCGGGCAATACCTTTCGATCTGCGTGACCGATACCGGTACCGGCATGACGCCTGAAGTGATCGAGCGGGCGTTCGATCGGTTTTTCACCACCAAACCCCTGGACAGGGTACGGGACTTGGTTTGTCCAGTATTCATGGATTCGTGCGTCAGTCCGGAGGCCAGGTCCGCATCTATTCGGAACTTCGCAAGGGCACGACCCTGTGGCTGTACCTGCCACGCTATGCAGGCGAGATCGTCGATACGGAGGATGGCCAGACGACCGTCGAATTAGCGAACGGCAGCGGTGGAACAGTCCTCGTGATCGACGATGAGCCCATCGTGCGCGCGTTGATCGTCGAGGTACTCGTCGAGCGCGGCTTTTCTGCGCTCGAGGCCGAGGACGGTGCCATGGGCTTAAGAATCCTGCAGTCGAACGAGAGAATCGATTTGCTGATCACCGACGTGGGACTTCCCGGCGGTATGAACGGTCGCCAGGTTGCCGATGCGGCGCGCACGACCCGGCCGGATCTCAAGGTGCTATTCGTGACGGGCTATGCCGAGAACGCCGTCGTCGACAATGGACATCTTGAGGCGGGCGTGGCCGTCGTCACCAAGCCATTCGTCATGGCCGAGTTGAGCAACAAAGTCCGCGAGATGATCGAAGAAAACGCCCGGCCGAGTTAGCGCTCAGCCTCCTACGTAATTGGGCGCGCGCCACGCCCGCTCGAAGGGCAGGCGCCAGGCGTGCGGGGCAATCAGCTGGTGGATGGCATTCGGTCCCCATGACGCGGGGTCATAAAAGCGAACTGGCGGTGGTGACACCAGTAATCTGGCGGACACCTCCCACAGCCGCTCGATTCCTTCCGCGGTCGTGAACAACGTGTGATCGCCGCGCATGGCATCCAGAATTAAACGCTCATAGGCCTCTAGTACATCGCCAATGTGGCCGGTGTCGTGCATTGCGAATTGCATGCTGAGCTTATCCAAGCGCATGCCGGGACCGGGCCGTTTGCCGTAGAAGGACAGAGACATCTTGGCGGCATCCGCCAAATCGAATGTCAGATGATCAGGGCCCTGCGAGCTCACGCCTGAGTCGGCAGGAAACATACTCTTCGGAGGTTCCTTGAAGGCGATGGAAATGATGCGCTGTCCCTGTGCGAGACGCTTGCCGGTGCGCAAATAGAAGGGCACGCCGGCCCAGCGCCAGTTGTCGATGTAGCATCGCAGGGCGATGAACGTTTCAGTATCGGAATCGCCGGAGACGCCTTCTTCCTGTCGATAGCCAGCGTATTGCCCGCGAACGACATCGGCGGGTTTGATCGGCAGCATGCTGCGGAAGACTTTGTTTTTCTCCTCACTGATCGGGGTCGGCTCCAAGGACGTGGGGGCCTCCATCGCCATGAAACCCAGAATCTGGAACAGGTGCGTGACCACCATGTCGCGATAGGCGCCGGTCTGTTCATAGAAAGCGGAGCGCTTGCCCAGGCTCAACGTCTCCGGCACGTCGATCTGCACGTGATCGATGAAATTGCGATTCCAGATCGGCTCGAACAAGCCGTTGGCGAAACGGAACGCAAGGATGTTCTGCGCCGCCTCCTTGCCGAGGAAGTGGTCGATACGAAAGATCTGCTCCTCCTTGAAGACCTCGTGAAGCCGGTGGTTCAGCACCACCGCGCTGGCGAGATCCGTGCCGAACGGTTTTTCCATGATGATCCTCGAGCGTTCCACCAATCCGGCTTCGCCCAATAGCCGGACTGCGGATAACGCGCCGCTCGGCGGCACACTGAGGTAGTGCAGGCGGCGACTCTCCCCGTTGAACGCACTCTCGGCGGCGAGGACTGCAGCCTTGAGCGCGGCGGCGCCGGCGCTCATCGGCACGTATTCCAGATTGGCGGCAAACGCTTCCCAGGCAGCCGGGTCCACGGTACGCGTCGAAAATTCGGTCAGCGCCTCCTGCGTGAGCTTGCGGAAGCCGTCGGTGTCGAGTTCGTCCAAAGAGACGCCGATGATCCGGCATCCCGGGATGAACCCCGCGCTCGCGAGATGAAACATGCCGGGAAGTAGCTTCCGACGCGAAAGATCGCCGGTGGCCCCGACGAGGACGACAACCTGCGGAAATTGCGGACCTACGCCGACTGGAATCTTTGGCACGCTCACATCCTATGCAAATCAAGATCATAACCACAGGCGAGCAATACGCGTTGAAAATGAGCGAACGGCGAATTTCGCGCTGGTTGCATCCGGAATCGATCCGCACACGAATCGCGCGTTGCCCTGATGCGACACCTGGCAAACGTCGAAACACCCTAGCGGCGTTCCGGGCGATGAGATTTGGGCATTTGGCGATTTTCGTTGTATTTCCCCCACGGCAATGTGGCGCAATGACAAGAACATTTGTATTGTGTGAACAATTCGTTGCAACACGTGTTGCGCGGAACAAGGGGTGTCGCTACGGCGCACTTCGAGCGTCATGGGATGGAGCGTGCAGTCGCTCTGCTTTTTGGAGGGATGACTACGTGGTTAGAGATTCGTCTAGACGAGATTTGTTCGTTCTGAATTTGTCCGGCCTTGCCTTCGCCGTGGCCCTCGCAGTTGCCGGCAGCACCGTGGTAGCGCCTCGGGCCGTCGCCGCCACGGCAGCGGATCAAGCCGCTGACGATCAGGGTCCGGGAAAATCCAAACAAACCGACGACCTGGAAGTGGTCACGGTGACGGGCTCGCTGATTCCACAGGCGAAGATTGAGACCGCTACGCCCGTCACGACCATCACGCTCGAGGACTTGCAGAACAAGGGCTTCACCACGATCGCGGACGCGGTTCAGCATTCGTCGTTCGCCACCGGCGCCGTGCAGGGCCCGCAATTCAGCGTCGGCTTCACGCCGGGCGCACAGACGGTCAGCTTTTTCGGCCTGTCGCCGAGCTATACGAAATACCTCATCGATGGGAAACCCATCGCCGACTATCCGGCGCTTTACAACGGTACGGACGTCATCACCAGCATGAGCGGCATTCCGACCGTGCTGGTCGACAGCATCGACATTCTCCCGGGCGGCCAATCTTCCATTTACGGCTCCGACGCGATCGCCGGCGTGATCAACATCAAGCTCAAGAAGAAGATCGATGGCATCGAGGCCGACGCGCGCTATGGCTGGACCAACGATGGCGGCGGCGTCGAACGTCGCCTCGGTCTGGCCGGCGGCTTTGAAGTTGGTCCGGTCAACATCGTCATGGGCGGACAATACGAAAAAACCGCGCCGATCTGGAATTACCAGCGCTCCCTGACCCGGAATTTCTTCGCCAATGGCAGCTCGCCACAGATTCCGGAACGCGATTTTCTGGTTTTGGGCTCGGACAACAGTACCTACTACTTCCCGCCAGGGGCGACCTGTGCGCCGGTCGCGGGCCTGTTTCATAACTCCATCCAAACGTTCGACCGGCCGGGTCACGGTACTTATTGCGGTTCGCTGCGCGGCAACGAATACACGATCAACAACGGTACCGAATCGACGCAGGGCTACCTGCGGGCGAGCGTGGACGTCAATGACTATATTCAGGTCTTCACCGAAGCGCTCGTGAGCCACGACGTGCAGCGCTATGCGGCCGGCCAAAATTTTTATCAATCCCAGTCGGATTCTTCGAGTCCTTACTACTATTTCTACGATCCCGCTCTCGCCGACGAGGTCAACATCCAGCGCTATTTCTCCCCCGAGGAGGCGGGCGGCTCCGGCAATTCCTTGAACAAGAACACGACGAATTCGATCCGGGCAACGGCCGGACTGCAGGGGTCTTTCGGGCCTTCGACCTGGAAGTACATCTTGGACATGACGTACACGGAGAACAAGCTGACGGAAATCACCAACGTCGGCCTCACCGCTGGGCTCAACGCCTATTTCGCCAACATCATGGGACCGGCGCTCGATCCGGCCTTGAACCTGTTCGGTGACGGCCAGCCGGTGTACGAGCCGAACTATGCGGCGCTGTATCAGCCGATCACACCGGCGCAGTACGCGGCCTTCAGTGCACGACTGAACAATTATTCCCGCACCGAGGACAGTCTCGCCCGCCTGCAGGTGACGAATTCGTCGCTGTTCAAACTTCCGGGCGGCGACGCCGGTATCGCGTTGGCGGTGGAGGGTGGCCGGCAGGGCTGGAGCTATAATCCGGACCCTGCGTTTCTCGACGGCTCTGCGTACCTGTACACCTCGTCAGTGGGCGGCGGCAATCGCACGCGCACGGCCGAGACGGCGGAGCTGCGGCTGCCGGTGGTGCCGTGGGTGACCCTGGACCTGTCCGGGCGCTATGACGACTACAAGGTCGGGGGCAATAGCGTCAAGAAGGGCACGTACAACCTGGGACTCGAGATCCGGCCGATCAAGACCCTGCTGCTGCGCGGCCGCTACGGCACCGCGTTCAAGGTGCCGACGCTGTCCGATGAGTTCCAGGCACAGAGCGGGTTCTTCACGACGGTGACGGACTATTACCAGTGCGCCTTGCAGGGCTATACCGGTGCGAACATCGGCAACTGTGCCCTGGCCAATAACGACACGGTGTTCGGCACCACGCAGGGCAACAAGGCCTTGAAGCCCATCACGGCCAAGGTGATCGACGGCGGCATTGCCTGGTCGCCGCTGGAGCGCAGCTCGGTGACCGTCGACTACATCCACTGGAAGATCAGCAACGAGGTGCAACAACAGAACTCCGATGTGTTGTTGCGCACCGAGTCTGCATGCCGCCTCGGCCAGCTCGATCCGGCCTCGCCCACGTGTGTGCAGGCACTGTCACAGGTGCAACGTGACAGTGCCGGCAACCTCATCCAGATAAACACGCCCAAGGTGAACGTGGCGGAGGAATTACTGGACGTGCTCGTCGTAGGCCTCAACTACACGCTGCCGGCTGGGCGATTCGGCACGTTCAATTTCCAGGGTTCGTACACCGACACATTGAAGCACGAGTTCACGCGATTTCCCGGCGATACGCCGATCAACTATCTAGACAGCCCGTTCGACAGTACGGAGTTCAAGACCAAGGAGAACATCTCGGTAACGTGGGACTTTCACAAATTCGGCACGACGCTGTACGTGGAACGGTACGGCCTGACGCCGAATTATCTGGCGCAACTCGTGCCGGAGGGTTACGCGACGCCGGGCGCAGGCAGGGTGCAGACTTGGACAATCGCCAACCTGAGCGCCAAGTACGAAGTCTTGCCGGGACTGGTGATTTCGGCGAATTGCAATAACTTGTTCAACAAGGCGCCGCCGCCGGACTACAGCCAGCCAGGGACCACGACTCAGCCGTACAACCTGTTCAATTACAACGCATATGGCCGTGAGTATTTTGTGCAGGCAAACTACAAGTTTGGTGGACACTAGTCAGCGGGCGGTTGGCCTTGCGGATGGCCCGCCGCTCAAGCGCTATGCTTGAGCAGCGGGCCGGACAAACGGGTGAACATGATGCCCGTGCGCGTATGCGCCTGATGCCGCAGCAGCGCGTGTGGTCGCTGCACCACTTGTTGGAGGAGGTCGGTCACGATCGGAGGCGCGAATTCGCACCACTCGACGCCCACGCCGTCACGATATTTGCGCGCGACGTATGCATGGATGGCGTGGACATCGTGCTTTTGCCACTGTGGCGCCATGATGGCCACCTTGATCTGGCTCAGAAGCCGCAGATCCAGCTCCCCCTCGATGAACGCGCCACTGACGCTCAGGTCTTTGAGACGACCCTCACGCACGTTGAAGGCGCTCACCGCGATGCGCGCGGGAAAACTCACGGTCAATCTTTGACCCCACCGATGTTCCATCGCCTGATCGTGTCATGAGTTCGCGCATGCATCCATAAGTACAGCGACCCAATCTTGATTGAGAAAATTTCCTACGGCCGTTAGGGGTTCGAGGCGCGCGGGAATAACTCATGCCGGTTTCAGGCCTTTGCGCTAACATCCGGCGACATGGCAAATCAAAGCAAACCCCGGGCGGCCGCGTCGCCCACCGTGCAGCGTTCGGGCTCGGCCTCGAAGCGCAGCAAGTCCAAGTCGCGCGAGGAAAAAATTGCGGAGGCGGCCTACTACCGTGCGTCGCAACGCGGCTTCCAACCGGGCGGTGAAATCGAAGACTGGTTGGCTGCTGAGGCGGAGGTCGACAAGCCGCGCGGCAGCGGCGGCCGGCGTAAGGCATCCGTCGGTTAGCAGGGCACCTGTCTCGCACGAGTCCTCATGAAATGGTCCGTTCTCGACCAATCACCTGCATCGGCAGGTCGAACGCAGGAAAGTGCGATTCGCGCCTCGATTCGCCTGGCGCAACATTGCGACGGGTTGGGATACGCGCGGTACTGGGTTTCGGAACACCATAACAGCGCCAGTATCGTCGGTACGGCTCCTGAGATCCTGATGGCGGCGGTGGCCGCCACCACCCATCGCATCCGGATTGGCAGCGCCGGTGTGATGTTGCCGCATTATTCGGCCCTCAAGGTCGCAGAGCAGTTTCGTGTGCTCGAGGCGATTGCGCCGGGCCGGATCGACTTAGGGCTGGGACGGGCACCGGGTTCCGATCGACTGACGGCGCACGCACTCAATCCACATGAAAACGCCGCGGAAGATTTCCCGCGCCAAGTGCAGGAGCTGCAGCATTGGGTGTCGGGCATCGCGCTGCCCGAAGGTCACCCGTATCGCACCATCACGGCGCAACCGACCGGCGACACGAGTCCGGAGATTTGGATACTGGGCAGCTCCAATTATGGCGCGCAGCTCGCGGCGCATCTGGGCTTGCCGTATGCGTTCGCCTATTTTTTCAGCGAAGGGCCGGGTGTGGATGAAGCGCTCGCGCTGTATCGCCGCAATTACCGGCCGAGTACCCGGTATCCGCAGCCGCACGCGACCATCTGTGTCTGGGCGCTGGCGGCGGACACGGCGGAGGACGCGCTGCACGAGTACGGAACGCGGGAATACTGGCGCTACAATTTCGAACGTGGCGTGCGGTTGCCATTGGTTTCGCCCGAGGAAGCCGCCGCACACGAATACTCGAAAGCCGAACGCATCGTCATCGACGGGCTGCGAGCCACGGCTGCAGTGGGAACGGCCGATGAGGTGCATGCCAAGCTGCTCGCGCTCGGTCGTCGTCTCGAGCTCGACGAGATGGTCATCAACACCTGGACGCATGATCCGGCGGTGCGGCTGCATTCCTATGCGCTGCTGGCTGCAGAGTTCGGGATGTTGGCGAGCGCGCGACCGTCGTGAAGAAAGTGCTGGAGACAGCGCGTCTGATTTTGCGCGAACTCGAGCCGGAGGATGCCGCCTTCATCCTGCAACTGTTGAACGAGCCGGCTTTCCATCGCTTCATTGGCGATAAGGGCGTGCGCTCGCGGGCGAATGCACGCGACTACATCGAGCAGGGCCCGCGTGCCAGTTATCGGGACAACGGTTTCGGCTTGAATGCGACCTGCTTGCGCGACGGCACGCCCATCGGCATCTGCGGACTGGTCAAGCGCGACACGTTGCCCGTGCCCGACGTGGGATTCGCTTTCCTGGAGCAGTACTGGGGTCAAGGCTATGCCGCAGAGGCCGCCGAGGGTGTGATACGGCATACGCGTGAAGAACTGAAGCTCCCGCGCGTGCTGGCGATCGTCAACCCCGACAATCAGAAGTCCGTCGGTGTGCTCGAAAAGATCGGGCTGCGATTCGAGCGCGTACTCCACATGACTGACGCCGATCACGACGTGAAATTGTTCACGGTGGATCTCGAGACGACGCCGTGAACCTCGCCTCAGCCCTGGGGATCGTGCTCCTGGTTTCCGAGATTGCGCTCGGCGTGCGACGACGCGCGGGCCGCACTGGCGCGCAGGCAGCGGACCGCGGCTCGCTCATCGCCCTCTGGGTGGTGATCGTCACCAGTATCACCGTGGCTTATAGCGTCGCCATGCAAACGCCGGGCGCGGATTTCGGATCATGGGCCTCAGTCGGTCGATTCGCAGGCCTGGCCTGCTTCATTGCTGGGCTCACGCTACGCTGGTACTCGATCGTCTATTTGGGCCGCTTCTTCACGGTCAACGTAGCCATCGCGGCGGATCATCAGGTGATCGATCAGGGGCCGTATCGAAACATTCGTCACCCGTCTTACACCGGTGCGATGCTGGCGTTTCTAGGGTTGGGACTTTGCCTGGCCAACGGCTGGGCCGTGCTGGCAACGACCGTTCCCATCTGGAGCGTATTTCTGTGGCGTATTGCAGTCGAGGAACGCGCGCTGCTGCAGGGGCTGGGAGATGCATATCGGCAATACATGCGACGCACCCAGCGCCTCATTCCTGGGGTCTACTGACTCATCAAACGCGGCTTATGCTTCTCCGATGGCAGTCCGGTAGCCGGAAACGCCGTACCAGGCAAGGGCCGGTTCGCTCGCGGCAACAGGCGCTTCACCCGGCGTCGCGGCCTCAGGTCGTGGTATGACGCCGCGCAATGGCGTGTTTAGCGGAATTCCAAAACAGTAGGGAATCACGATCGCCAATACGCACACACTGATCAAGACGGGCGAGGCCAAGATGGCAAGTGCCAGGAACATCGCCATGCGCGCTAATTTTCCGAGTACGAAGTTTATGTTCACAAAATCATTGTACATATTCAACGTGTCTGGACTCAAAGCGTACCCGAAACCACCGACTGGCGCACATTTCTAACGGAAAAGAAAAGGGCCCTTTCGGGCCCTCAATACAGCAACGCGTCATGCACGACGCTGATCAATCATCCATCAAAAAGCTGCGCAGCTGCTCGCTACGGCTCGGATGACGCAACTTGCGTAACGCTTTGGCCTCTATCTGACGAATGCGCTCGCGCGTGACGTCGAACTGCTTACCCACCTCTTCCAGGGTGTGATCGGTATTCATGTCGATACCAAAGCGCATGCGTAATACCTTGGCTTCCCGCGGGGTCAGCTGTGCCAACACCGAGTGGGTGGTTTCACGCAAGGATTCGGTGGTGGCGGAGTCGATCGGTGAGGACACCGACGTATCTTCGATGAAGTCCCCCAGGTGCGAGTCTTCGTCATCGCCGATCGGAGTTTCCATCGAAATCGGCTCCTTGGCGATCTTCAGCACCTTGCGTACCTTGTCCTCAGGCATTTCCATACGCACGGCCAGTTCTTCAGGCGTCGGCTCCCGGCCCATTTCCTGCAACATCTGCCGCGAAATACGATTCAACTTGTTGATGGTTTCGATCATGTGCACGGGAATACGGATCGTGCGCGCCTGATCGGCGATCGAGCGTGTAATGGCCTGCCGGATCCACCAGGTCGCATAGGTCGAAAACTTGTAACCGCGACGATATTCGAACTTGTCTACGGCCTTCATCAAACCGATGTTGCCTTCCTGAATCAGGTCGAGGAACTGCAAGCCGCGATTCGTGTATTTCTTCGCGATCGAGATCACCAGGCGCAGGTTCGCCTCCACCATCTCCTTCTTCGCGCGACGGGCTTTCGCCTCGCCAATCGAAACTTCGCGGTTGATCTCTTTGATCTCGCTGATGAGCAGATGATAGATGCCCTCGAGATCCTTGAGCTTGTTCTGGCGACGTTCGATCTCTTCCTTGAACTTCAGGAGCGGCGCCGAATAGCGCTTCTTCGCCTTGATGTGTTTGTCGAGCCAGCGTGTGCTGGTCTCGTTCTTCGGGAATGTCGAGATGAAATCCTTGCGTGGCATGCCCGCCTGCTTGATGCAGAGGAACATGATTTCCTTCTCGAGCAACCGAACTTCGGTGACGTGCTGCCGCAGGTTATCGATCAACTGATCGAACATCTTCGGCGAGAGCTTCAATTCCATGAGCTCGCCGCAGATTTTCTTGCGGATCTTGAGCGTCTTCGGATCCTTCGAGCCAAGCTTGTCGAGTGCGCCCAGGAACTGGTGATGGGCCTTGCCGATCGACAGGAACCGTCTACCGGCTTCCTCAGGATCCGGTCCCGTGTCGACGACTTCCTCTTCCTCGCCGTCCTCGCTCTCGTCCTCAGTCTCACCCGCTTCTTCGCGCTCGAGCGCCATCAACTTCGGGTTCTGGGGCTGCGCGATTTCGTCAGGCGCGTTGGGATCGACGAAGCCGACGATGACGTCGACGAGACGCATCTGCCCTGCTTTGACTGTCTCGTAGTGCCGCAGCAGCAACTCGTACGTGCCGGGGTATGATCCCAGGGCGATCTTGACCGCTTCGAGGCCTTCCTCGATGCGTTTCGCGATGCGGATCTCGCCTTCGCGGGTCAGCAGTTCCACGGTGCCCATCTCGCGCATGTACATGCGAACGGGATCGGTGGTACGGCCAAATTCAGCGTCCAGGTTGGCCAACGCCGCGGTGGCTTCCTCAACCGCCTCCTCGTCAGGCGCGGCAGTCGCATCCGTCAACAGCAGCGTTTCAGCATCCGGCGCCTTCTCGTAGACCGGGATGCCCATGTCGTTGATCATGTTGACGATATCTTCGATCTGTTCCGGATCGACGATTTCGCTCGGCAAGTGATCATTGACTTCGACGTAGGTCAGGTAGCCCTGCTCCTTGCCGCGAGCGATCAGCACCTTGAGCTGTGATTGACGCTCGTCAGCGATCGGAGACCCTGTGCCTGCTGGCGCTTTTTTGATCAAAGTGGACGCCCCGTTAACCTGATTTGTAAAAGGAAAGCCGACAATTATAACGTGATCTAAGCAATTTTGCCCCCGGAACATTCACAAAACTGCAACCTCAGAGCGCCGCCGTCGGTTTGCCGCGCGCCGCGAGAAGCAGACTTAATTCCGCCTTTTCCTCGTCATTCAAGCCCATCTCCTCTGCTTTTTGCAGCAATTCGTTCATCCGACGGCCGGGACCGAACTCCTGCATCAGCTTCTCCACCGCCATGGCCAGTTCATGGGCCGCAGATGCCGCATTCCCCACCAGCGGCGCGGCGATGGCAAGCTCCGCCAGACGTCCATACTCGGCCCGTCCGCGCCAGCGCTCCAGGAGCGCTGCAGTTGTCGCAGCGGGTGCGCCGGCTGCGACGCCGGCGCAGACCTCTTTAGCCTGCTCCAGCAACTCGCATAGCACCGCAACGCCGGGTTTCGCGACCGCACGTAAAGCCGCGGAATTGTGCAGCGCCGTTGCGGCAGCGGGGTAATGCAGTACCAGGGCGATGGCTTGCGTCAGCAGATTGCCACGTCCACTGCTGCTTCGACCCCGAATACCCTGGACCGGTTCCGGTCGGATGGGACGATCTGAGCGCACCGGTGCGGTCGTCGCGCCGCTGCTGCTCAACAGTAGTGACTTGAGCTTGGTCGCCGGCATGCGAATCTCATGGGCCAGGCGATCGGCGAGCAACTCGCGATAGACACCCTCCGGCATGCGCGCGAACAAGGGCTGCGCCAAGGCTTTGAGCTTGGCGCGTCCGGCATCCGTACCAAGGTCCACTTGCCGGGACAGTTCGCGTATCAAGTAGTCGGACAGCGTCAGGGCGGACTGCAACCGCGTCTCGAACGCCTGCCGCCCTTCGGCCGCTACCAACGAATCCGGATCCTGACCGTCCGGCAAAAACATGAACCTGAGCTCGCGTCCGTCGCGGGCGAGCGGGAGCGCGTTCTCCATGGCACGCCATGCTGCCTTGCGCCCGGCATTGTCGCCGTCGAAGCAGAACACCAGTTCGCCGGTCAGGCGAAACAGCTTGTTCAGATGCTCCTGGGTCGTTGCGGTACCGAGTGTCGCCACTGCGTAAGTGATGCCGGCTTGGTGCAGACGCACCACATCCATGTAGCCCTCGACAATCAGCACCCGCGCGAAATCGGCGTGCGCCTGGCGGGCTTCATAGAGACCGTAAAGTTCGCGACCCTTGTGGAACAAAGGAGTTTCGGGCGAGTTGAGGTATTTCGGTTCGCCCTGGTCGATGATGCGGCCGCCAAACGCGATGACGCGCCCGCGTGCATCGCGAATCGGGAACATCAGTCGGTCCCGAAAGCGGTCGTAAAAGCCGGCGGTGCGCTCGCCGCTTCGCGTCCCGCTACGCGTGGCGCCGCGCGTGTCGCGCTCGATGACGAGACCCATCTGCAGCAGGCGGCGCTGGTCCTCCTCGTCGGCGCCCAGTCGGTTCAACAGCGCATTCCATGAATCGGGCGCGTAGCCCAGGCCAAAGCGTGCTTCGCTCTGCGCATCGATGCCGCGGACTTTCGCGTAGTCGCGCGCGCGGAGGTTGTCGGCCAGATTCTGTTCATAGAAGCGAGCGGCGCGGGTCAGCAATTCATAGCCGTCGCCCCCCGAGTCGCTGCGGCCACGCTCCGCTTCACGCGGCAGTTCCAGCCCCGCGCGCTGCGCGAGGTCCGCCACCGCATCGAGAAACTCCAGCTTTTCGTACTGCATCAGGAAGCCGATGACGGTGCCGTGCGCGCCGCAGCCGAAACAGTGATAAAACTGCTTGTCCGGGCTTACCCAGAACGACGGTGTTTTTTCCGAGTGGAAAGGGCAACAGGCCTTATATTCGCGGCCTGATTTTTTCAGCGGGACGCGGGCGCCGATGACCTCGACGATGTCGGCCCGC
This sequence comes from uncultured Steroidobacteraceae bacterium, assembly GCA_964658805.1. Taxonomy (GTDB): domain Bacteria; phylum Pseudomonadota; class Gammaproteobacteria; order Steroidobacterales; family Steroidobacteraceae; genus Bog-1198. The sequence continues at coordinate 29,248 of CAZZZU010000001.1, forward strand.
GCGACCACATCATCGATGAACGTTTGTGGAATGCGGCCGGCCATGGACCGCGTGGATCAGCTGCCGAGTTTGGCTTTGATTTTCGCGCCGACGGCGCCCATGTCGGCACGGCCCTGTGCCTTGCCCTTGATGATGCCCATGACCTTACCCATGTCTTTGATGCTGGCTGCTCCAGTGCTCCGCACTGCGTCATCAATCAGGGCATCGAGTTCGGCATCGCTCAACTGTGCCGGCAGATAGCCCTGCAGCAGTGTGATCTCCGCGCCTTCCTTATCGCTGAGATCCTGGCGGCCGCCCGCTTCGAACTGGGTGATCGACTCCTTGCGCTGCTTGATCATCTTCTCGAGCACCGATAACACCTGGGTGTCATCGAGCGTGATCCGCTCGTCGACTTCACGCTGCTTGATGGCAGCCGTAATCATCCGAATGACGCCGAGCCGCTCCTTTTCACCGGAACGCATCGCCGCCTTCATGTCGTCGGTGATTCTTTCCTTGAGGCTCACTCTAATAAGAGGGTCGCGATGGTGCCGCCGCCGGCGGGGCGGATGGGGCGCCCGTACCGCGCATGTTCTCGCGTGAAAGACGCTTCAGGTGCCGCTTCACAGCCGCGGCCTTCTTGCGTTTACGCTCCTGTGTAGGCTTCTCGTAGAATTCGCGACGCCGCAGCTCGGTGAGGACGCCCGCCTTCTCACAGGCACGCTTGAAGCGACGCAGGGCGGCGTCAAAATATTCATTCTCGCGAACACGAACGCTGGGCATTCAGACCTCAAAAAAAATTGACGATCGCCGCCGTCGGCGACAGGGGCGCGCATTTTACGGTGTACCCTGTTAAAAGGCAAAAATATGCGCGTTTTAGGGTTAGAAAGCTCATGCGATGAGACCGCTGTCGCCGTTTACGACGGTGTTCGCGGCCTTTTGGCGCATCGCCTGTATAGCCAGGTAACGATGCATCAGGCTTACGGTGGCGTGGTACCGGAATTGGCCTCGCGTGACCACGTGCGGCGCCTGCTGCCATTGGTGCGCGAGACCCTGCAGGCGGCCGGCTCGGCGGCGGCAGACATCGATGCAATTGCCTACACCGCGGGGCCGGGGCTGATCGGTGCGCTCCTGGTCGGCGCGGGCTTCGCTGCGGGACTAGGCGAAGCGTGGGGCAAGCCTGTGATGGGTATTCATCACCTGGAGGGCCATCTGCTGGCGCCGTTGCTCGAGCCGGAAGCGCCTGCATTCCCGTTTCTGGCGCTGCTGGTGTCGGGCGGACATACCCAGATCGTGGATGTCGCAGGACTCGGCCGCTATCGTATTCTGGGCGAGACCCTGGATGATGCCGCGGGGGAGGCTTTCGACAAGACCGCCAAAATGCTGGGGCTCCCATACCCCGGCGGCGCGGCGTTATCGCAGCTTGCCGAACGAGGACAGGCGGGTCGCTATGTGTTCCCGCGCCCCATGCTGGACCGCCCCGGGCTCGATTTCAGTTTCAGTGGTTTGAAGACCGCGGCGCTGCTCGCCATGCGCGGCCAGCCACTCGATGACGCACAACGCGCCGATATTGCGCGCGGTTTTCAGGATGCGGTGGTCGATACATTGGCCGAAAAATGCCGCCGTGCCCTGCGCGCGACCGGTCATATGCGGCTGGTGATCGCCGGTGGCGTCGGCGCCAACCGGGCGCTGCGCTCGCGTTTGGCCGAGATAGCCAAGTCGGCCGGTGCCGCGCTGTACTTCCCGCGCACCGAGTTCTGTACCGATAACGGCGCCATGATCGCGCTGGCCGGCTGCCTGCGGCTCGAGGCCGGCATGCCGGCCAGGGGTTTGCAGCCGCGTGCTGGTTGGGAACTGACCGACGACGAATGAAAAATACGCCTCAGCCGCGAACCTGATTCAGACTTTCGACCCATGCCCGGCACGACCACACGACATTCGGCGTTTCGATGTCTCCCGCGTGATAGATGGAGGCTGCGTAAAACGCGGCGGCTGGAAATTTCGTGATTAGCGCCGGACCGCGCTGCAGCGCGCCGAGCGCTTCGTACAAGCAGGCCGGTGCATAGTCGGCGAGAAATTCATCGGTGGAGCGGGTTCGCGGCGCGGCCTGCAGCCGCAGCATGAGGTGGGTCAATTCGTGCAAAGTGGTGGCCAGCGCATGGAAGGTGGCCACGCCCGGCTCCGTGCTGTCACAGGCGTAGTAGAGCGACACGTCGATGCGGCGTCCGCCGCGCAATGCGTAAACGCGTTTGGCGAAGAAGGGACCGTCACGCAGCAAATAGATGCGGACGGTACCCGCGGGTACGCGGTCGGTGCGGAGCCTGCCGAGCGTCGCGCGGGTGGCATCGGCCAGCAACGCGTAGAAATCGTCCGGCGCCTGGCAGGCGACGCCGTCATTATTGAATTCGAAACGCAGTTTTTGACCCTTACGCGCGGGTACCTCGAACCTGCCGGCATCGATGAAGGCTGGCGTGCCGTAAGCACCGACACCCCACGACTCGCTCGCGCTCAGCGTGAAGGTTGTGAACGGCAGCCGGGTCAGACCGACGCCGTGCGCCCGCACCACCCCTTCCTGGCCCGGCTGCCATTTTTCCCGGACCTTTTCCAGGGTGGCGATGGGTCGGTCAGAAGTGACGGTGCAGCCGAGCAGGATCGATGTGAGGCCAAGCGCAGCCATCGTGCGCGCGCAGGCTTGGTAACATAGAACTGATATGGACAAGATTTTCATTCATGCACTCAAGGCCGAAGCCATCATCGGCATCATCGACTGGGAACGTCAGGTCAAGCAAATGCTGCTGTTCGACATCGAGCTGGGCGCCGACATCCGCAAGGCGGCCTTGAGCGACTCGATCGACGACACCCTCAACTATAAGAGGGTCGCGAAACTCGTATCGGCATTCGTGGAGAGCAGCAGTTTTCATCTGGTCGAGACGCTGGCGGAGCATGTCGCCATGCTGATCCTCGAAGAATTTGCAGTGCTCTCTGTGCGCATCAGCTTGAGCAAGCCGGGCGCGGTGCGCGGCTCGCGCGATGTGGGTGTGGTGATCGAGCGCAGCCGCGCCGATTTCGAGACGTGGCCGCGCTAGATGCTGCGGCCGCCGTCCACGGCGATGATCTGACCGGTGATGTAGGGTGCATCCTTGATCAGAAACAGCGCAGTGCGCGCAATGTCCTGCGGGCTGCCGTGACGCTTCAGGGCCGTCTTGTCGATGATCTCGTGCTTGAGTGAATCGTCCATCGGACCTGCAGGCCACAGCACCGGCCCGGGCGCGATGCCGTTGACGCGCACCTCGGGTCCGAGTTCGCGGGCCAGCGATCGCGTCAGCATGTGCAGGCCCGCTTTGGCAGCGCAGTACACGGGGTGTGCTCGCAAAGGCCGCAGCGCATGAATGTCCACCATGTTGATGATGAGTCCCTGGCGCAGTTTCAGCAGTGGCGCCGCACATTGCGACATGAACAACGGCGCCTTGAGATTGCTGCCGATCAAATCGTCCCACTGCTGCGTCGTGATGCTGCCGACCGGTGTGGGATAGAAGCTCGAGGCATTATTGATGAGGACATCCAGAGACCCGAACTCGCGCAGCGCCGCGCCCACGACCTCAGCCGGCGCGCCTGCGTCCGTCAAATGTGCTGCCACGGTTGCCGCCGAACGGGGCCTTATGGCGTTGAGTTCTTGCCGAAGCGCCGCGGCGGCTTCCGCAGAGCTGCGATAGTGAATGAGGATGTTGGCGCCCGCAGCGTGCAGGGCGCGTCCCAAGGCAGCGCCGACGCGGCGCGCGCCGCCCGTGATCAGGACGGTTCGATCGTGCAGCGGAAGTTGATCGCGGCCGTCCATCATGCCTTGCAAGATAACCCATGCTCGACGACGCAGCGATAGCACATAGTCGCGATGTCGCGATTCATGTCGGGAATGTCATCGCCGCTGCCGGCGGCTGGATCCCCTTCGAACGTTTCATGGACCTCGCCCTGTATGCACCCGGATTGGGTTATTACAGTGCCGGCACCGCCAAGTTCGGTGCCGCCGGCGACTTCGTTACGGCGCCGGAAATCTCACGGTTGTTCGGGGCTGGACTGAGTGTGCCCTGCGCCCAGGTGTTGGAACATCTGGGTGGCGGTTCGATTCTCGAAATCGGCGCGGGCAGCGGCCGTCTCGCGTGCGACATGCTCGGCGCCTTGCGCCGTCGCGGCCGGCTGCCCGAACGCTATTTCATTCTCGACGTGAGTGCGGACCTGCGCGAACGCCAGCACGCGACGTTGCATGCAGCAGCGCCCGAGTTTTTAGAACGCGTGCAATGGATCGATACGCCGCCGCACTCTTTCGAAGGCGTCGTGCTCGCCAATGAAGTGCTCGATGCGCTGCCAGTGACGCGCTTTCGCTGGTATGCGGATCGGGTCGAAGAATGCGGTGTGATCGCAGATGATGACGGTTTGGCCTGGGAGTCGCGTCCAGCAAGCGCAGACCTCACGAGGCGGGTGACGGAACTTGCGCGTGGACTCGGATGGGACGACGGCTATCGTTCCGAATTGTGCCCGCGACTGGGCGCCTGGGTCGAAGCGGTGACGGGCAAGATGACCCGTGGCGCGGTGTTGTGGGTCGACTATGGGCTGCCACGGCCGCAGTTTTACCACCCTGACCGCCGCGCGGGCACGCTGCTCTGCCACCTGCAGCATCGGGTGCACGACAACCCGTTGCGCTATCCCGGGATCCAGGACATCACGGCCTGGGTGGATTTTACTGCGGTCGCCGCGGCCGGCCGTGCGGCGGGTTTCGAACTCGGCGGATTCACCACTCAGGCGCATTTTTTACTCGACACCGGCATCGAGTTGGAAATGCAGCGCCTCGCGAGCGACGACAGTGTCGCGTTTGCGCGTCTGGCCGGTGAGGCGCGGCGCTTGCTGTTGCCGGGGGAGATGGGCGAACGCTTCAAGGTGATGTCGTGGTTGCGTGGCATCGACCTCGAGTTGCGAGGGTTTGCACACGCTGATCTGCGGTACAGCCTCTAGGTTGGGCTGTTGGCCGCCGGGGATTGCGCCGCGCGTAGCGCGATAAGCGTTTGCAGACGGCGCTCGGCGAGCCGCTCGGCGATCTGAGGACCGGAGCCGAGCGCGAGATCCTCGGCGGTCGGCTTCACCGCGGCCGCGGCATCGCGTGCGGCGCGGAGGTAGGCGCGTTGCGGGTAAGCAGCGCTTTCCAGACCGGCACGCCCGCGCGAATCGGCCTCGCAGGCCAGCAGTGCCTGATCGAAACGTTGCGGCCGGCGCAGGGCATCCGCGCGCTCGAGCATGTCGAGCACCGTCTTCGGCCGCAGTTCGAAGGCGCGGTGCACGTTGCCGTGGTAGCGGGCGACCACCACGGCGAGTTCGCGATAATCGCCCGGCAGTCGCAGACGCGCAGCCAGTTGCTCGATGAGTTGCACGCTGCGCTCCTCGTGGCCGTGGTGGCTCGGCCATTCAGTGCGCGGGGTGCCGGCTTTGCCGAGATCGTGCACCAGCGCGGCAAAACGCACGCGCGTGTTCTCACTCAAGCGCACGGCCTGCTCCAGTACCATCAATGTGTGCACGCCGGTATCGATCTCCGGATGCCATTTTGCGGGCTGCGGTACGCCGAACAGCGCATCGATCTCGGGATACACTTTCTGCAGCGCGCCGCACTGTCGCAGCACTCTGAAAAACTCCGCTGCGCCGGCCTCGCTCAAGGCTTTCTCGGTTTCCTGCCAGACCCGCTCGGGCACCAGGGCGTCTACCTCGCCGCGCTCGACCATGGCACCCATCAAGGTTTCGGTATCGGGCGCCACCGTGAACCCAAGCGGCGCGAACCGTGCCGCGAAACGCGCCAGGCGCAGAACTCTGACGGGATCTTCGACAAAGGCCGGAGAGACATGGCGCAGGATGCGGGCTTGCAGGTCGCGCTGTCCGTTGAACGGATCGATCAATGTGCCGTCTTCGCTCTGCGCGATGGCGTTGACGGTCAGGTCGCGCCGCGCGAGATCTTCTTCGAGCGTCACCTCGGGCCCGAACTCGACCGTGAAGCCGCGATAGCCCGGGGCTACCTTGCGCTCGAGTCGCGCGAGCGCGTATTCCTCGTGAGTTTTTGGATGCAGGAACACGGGGAAATCCCGCCCCACTTCGCGGTAGCCGAGTTGCAGCAACTCGGCACGCGTACCGCCGACGACCACCCAGTCGCGTTCCTTGACGACGCGATTCAGCAAGGCGTCTCGAACGGCGCCGCCAACCAGATACACTTGCATGCGTGAATCATAGCAGCGTAGCCGCCCGCTTCCGCGCGGCCGTCCTCGTCGCCGCGGCGGGTTTGCTCAGCAGCGGTTGTTACCTGCTGCAAAGCGCAGCGGGGCATCTGCAGCTGATGGCCAGGCGCGAGCCCATCTCCAACGTGCTGGCGCGACTGACCACGCCGCCGGCTCTGCGCACGCAACTCAAGGCGGTGAATGAGATCCGTACTTTCGCCAGCCGCGAGTTGGGGTTACCCGACAACGGCAGCTATCGTACCTATGCTGACGTAGGCAGACCTTACGTCGTGTGGAACGTCGTCGCTGCCCCGGAGTTCGCGGTCGATCCGAAGCAGTGGTGCTATCCGGTCGTCGGCTGCGTTGCGTATCGAGGTTATTTCGTCGAGAAACGGGCTGAGGCTTTTGCGAAGACGCAAACCGCGCGCGGCTTTGATGTGGCTGTAAGCGGTGCCGCGGCCTACTCGACCCTTGGACACTTTGACGATCCCATCCTGAACACCATGGTCGACTGGGACGATATAGAACTGGCAGGCATCGTCTTTCATGAGCTGACGCATCAGCTTCTATACGTGGCCAGCGATGCGTCATTCAGCGAAGCGCTGGCGGTGACGGTGGAGGAGGAGGGGGTCAGGCGCTGGCTGCAGGCACATGGGCGCGAAGCGGATCTGCAACGCCATCTCGAAAGCGAACGCCGCTACCGAGAGGTGGTGAATCTGATCAACGCGACGCGCGATCGACTGCGTGAGGCGTATGCCTCGAATGCCGACCCTGCGCGGATGCGAGCGCGCAAGCAGGCGCTGCTCGACGATCTACGTGCGCAGTTTGAAGCGAAGAAGACTGCCTGGGGCGGTCGAGCGCCATTCGACGCTTGGTTCAAACAAGATCTTAATAACGCGCAACTGGCATCGGTCGCGACCTACTACGCGTGCGTGCCGGGGTTGCAGAGGGAACTCACGGCCAGCGGCCCGGACCTTGGCAACTTTTACACGCGCGTGCGCGAATTGGCCAAGCTAGAACGCACCCGGCGCGAGGCATTGATTTGCAGCTGACGACGTGTGCTATGGTCGATTGATGCAGATCTATAAACCGCGCAGCCATTTTGCGCCGTTGGATGGGCTTCGCGGCATTGCGATACTCTCGGTCATCGCGTGTCACGTGCGTCTCGGCGCGGACTCGTTTGCACTCGATCGGGGGGTGTCGAGTGTTTTCGGATTCGGCGTCCACGGTGTCGATCTGTTTTTTGTTCTGTCGGGTTTTCTGATCACGGGAATCCTGCTCGACACCAAAGACTCGCCAGGCTATTTCCGCGTCTTTTATGCACGGCGCACGTTGCGCATCTTCCCGCTCTATTATCTGTACCTCGCGCTGCGCTTGCTGGTCGCGCCAGCGCTCGCCCACCATTTTCATCTTGCCGAAACCCCCATGCTCACCCCGCAGCAGCACGGCGGATACTTTTGGCTTTATACGGCAAACCTGTTGACCGCGATTCATTCCGAGACGGTCATTCAGGGCGGTTTGTTTCACATGTGGTCGCTTGCGGTGGAGGAGCAGTTCTATCTGTTCTGGCCGCTGCTGGTGTTTTTCGTTCGTCCGAAAAATCTGGCGCGTGTGTGCGCAGCGCTGATCGTGTTGTCTTTTGCCCTCCGGTTTTACCTCGTCAACACCGGGGAAGAGGCGATGGCGGCGAGCCTGACCATTTGTCGCGTCGACGCGCTGGCGGCCGGTGCGTTGATCGCGCTTGCAGTGCGGTACAAGCCGTTTCTCGCCCGCTTACCCAGCGCCGGCATTCTGCTCATCGCTTTGGCATCCGCAGGGATCATCGGTCGTCTGGCGACCTACGGATGGGAGGATACGCACGCCGGTTGGGTCACCGTCTACGGCGTCACGCTGGCCATCATGCTGTCCGCCGGTCTCGTGCTGGCGCTGATATCGGGTAACCGCTGGGTGCAGGCATTGTGCGACCAAGGCTGGTTACGGCAGATCGGCAAGTACAGTTATTCGATGTATGTGTTCCATTTCGTGGTGTTGCGCGCCGTCGAGGGTTCTCTGACCAGGGCGCATCTGCCGAGAATTTTCGGCAGCAGGCTGCTCGAGCAATTCCTGGACCTGAGCCTGGTGACGCTCTGCACCTTCGGGGTTGCGCTGCTCACCTGGCATTGCTTCGAGAAATGGTTCCTCAAGCTTAAGGATCATTTCTCCTATCGTCGCGCCCGCCAGCGTGCTGAGGTGCTGGACGAAGGGCACCGCGGTGCGCCGGTTTAAGCGGTGCTGCTTAGCTCAGGAAGCGCGCCGGAATTTTGTCTTTGAACGGAAACGAAGCAAAATAGGGTCGGGCTTCCGAGAACGTACGGGCGATGGACGGGCGCGCTGCCAGGCGATCGAAATACGCTTCGATGTTCGGAAATTCCGACGCGAACGGCTCGACGATTCCTGCATAGAACAGTGCCGGCGCTGCTGCGCAGTCAGCCATGCTGAATTCGTCACCGAGCACCCAGATGCGTTCGCGCACGCGCTCATCCAGCATCGTGTATGCCGCCCGCAAGCTGGCGCGGGCGTCGCTGACGCCGCGTGAGTCTTTTTCCCCGTCGGGCCGGAGTTTGTCGCGCACGATTTTCTGCATCGCGTTCTGAATATACAAATCGAAGAACCGGTCCCAGAGACGCGCTTTGAGACACTGCGTTTCGTCCCTGGGCAATAGCGGCTGCGATCCCGGGTAGTGCTGCTCGAGGAACTCGATGATGATTGAGCTTTCCGGGATGATACGACCGAGCTTGTCATCGCGCAGTAGCGGAATCTTGCCGATAGGCCAGAGCGCGAAAAATTCCGCAGAGGCCTTCGCGTCGTTCAGGTCGACGACGATGCTCTCGAACGGCGTGCCGTTCTCATAGAGCGCGATCAGCACTTTGTGGCAGAACGACGCCAGAGGGTGGTGAAAGAGTTCCAGGCTCACGGTTGGGCCGAATCTGAGCCGGTCTTGACGCGACCTACAGCTGCCCTGTTCAGACTCAGGCGAGCATTGTCTTCGAGCGAGCCCAGGAATTGCCTGGCGGCGGCGACCATCGACTGCGGCTTCAGGCCCAGCGCGGCGAAGCCATCCTTGGTCACCACGCTGTCCACTTTGAGCGAGTTGAAGTTATCGGTGGAAAACGGGCGGCCCGGCACGAGGTTCATGACGGCGCCCTGCAGCCAGCCCACGAAATCCGGCAATCCCACGACCCAGCGCTTGCGGTGCGTCATTCTGGCGACCAGGACCACCACCTCACGCAACGTATAGATCTGCGGACCCCCCAGTTCCAGCGTTTGCTTGCTCGCGGCGCCATTCAGGCACGCCACCAAGGCATCGACCACGTCGTCCACGGCCACCGGCTGGAAGCGTGCCTTGGCGCGCGCCAGGGGGAAGACCAGTGGAACGTTCGCAACCAGCGTGGCAAAACGATTCAAGAAAGAATCGCCGGGGCCGAACAGCACCGACGGCTGCAGAATGGTCCAGTCGACCGCGGTTTGCTCGCGGATCAGTTTCTCCGCCTCGCCCTTGCTGCGCAGATAATGACTGGGCCCGTCCACGGACGCGTTCAGGGCAGAGACCTGCAACAGCCGGGGCACGCCGGCGGAGCGGGCCGCCTGCAGCACACCCCGCGTGAGCTCGGTGTGGGCGCGGCGAAAGCCCGCGCCGCCAAAGCCGCGTTCATTCAGGATGCCGACCAGATTGATCACGACGTCCTTGCCACGGAATCGCTCGCTCAACTGCGCTTCCTGGTAAACATCACAGTTCTCGAGCGTGAGACCGGGGAGCACCAGCAGATGTTTATGCTGCTCACGGTCGCGCGACAACACCGTCACGCGATGCCCATCCTTGATCAAACGCGCGACCAGGCGCGTCCCCAGGAAACCAGAGCCGCCGAGAATGACGATGGATAAAAGTCTCATGATGTCACCGGATCGGAATCAAAAAAGTTTCGCCGCCGCGCCGCACTTTCAACACCAGCATGGTGGCGCCGCGCAGGCTGTCATTAAACACCTTCGTATTGGGTGTGGGCGTGCGCCCGACCGCAATGATGACATCATTATTGCGTAATCCAGCTTGCGCCGCGGCGCTCCCCGCCAGTACCGACTTCACCAGCACGCCGCTGTCATTCGGGAGATCGGCAAACGCCGCACCTTGCAGCTTGCGGTAGATGCCGCCGTCGCCGGACGTGCCCACGTCGCGTCGGTCCATGATGCGCGCCGGGATCTTGAGTGTCTTGCCGTCGCGCACCAGACCCAGCTCGAGCTCATCGCCGATCTTTGCCATGCCGATGGCGGCGCGCAGCTCTGCCGGTGATTTGATCGTGGCGCCGTTGACGGTGGTAACGAGGTCACCCGCCTTGATGCCGGCGCGTTGTGCCGACGAACCGGGTGCGACGCTGCCGATCAATGCACCCGCCGTGTCGCCCAGGCCATACTGGTCCGCGATCTCCGGCGTGATGTCGTACATCTGCACACCGAGCACGCCGTGTTTTACCTCGCCGTACTTGACCAGCTGTTCCATCACGCTCTTGACCATGTTGACGGGAATGGCAAAGCCGATGCCGATGTTGCCGCCACTGCGCGAATAGATGGCGGAGTTGATGCCGACGAGCTCGCCGCGCAGGTTGACCAACGCGCCACCCGAATTGCCGGGATTGATGGAGGCGTCGGTCTGAATGAAACTTTCGTAGCCACCCGCCTCCGGGTTGATGCCGGTGCGACCGAGCGCACTGACGATGCCTGCGGTCACCGTGTGCTGCAAACCGAACGGATTGCCGATGGCGATCACATAGTCGCCGACCTCGAGCTTGGAAGAGTCGCCGAGTGCCATGGCGGTGAGTGTGATGTTCTTGCGGCGCAGTTCACTGACGTCGGCCCGCAGCACGGCGACGTCTGCTGCCTCGTCGCTGCCCAAGACCTTGGCGTGGAAGGTGCGATCGTCGGGTAACGTTATTGCAATATCGTTGCCGTTCTCCACGACATGATAGTTGGTGAGAATGTAGCCGTTCTTGGCGTCGACGATAACGCCGGAGCCGGCGCTTTGGAACTGGCGCTCGCGGGGTCGCGTGTCCGGCTGCACATCGAAGAAGCGGCGAAAGAAGGGATCATCGAATAATGGGTTGCGCTGCTGCTGTTCGCGGATGGTGCCGCGGACGGCGATACTGACCACTGCAGGTTCGGCGCGCTTCACGACGGGCGCGAGCGACGGCATGGGGGCGCCCTCGGTCGGTGTGGGAAGCGTTGCGTGGGCGGTGCCACTCAGCATGATCGCTGCGGTAAGGGCAGCCATCAGACTACGAAACGAATTCATGCTCGTCCTTCGGCATACAAAAGAGGCCGGAGTTTACGTCCGGCCTCGTTGCCGCAACCGGATCGCGTTAAGCCGCCTCGACCATGATGCGATGGGGCTGTACCTGCGCCTGTTTCGGGATCGACACTTCTAACACGCCGTTGGTGAACTTCGCCTTGATGTTCTGCACATCCGCCGTTTCCGGCAGGCTGAAGCGGCGCTGAAACTCGCCTTTGATGCGCTCGACGCGCCGAAAGCCGGCCGCCGCGTCCTTGCCGAGATCTTCTCGCTGGCCTTTGACGGTGAGCACGCCGTGATCGGAAGTGATCTCGACGGCCTTCGGATCGACGCCGGGGAGATCGATATTCACCACGAATCGTTCGGACTCTTCATGGATGTCCGTGGGCGGCAGATAAGCGCCCGAGTCTGCTGCCGTCGTCGACGGCGTTGAGAACAAACGATCGACTTCTTGCTGCAGGCGACTCACGAGTGCCCAGGGTTCATAACGGATGACAGTCATTTTTCAAACTCCTAAAGTGTTTTGGTGTGATTACGCGCGTTGCTTAGGAATTTGGGCCGTCCAAAAAAATTTCAACGGTTCTGCAGCTTTAGAAGTGAGATGCAGTTCAAAGTCAATTGAACAATATGTGCATAAGTTGTGGACCACAAGATATAGGTAATTGAGCTTTTTCCGTCAGGGCAATTAAGGTCTGCTTAAGGGGGCGCAATTTTGCCGATCAGATCTTGCAAGCAACTGATTCTGAGCGTTATTAACGGAGATAATTTCCTTCAAAAAGCGCTTGACGCTATCGGGTACCGCGCCTAGGCTTCCTCCCCCAAGACACAAGATCTTGTGTTTCCCCAGTTTGATTTTTCTCCCCCTGACGTTCGAATGGATGAGAGAAAGGAGTCCATAAACTAGTCATGAATACGGTGGTCAAGATTCAACCCAAGGACGTCAGCAGCATTCCCTACCAATTGGCGTCTCACGACATTTGGGAAAAGAAATATCGCCTGACGTCGAAGGACGGGTCGCCGGTCGATCAGTCGATGGACGATACGTATAAGCGTGTCGCGCGGGCATTGGCCGACGTGGAAGCGGAGGATGCGCGTGAACATTGGTACGAGACGTTTCTTTGGGCGCTTCGCCACGGCGCAATCCCAGCCGGGCGAGTGACCTCCAATGCGGGCGCGCTCGAGCACAAGCCGGCGACGTCGACGATCAACTGCACCGTGTCCGGCACCATCCATGATTCGATGGATGACATTCTGCGCAAAGTGCACGAGGCCGGTCTCACGCTGAAAGCGGGCTGTGGCATCGGCTACGAATTCTCGACCATGCGGCCGCGCGGCGCCTACGTGTCGGGTGCGGGTGCCTATACGTCAGGTCCGCTGTCCTTCATGGATATCTACGACAAGATGTGCTTCACCGTGTCGTCGGCGGGTGGCCGCCGCGGCGCGCAGATGGGCACCTTCGACATCGGTCATCCGGACGTGCTCGAGTTCATCCGCGCCAAGCGCGAAAACGGTCGCTTGCGCCAATTCAATCTGTCGCTGTTGGTGACCGACGAATTCATGAAAGCAGTGAAGAGCAACGGCGAATGGCAGCTTGCTTTTCCGTTCGGTCAAAAGGAATTCGACGCGGAGCACCCGGACTTGAGCGACGAGACGAAGTTCGTGTGGCGCGAATGGCCCTACACGGACGGTTTCGTTTCGAACGAAGAAGGCCTGGTGGCCTGCAAGATCTATAAGACGCTGCCGGCCCGCCGCGTGTGGGACGTCATCATGTCTTCTACCTACGATTTCGCTGAGCCGGGTTTCATTCTCATCGACAAGGTCAATGAGATGAACAACAACTGGTGGAACGAAAACATTCGTGCCACAAATCCGTGTGTTACCGCGGATACGCGCCTCGCGACACAGTTCGGCATGATCAAGATCGGCGACCTCTATGAGGCGCGGGTCGACATCCAGGCGACCGTGGACACGCGAGCACTGGGCGGGGAACTCGGGGTGGATGTGCGGAATGCGGTGCCGGCGTTCATGACGGCGCCGTCGGCTGACGTCTATCGCGTAACCACGGAAGACGGTTACGAGATCAAGGCCACGGAATGGCATGACTTCTATACCACCCGCGGCAAGATCAAGCTGAAGGATCTGAAGCCTGACGATGAGCTGTTGATCCAGTCCGGCAAGGGCCAGTTCGGCGGATGTGGCAGCGCTGAGTTGGGACGCTTGCTCGGATTGATTACCGGTGACGGTCACTTTACGAATCGTGGCAAAGGCCAGCATGCGGCAGTGGTGAATCTGTGGGGTGCGGATCGCGCGCTTGCGGATGGGATCATGGCGTCGGTGAATGAGATGATTGCGGGCTATTCGAATCATCGATTTCGTCGTTACAGGACGAGCGTCGTCGCTGTACCGGAGCGCAATTTGGTGATGATCCGCTCGGTCATTCTTGCGCGGGTGCTGCAAAACAACGGCATCACAGCCGCTTGTAAAACTCAGATACCAGAAATTGTCTGGCGGGGATCTGAGGAATGCGTCAAAGGTTACTTGCGCGGGTTATTCCAGGCGGATGGTACCGTTCAGTGGAACCATGCCAATGCCTGCTGCACCATTCGGCTTTCTTCCAGTCAGCCTTCACTGCTCAAAGATGTGCAGATGCTGCTCGCCAACTTTGCCATCTTCTGTCGCGTCAAGAAGCGACGAGAAGCCGGCACCCGAATGCTGCCTGACGGCAACGGTGGCCAACGTGCGTATGAATGTCGCGCAGACTATGAATTGATCATCGGCTCCGAGTCACGAGATTACTTCATGGAGCAGATTGGCTTTTTGACAGCGGAAAAAAACGATAAATACCGCGATTGGAAATCTGCTCGCAAATCGGCCCGGTATGAAAAGTTCGTTAGTCGCATAGCCTCAATCGAGCATGCAGGTCGCGAAGCAGTGTTCGACACAACGCAGCCTGATAAAAATTGCTTGACATTTAATGGATTTGTGACAGGAAATTGCGGCGAACAGCCATTACCGCCGTATGGTTCTTGCCTTCTCGGCTCGGTAAATCTCACCAAATTCGTGATCGATCCGTTCACCGAAGATGCGCGTTTCGATTGGGAAACGTATCGCAAAGTCGTCAAGGTGTTCACGCGCATGCTCGACAACGTGGTCGAAATCAACGGTCTGCCGCTGCCGCAGCAGCGCGATGAGATCAATCGCAAGCGCAGGCATGGCATGGGCTTCCTGGGCTTGGGCTCGGCGATCACCATGCTCTGCATGAAATACGGCTCGAAGAAATCGGTGGCCTTCACGCAGAACGTGTCACGCGAGATGGCGGTGGCCGGCTGGGAGTCGGGCCTCGAACTCGCGAAAGAGAAAGGCCCGGCACCGATCATGAACGAAGAGTTCACGGTGACGCGCGAGATGTTGCGCAAGCGTCCTGAGATGGTGAAGGACGGCTGGCGTGTCGGTGCCAAGGTGCCGGGACGGGTCTTGCATGCGCGCTATAGCCGCTACATGCAGCGCATCGCCGAGACCTCACCGGAACTCGTCGACGAACTGGCCGAGGTGGGCGCGCGTTTCACGCACCACACGTCGATTGCGCCGACGGGAACCATCTCGTTGTCGCTGGCCAACAATGCTTCGAACGGCATCGAGCCTTCGTTTGCGCATCACTACTTTCGTAATGTCATCCGTGAAGGCAAGAAGTCGAAAGAAAAGATCGACGTGTTCTCCTTCGAATTGCTGGCATACCGCGAGCTGATCAACTCGCGCGCCATGCCGGATTCGGAACTGGCCGGCGAGAAGCTGCCGGACTACTTCGTCTCCGCGGATGCAATTGGACCCAAGGAGCATGTGGATATCCAGGCGGCGGCGCAGTTGTGGATCGATTCGTCCATCTCGAAGACGGCGAATGTTCCCACGGATTACAAGTATGAGAATTTCAAGGACATTTACTTGTACGCGTACGAGCAGGGGCTGAAGGGCTGCACCACGTTCCGCTTCAACCCTGAGGCGTTCCAGGGCGTGCTCGTCAAAGAGAACGATCTGAAGAACACGACCTATGTGTTCACGCTGGAGGATGGCAGCGAGGTCGAGGCCCGCGGTGATCAGGAGATCGAATACGACGGTGAGATGCATACCGCCGCGAATCTCTACGACGCGCTCAAAGAAGGCTACTACGGGAAGTTCTGAACATGGCTCAAATCAAGATCGACAAGAAGATTGCCAAGTACCGTGTGCAGAAGCCCGTTGACAAGGAAGCGGCTGCTGCAGCCGCAGTCGTTCCGGTCAAGGCGGTGGACAACGTCATCTGGATGCACGAGCAACTCGAGCGTCCGGAAATGCTGGTGGGCTCGACTTACAAGATCAAGACGCCGGTCTCCGATCACGCCATGTATGTGACGATCAATGACATCCTGCTGAACGAAGGCACGCCGCACGAGCAGCGCCGGCCATTCGAGATCTTCATCAACTCCAAGAACCTCGATCACTTCCAATGGATCGTGGCGTTGACGCGGGTCATCTCCGCGGTCTTCCGCAAGGGCGGCGACATTACGTTTCTGGTGGAAGAGTTGAAGGCCGTGTTCGATCCGAAGGGTGGATATTGGCAGCCGGGGGGCAAATTCATGCCCTCGACGATTGCAGAGCTCGGATACGTCATCGAGCGGCATCTCCAATATATCGGACTTCTGAAGAAGCCTGAGCTCGATGAGCATCAGCGCAAGCTGGTGGCGGAAAAACGCGCCGAATTCGAGGCCCGCAAGAAACAGACGGATGCGTTTTCGAAGTCACATTTTCCAGAGGGTGCGCAGCTTTGCAACCTCTGCAGCACGGCTGCGGTGGTGCTGATGGATGGTTGTCGGACGTGTCTGAATTGCGGGGATTCGAAGTGCGGGTAATCCAGCGACGGTGCACGCCGCCCCAACGCTACTGTGGGTTGACGCATAAGTTGCGACTTGGTCCCCAAATGCTGCGACTTTTGGACGCATAAGTTGCGACTGATTTGATTTAGTTTATTCAAGCCCCGCTGGTCTCAGCAGATCAGTGGGGCTTTTCCCTGGCGAAGGGATGCTTCCTGATTCCATACTCTTTGCCGGCGCCAAAGGATTGCGCGATACGTTGAGCAATGCTCCGATCGCTGAATGGATAACAAGGGCTTTGCAACGTAGAGCCGCTCAAATTTGATCAAGGCCATTTCGTATGGCCGAACGCTCTATTAATGAACCAGGAGGCACCAGTGACTGACAAGCGGATCTTTGTTGAACAGCGGAAGGATAAGGGCGATTACGCTGTGCGACGCGCGAACTCGGAACGAGCAAGTGCGACGGCCCCTACTCAGGCAGAAGCGATTGAGATCGCCCGGCGTATAAATCCGGATGCTGCGCCCCACGTCGAGCGAGTCAGACATACCACTAAGGGCAAGCCTGATCAGTGGCGAAAGCCTTAGCATGGCCTGAGATCGAATTGTGACTAACGGCAACACAGGTCAAATGCAGCCGGGTGCGCTTGCGGGCAATGTAAGTCTCCAGGCCTCAGTAGGCGCGGGCCGCCGGGTTGCGAAACGAAAGCGGGAGCTGGAGCGCGGCATATTTGAGGAGTTTGCTCGGTCTGCCGAGCTCAAGGTCGTAAAAAGCACAATCAGCCAAGCAGACCCGCCCGATATTCTTTGCGAAGTCGCAGGGCTAGGGCGAGTCGCATTCAAACTCGTGCAGCTTGATAGCCCGGCGGAGCTCTCGCGCATGAGTGATTTTCAGGGGGTCCGCGTGCTTTGGGCCGGAGCGGTCGAGGGCATGCAGCCGGCAATCCGGGCTCGACACGTGAACGCACAGATCGACGTCATCTTTCGGCCTGGAGCCATACAGCGCGTGCGTCGCGAGATCTTTGCGAAGATCGTTGATCGTTTAGGGGCGCTGCCTCCCGATTTCGTGGGGCAAGTCTTTGACGAAGACCCACCGGCACTGCTGGAGTCGGCAAATTTGCGACGGTTTGACCTCAACGACGGCCCAATAATCAACGAAGTGTCGGCAAGCGGTCCCGCACCCATCGATCTGACCCGGATAGACGGGAAGATCGCACATTACGCCGACGGATGGGGCACGCGCGCGGAGCTTTTAGCCTATTCACGCTGGGGCATGCCGTTCAGTGATCAGACCACCGGCGCTGAGGATTATCTGCGTACACGCTTTCCCAGCGGAATATTTATGCGAGGCTGGATCTTTGAACTTACCAGCCGCCGTATCGTGGCGTGTCAATAGCGAAACGCGAGAGCCGCTTCCCAGGTAATCCAGGCATGAATGTCAGCAGCAGAGTTACGATTGACTGGGAGGGAAGTAAGCTCGAATGGGTTAACGACGCTCGTCGTTTATTGCTTCCGCGTCTGTTAGGCGACGAAAGGTTTCAGGACGCCGTAAGGCTGGAGCGACGATTCGAAGAAGACGTATCCGCCTGGCAAGCTCGTCGGGCCGAACCGCGCTGCTTTCGCGGGGTGATTAACATCGGGAACGAAATTGCCGCGGCAGTTGCGCTACTCGACAAGTGCAAAGACCTGGCGTCGCTTCGCTACGAGCCACCCATGAAGGGGACGGGCCAGACACTCGACTTCTGCCTTCGCGACCCAGCGGGTCATCCTGTATGGATTGATGTGAAAACCGTCGCGCCGCAGTGGCTAGATGACGCCGAAGGGTGGCAGCGATTCAAGACACTCGCTGCGGATTTTCCTGACAACGTTCGTTTCGGGGTTCAGCGCGCCGTCGGGGGCGCCGGAATATTCGGTCAAGCCATCAAGACTCGCTGGAGCTTTGTAATGCGCACGATCGAGGTTGAAAAGAAAGCCGAACTTATACCTCGCCAGGACAGGGGGCCGGTCTGGCTCATGCTTTGTTCGGATCGGTTCGCGTGGCACCCGGACGAGCTGGAAGACTTCGCTGATTTCTATAAAAGCAGTCGCTTTCGCGGAGACGACTGGGCTAGTAACGCGATTACGCGATATTTGTCCGAAAGGAAACTGACGCTCTCTGGGTCGCTGGCCGGCTTTCATTACTTCGGACGGCGACACGACGAGTGCGATGGCCAACTGCGGTGGGCTGTACGTGGACCGGTGATGTTCTCGCCGCGCTAGGCTGGTCGCTGATTGTATGGCCCAGGATCACTATGTAGCGCGTACCTACCTGAAGCACTTTGGTGATCCAAATCTCAGGGGAATGCTTCATGGATACCGCTAACCAAGCGGCGATGCGTTCCTTTGTTGGCCAAAGGATGTTTGCCGCGAGTGGGATGGCGACATCAATCCAATACTCAAAGAGCCCGGCCTTCTTGGCGAATATCGAGGCTACTGTGAGCCGCACTGGAATCCCTCGATCGCGCAGCTCGCCACTGGCAGCTTGAGAAATCGAGACAAGTGGGCCGGAGTTGCTTGAGCGGGATTTGAAAGCAGGGCCCCGAGGCATCGTGCGCTTTGGAACTGCACGTGATATTGATGTCCGAGTAATCAACAAGCTAATGGTGCAAGGTGCGGAGGAACTGATATTCAGTTCCAAGACTTTCGATCAGTTGCCGATGCTGATAAAAAAATATGGTCGTTACCGATTGGAGTCGGCTGGTTTTGAAGGACCGGCACCTGGGGGATTGCAGATCGGAACACGCTACGTCCTACGAGAGAGGGGAGAGGCCTAATACCCCATAAGGGTAAGGGTCCGGTCTGGGCACATGGATTATAAGTTTTCGATCACGTAAGTCTTGCGCGCGGCATTTGCCGTGCAAGCGGAGACCGTGATGGAACTGAGTAAGGACGGTTTGGGAGCGGCTAACAAGCCTCGACGCGGATCGTGGACATTGGCGCAGAAGCGACAAGCTGTCGCGGAATCACACGCAGTCGGAGCGAACGTGGCGGAAGTCGCGCAGCGCCATGGCGTGCGACCGGCACTGCTGTCGTCTTTGCGTCGACAGTTAGCGCGGATGGCGGAGTCGGCGAAGAAGCCGGCGAAGTTTGCGGCCGTGCGAGTGAATACTTCGGCAGTCGAGGGCGTGATTGAGATCGATCTGACCGGCGGCTGTGTGCGGATCCGCGGCATCGTCGATGCGCAGGTGCTGCGTGAGGTGCTGGCGGCAGTGCGATGATCGGACCGCCGAGCGGTGTGCGGATTTGGCTCGCGTGCGGCGTCACCGATTTACGCAACGGCTTCGATGGCTTGGCCGCGATCGTGCAGACGAAGTTATCCGAGCAGCCGTACTCAGGCCAGCTGTTCGCCTTTCGTGGCCGGCGTGGTGATCGGATCAAGCTGCTTTGGTGGGATGGTGATGGGCTTTGCCTGTTCTCGAAGCGACTAGAAAATGGGCGCTTCGTGTGGCCGCAAGCGGAGGGTGGCACAGTGCATCTATCGCCTGCGCAGTTGTCGATGTTGTTGGAAGGAATCGACTGGCGGCGGCCGCAGCGGACCCACTCGCCGCAGCTCTCTGCGTAAGCGAAAAGTGCTGTGTTTATAGGCATTTATTCGAGTAACGAGGGGTGGTTCGGCGTACACTAAAAGGCATGCCGAGCCGCCCACTGCCGAGCGACATCGAGAGTCTACAACGCAATGGGTTTTGTGACTCTGGCCATTCCGAGCGCCATTCAGCCAACATTTAAAATCGGTGACACGGCCCCAGCGTTGGAGCCGATGACTTGGCTGCAAGGGAATCCCGTAACAAAGTACGAACCTGGTCGCGTTTATGTTGTGGAATTTTGGGCCACATGGTGTCCGCCGTGTCTCCGTGCCATACCGCACCTCAGTGCGCTCCAGCAGAAGTACGCGAATACGCTAACCATTGTCGGTGTCAACGCGGAGGGTGTATTGGGCAATAAGCCGAATATCGATGCGGTGCGCGAGTTCATGAAAAAACATGGTAAAGAAATGATGTACACGGTGGCGATGGAAGATCCGATCAGGAAGCCGATCTCCGAACAATGGGTTGCTGGTACTGGATCAATGGGCGCGCCCGTAGCCGGTATCGTAGACCAGTACGGTAAGCTGGCGTGGATCGGATATCCTGATGTGGCGAACGGTTACGCATTCGATCAGGCGGTCGAAGATACCCTCGCCTGGAAAATTGATCTCCCAAGGTCGCAGGCTTTGCAGGCCAAGACAAGCCATGAAACAGCTGAGTATTGGGCAAAAGCGTCTCGCAAATAAAGTTCAATCATCTTTCCGGAAATTGACGGCACCAAAAATGGGGCAGCTGTCCGCTTCTGGCCACAACTTGACGATGATCCACCCTGATTGCCTTCTCAAAAGCGGCCGCTCAAAATCCAGAGCGTATGCTTCACGTGCGCCATATCGGCAGCACCTATCAGACGATCACTCGGAAGACTTAATGAAGAGTCCGTGGCTACACATTCCTCTCGACGATTACGAAGGTCATATGTTGCTGCCAGGGATCGGGCAGGCCCAAATGATCGCAGAACAGCTCGATCGATCGTTAAAGCGCTGGGCCCCAATGAGTGTCGCAGTCGTCGGATGCGCTGGCGGCAATGGACTCAACAAAATCGACGTAAAAGCGGTCGAGCGCGTCGTTGCCGTGGATGTGAATCCAGACTACATCGAACGTACGCGCGCTCGGTATGCGAAACGATTACCGTGCCTAGAAGTGATTTCAGCAGATGTGCAATCAGAGTGGCTGACATACGGCCCGGTGGAGCTCACCTACGCGGCTTTGCTGCTTGAGTACGTCGACATAGCGTCGACTCTGAAGACGCTGAGGCGAAACTCTCGACCCAATGCAATTCTAACGACGGTGCTGCAACTTCCGCATTCGACGCTCGATTTGGTCTCCGCTTCGCCCTACGAGTCGCTAGGCAGTCTAGCCTCTGTGATGACGTTGGTGGCCCCGGAGGACTTGTGCCGAGCAGCCGCGGATGTGGGCTTCAGCGTCATCGATTCAACGAACATCGATCTGTCTTCCGGAAAGACGTTCTGCGTACAGAATTTTAGGGCCTGACGCGCGATATCCTGCGCAAACATTCGCGCTTTCGGCGACGGAGCGAACGATGTGAAAACCATAGGAATACTTGGCGGAATGTCGGCTGCGTCGACACAGACCTATTACCGGGAGCTTTGTAAATTGACGCGCTCGCGACTGGGGGGACTTCATTCCCCGGACCTCATTATTCGCTCGCTCGATTTTGCCGAGATCGAGGCGCTGCAGATGAAAGGCGACTGGGACGCCGCCGGGGTCCTTCTCAACCATGAGGCAAAAGCTCTTGAACGTGGTGGCGCGCGTCTGATTATCCTCGCAACCAATACAATGCATAAACTGGCCGACCAAATGATGGTCGGAGTCAATGTACCATTCGTTCACATCGCGGATGCCACAGCCAAGGCAATCAATGGAAGAGGGTTCCGCCGCCCGGCACTGATGGCAACTGCGTTCACGATGGAACAATCGTTCTATACCGAAAGACTCATTGCCGCCGGCCTAAGTCCAGTGCTTCCGAACGTTAGTGACCGAGCCGAGACACATCGCATCATCTATGAAGAGCTTTGCAAAGAGGTAACGACCAACGCAAGCGCCGCCGCCTACATTGCAATCGCGAATCGCCTTGTGGCGTCTGGTGCCGATAGCTTGATCTTGGGGTGCACCGAGGTTGGCATGCTTCTCAATCAAGGAAATGTTGCGGTACCCGTGTTTGACACGACACTGATTCACTGCGCTGCCGCGCTGGACCAAGCGCTGCAATGACCATTCCGGATACCGGACTGTCATCACTGGCCGGCACGGGGCGACAGCGGACGGTCGATGGTGGCCGATAGACCGCTATTTATAATCCGTGAATGAGACTGTCTTCCAATTGCTGCAAAATTTGATTTGGAAAGACCACACATGATTGCGTCGGAAAGGTAATTACATGCCGGCGCTGGTAGGCAGCCACTTCGGCTGCTAGCTGAGAAAATTACGATGACTCGTCCCTTGGGGTCACATTTGGCGAACTTGTGGGGGTGATAGACAAGATTCGTGGGATTCGGGCCGGGTCCCGGTGGTGTGGCCGAAGTCAGATTCGCCGGTGCTAATCTGCGTCTATACTCAAGGTGGTTCTCCGACCGCAATTCAGTTGGAAACCGTGTTTGCGGAAGTTGGTCGCATTGTTGGTGAGCAGCTAGGCTAGTCGTCGCTATAAACGATATTGCCCGAATATGAAGTTGAGTGAACGTGTACAAGACTGACGTGAAACAGGCCATCTTGAGGTCACGCAGAAAGAAATAATGGTAATGGAGGCCGGCGATACAGCGCTTGTTCTAGCGAACTGCTCCCTCCAGGCGGACGCAAAAGGGGATTCGCTGTTCGCAATGGAGCGTCGTGCGACCTATGTATTCAAGAAGGACCCGAACCGAGGGTGGCTGTGCGTAATCGGTAACTCTTATGGAACCGATCTGTTGGAGAGCTAGGTATCGATCGGCGTCCACTGCAGGCGACATGGCAACAATGCATTCCAAAGCGTTTCGAAGCAGCAGGAGCATGGCATGTATAAACAGTCAGAACTCACTATCGTTCGGAAAGCATACGCAAAGCAGGTTCTTGCGGCTGCCGGCGTTGAGGAGTCGAGACTTGAATCCGCTTATGCCCAGGTGAGTCGGGAGCATTTCTTGGGTCCAGGCCCTTGGCCGATCTTTCGCTGGGGGTCGGGAACCTACACGCAATCACCGGACGACGATCCGGTCCATTTGTACACGAACGATCTCATCGGAATCGACCCTGAAAGACGCATCAATAACGGCGAGCCCGCCTTGCATGCCAGCCTCATTGCGGCAGCGCTTCCAAGTCCGGGAGAGCACGTGGTCCATATTGGTACCGGTGTTGGCTATTACACGGCGATTCTGGCGCATATGGTGGGGTCGAGCGGCCGGGTTACCGGCATCGAGTTCGAATCGGATCTAGCTGCTCGCGCAAAGGCGAATTTTTCCACCGCCCCGAATGTAGAAATTATTCACGGCGACGGCACGGTTATCGACTTTGATACAGCCAACGTCATCTACGTGAACGCCGGGGCCACGCAACCGGCCTGGGCATGGCTGGAAAAGCTGGCCGAGGGTGGACGATTGATTCTGCCGCTTACAACAGAGCACGGCTTTACGGCAGCGAAGAGTTCTGAGCAGGTTGCAAGAAGTGGCGCGGTGTTCAGGATCGAGCGCCGTGGCGTCGACTATCTGGCAACACCCATCTCATCTGTTGCGATATTTCCCTGCGCTGGCGGCCGAGATCCAAGAGCAGAAGCTGCGCTTTCCTCTTCCTTCGCAGAAGGCGGTCTGCATAACGTCACGCGCCTGTACCGACACAGTAAAATTCCCGCGGAACGGTGCTGGCTTCGTGCTCCAGACTGGTGCCTGGCGTTCAGCTGATGCTGAGATGTAAATTGCCCAAAATCACCCCAAGTAAGACGGTCGCCAAAGGTGGGTGAGACTACGCGGCGAATGTTCCTATTCGCATGTTCAGTGATCGCGCCCGGCTTGTTTGCCCAGACGGCCAAAGCGACTGACGCGTCATCTTTGCAACTCACGGCAGAGCGCGCCGTCCACTTTCGTCGAGCTGGTGATCTGCACTTCAGCCCCGATGGTTCAAAGCTGTCGTGCGTCATATCGTCAGAAGAAGGGGGTACAACGCAATCGCACCTGTGGGTACTTCACGGGCGTCACGGTGAACTCGAGCAATTCACATTCTCACAGAAATCGGAGAGATCGCCAAAGTGGAATCAGGACGGCAGTGAAATCGCGTTTCTGTCCAATCGCGCTGGACCTATGCAGGTGTACGTCATGTCTGCGGATGGCGGTGAGGCTCGCGCCCTGACCGCTACCGAGTCTGGCGTCAGCCGGTTTCAGTGGTCCCCAGATGGCAGGCAGATCGGCTTTCTTGCCCGTGAGCCAAGCGCCAAACAGAGACGAGAGGGGCACGACGAGAAAATCGCTGACAGTGAACAGGATCTTGAGCAACTGTGGATTGTCGATCTCGACTCAGGCAAAACCCGCCAGGTTTCGAGCGGAGCATGGCGGATCGAAGAGTTCGACTGGCTGAGCGCCGAGCGCTTTGTAGCCATCGCCACGGATCGTCCATCGGCGGAGGTGTTAACTGAGGCCATCTACGAGATCTCGGTCTCCGATGGCCGAAAGGTTCTTCTTGAGCAGCCAAATCAGCCATTTAGTGAACTTTCCATGGCACCTGATAGACGGTACTTCACTTTTCGCTCCACTAGAGCGAGCGGTCCCGAACCGCATGACCTCTTCTCTAAGGGTGTTAATGGCAGCTCCGCGCGCGATGTTACATCTCGGATCGATCGTGTTGTGCTGGAGAGTCGTTGGCAAGGCGGCTCCACTATCTGGGTTCGTGTCGCGGACGGATTTCGCAACCGTATTTTTCGTGTTGATTCTCAATGGGAACCCGAGGCGGTTGATCTACCTTATTCAGCCGGGCCGTTTGATGTCGCTATTGACGGCACTCTGGCTTTCGTAGGGAACGGATTTGGTCGATTGCCCGAGATCTTTCTGCGGAGCGCTGGCGGCGCGGTTACACAGGTCAGTCATCTGCAGGCCGGGTGGGAAGGCGTTCGACTGATTGATCCGGAAGTGTTTCGCTTTAAGAGCTTTGACGGAACGAAAATAGAGGCGGCGCTCTTTAGGCCAGCTGATAAGCCCAAAGGAGAAAAGCTCCCGCTTGTCCTTCTAGTTCATGGGGGACCAGCAGGCAATTTCACCGCAGAATATTATTGGTTCAACTCGTGGGCGCAGATCCTATCCGCACGTGGTTACCAGGTGCTGCTGGTAAACCCTCGAGGCTCGACCGGGTATGGGGAAGCATTTCTGAAAGCCAATTGGCGCGACTGGGGCGGAGGCGATTTTAGAGATCTTATGGTGGGATTGGACAACGTAATAGCGCGTGGGGAAACTAATCCTTCTCGCCTTGGCATTGGAGGCTGGTCTTACGGCGGCGAAATGACGGAGTGGGCAATAACACAAACTACTCGGTTCAAGGCGGCGGTCGCTGGATCGGGTGTGTTTGATCAAACAGCCGAATTCGAAAGCGAGGAAATTGCTGACCCCGATGAATGGTACTTGGGAACGCCTTGGGAGCAGTCCGCGGTATTTGCGCGCAATTCTCCGTCCACCTATATACGCAGAGCCAAGACGCCCACGCTCATTTTGCACGGCGAGGACGACGACACGAACCCAGTGTTCCAGTCGCAGGCTTTGTACCGTGCCCTGAAAAGATATGGAGTGGAAGCTCAGTTAGTCGTATACCCGGGAGAAAACCATCTCCCGCGACAAGAGAAGCACCAGATCGACGTCTTAGAGCGAATGGTCAATTGGTTCGATCGACACCTGAATTGAAATGACGCCAACGCGAACTCGCGGGCATCGGTACGTCCTTACTTCAACACATCAAAAGAGTTTGCGTAGATGCCGACTGCTCTAAAATAATGATACCCAGTGCAACAAATTGGTCGACTGCCCATCGTTTGTTTGAGCGCGCTGGATTTAATGGTTCTTCGAACTGCGGATTCGTCAAATACCGTAGGCAAATGAGAGCGGAATAGTCCAATCAAAACCCCGAATAGGGAATCGGAACGTCAGTCCCTGATCGTCCCGACGAGCACGGGCTGGTAGAAAGCTCCATCGATGCGGCGGACGTTTTGAAACCCCGTCTGCCGCATTAATTCCAGTAGGCGCGTGATTGGAATAGCGTAGTAACGAGATCGCATAACATGCGTTACTACCCGACGGCTTGCCAGCTCCTCCTCGACGATGAATAACGACATGTCGTAATGATCGCTCTCGAAATCCCAAACTTGTAGCGGCAAGTAGCGTTTCCCATTCTCGATGCGGGTTCTGTACGGCTTAACTAGATGTCGATCGCGCTTTTCTAGCTCGTAGTCCCGGACCGTTATTAAACAGCCGCCGCCCGTGCCCGCACATGCCCGCATTTCTTGGAGAGCAAGAAGGATTTCCTCATCGGTCAAAAGGTGAGGAAGAGAATTATCCGCTGAAATAACGACATCGAATCCGCTGCCATGGTGGGCGTGGGCATTGCGCATGTCAGATTCCGAAAATGCAACTACCACGTCGAGACGAGATGCCTCCCGCCGGGCACGCATTATTGCGTCAGCGGAAAGATCGGAGCCGACTACCGTATAGCCACTTTTTGCGAGGCCGATTGCCTGAGTACCGATTCCGCATGAGACATCCAGCACTTTACTAGCATCGGGCCACTCGGCTTTGATGATGCGGGACAATTCGTTTCCCTGGCGTGCGACGCTGCTGTCCCAATCCTGGAAAAGCAGGTGATATAGTGGGGCCAGGTCATCGTAAAAGATCGACATATCTGGTTGGTAGCTCAGATCTGCTCTTTCCACAAGCTGAAGCCTACTCCGAAGCTGACGATTGTGAGCTTCCGAAATCTTTCCGAAAAGAGTCTCAATCCGGCAGGGGTGCCGTACACGCTTCGAGGTCGGACCACAGACATTCCTGAAAGCGCTCCACGTTGTCATCTTCGTCTATCGCATTTTTGAAAGCTTGTAACGCTCGCTCGACATTCGGGTGCACGGTTATGTGATGAGGCACCGCATCGATCGACTCGACGCCCACGGTCACTATTTTCTTTCTTTCGATGGAATTAACCACGATGGCTCCTTGGAACTCACCGTTTTCAACCTTAAACGGCGTGCAACGGACTCCCCCGTGGTAGGCCAAGTGACCGAACGGTTCAAACGGGATAACCGCACAATTCAGGCTCGCCGCGCTTGCTGCACGGACCTGGTCCGTCACGCGATCGACAGACCGGCGAAAGTCGATTTTTAGCATGAGATAACCCCGTACTGCCGGCATGATGGGCCACCCGATCTGCGGCGCCAGGATCAGAAGTACGGCGCACAAAAGACAAGCGACGCGGCCGACCGGCATGCGCGGTGCCGTGAAGGTAATAGGAACCGCTTTAATCACTGTCCGTCCTGGCAGCGGTTCGTCACGCACCAAGATGATTTCTACCGGTTCCAATTTGCCGATCTGCGCCAGTGTGGAGGGAGCATTTGATGGTCTCGTGTTCTGGATCGCGACGCCGGCTTCATGACTGGCCTCTTATCCTAAACTTAGGTATGTTGAGCCCTTGCCCACACCGTCTCAGCCGCTCAAGTCTTTCCCAAAAAAGTCCCTAGGTGATAAATACAGAGCTCGGTTCCCAATGCTGTTGCGCGAAATTTTAGACACCGACAGTTCACTCACTGCTGAACAAGCCGATTTCATGTCGGGTAAGGGATTGAAGATTTGGGTCTGTGAGATCGGTTCTCGCCAAATTGGGCACTGCGCCGGATTGGGGGAAACCGGCGAGATAGTCGGGCTTTCAGTTGACGAAGCTAATCGACGGCGTGGGATCGGTACGAATCTACTTACCCGTGTTGTACGATCGCTACGATCGATGGGTTGCGATAGGATTTGGCTGGAAGCGCCGGCTCAGCCCACTGAACCTGCGTACAGCTTTTGCCGTGCTTCAGGATGGAGGCCCACAGGAAAACAAATTCAAGGGAAGCCGTATCCATTGGAAGTGCTCGAGTGTCCTATTCCTCCAACCAGCTGAGTCTTTCCCAAAAACGACCCAGAATGGGATGGTCGTCTTACGGCCAACTCCGGACCTTCGAAGTCCCGAAACGCCTTCCAGGAAGCGGTCGTTCAAAGACCTCCGGTAGAATGTCCTCCGAGGATTACTACCCAGCTATCTCTCATGAACCAAACAGCTCGCATGGATTGCGTTTGTAGTGGCGCCCGGTGGACCGGGAGCTGCTCTTTACGCTCTCAGTCGACTGCGGGGATACGGGGATGATGCGATTGTCGGCCCTTTGCTTCTCGCGCCGTTCGCGTATCTGGTGGCGCTCATTGTTGGCGTTCCGGCTTATTTGATTCTGCGGAGTAAGGGTATCCGAGATTTCGGTGCTTACGTGATGCTCGGTACAGCAATCGGGGTTGCTGCGGCTGGCTTGGTCTTCGGTCCAGAGGCCTTCCACTGGTGGATTACGGCTCATGAGCATCCGATCGCATTTCTCCGACCCTTGAGTACTGAAATGATCAGTGGCGGCAATTTATGCGGTCGCGTCAACTGCCTTGTTTTGGTTCATCGCGATCCGACGAGATGCATAACTGTTTAGCTGAATTGCAGGGGTTCGCCAACGGCCAACCAGGGTCGAGTGCAGGCATTGACCGGAACGGGCATCTGTCATTTGACCCCGGTACATTTGACAGCGATTCTCATCGCTGTTCCCACCATCATCGATGCCCGCACGGCATTCGTAATTATCATTCCAGCGAAGGCGAAAAACGTTCACGATCACGCTGGAATCGTGTTCGCGTTCAGCTGCGATCCGCGTTCACGATTGGTTTGAAAACGGCGTTCACATGCTACCGAAATATGCACAATCCGGCTTCTGTGCAGCCCGTTGGTCGAAAGAATTGAAAATCGCGCGTCAGCTCTAATGTAGGCATGACCAATTGGGGGGGGCGGCTTCTAACCCTGGCATACCCGCCCGCCTCCAGTCCGGGCATGCATCTCGATCCTACCTGTTGTTTCTTTCCATGGTGAAGTTAGCAAAGAGAAGAATCTCGTGGCGCGTTACCGTCCCAAATATTCATACAGATTAGGGCGGACGACACGTGAGTGATCGGAGCAAATGTCGAAAGAAATAAAGTCTATGTAATCCTGGAGTTATCGCAGACGTTTGCATTTTGCGAAGTCAAGGTTGTTTTGGTCGCGACTTACGCGACCAAATGGGCGGAGAGTCGGCACTTGTGGTGATCAATTGATCGCGGGTTGTGACGGACTG
Source organism: uncultured Steroidobacteraceae bacterium (assembly GCA_964658805.1). GTDB lineage: Bacteria > Pseudomonadota > Gammaproteobacteria > Steroidobacterales > Steroidobacteraceae > Bog-1198. Next base: position 58,595 of record CAZZZU010000001.1, read on the forward strand.
CCAATGATAAACCCTTGCTTTTAAACAGACTGAAGTCGCAAGTTATGCGTGATCCCACAAACGCTACTTGAAGGTGATCACGACTGCCGCGGTCAGCAGCAGCAACGCGATGGCCAGTACGCGATAGTCCTGCCAGAGCGAGCCTGACGCCAGCCGCAGTGCCTCTGCGCGGCCGTAGCCGGAACTCCACATGACCTGCGAAGCGGCCGGTCGGAGAGTCATGGGACGCCACAGGCTGGCACTCACCAATATCAGCATATCAATGCCGGTGAGTATGGGTGCCGCATAGAGAAAATGCAGGTGGGTGAGTCCGAATACGACGTTGACCAGAAATAAAATAAATCCGCACGCGGACCCAAGCACCATCGTCACCACCGCCGCCGTGCCGGTAGCTCCCCGCCAAAACAAGCCGACCCCAAAGAGTGTGACGGCCGGCGGCACCGCATAAGCCAGCATCCCTTGCAGGTATTGCCAAAGCGATGGCAGATTCTCCAATTGGGGTGTCCAGATGACCGCCACGCCCAGCAACAGTACGGTGGCCCAGCGGCCTGTCCTGACGGCTGACCGGTCGCTCAACTGCGGGCGCGCGCGCCTGATCAGATCTATCGTGACCAGCGTCGATGCGGAATTCAACAATGAGCCGGTTGCTACCGTAGTCGCGGCGACGAACGCAGCGATCACCAGGCCCACGAGTCCCAAGGGCAGCAGTTCGCGGATGAGTTCCGGATACACAAAGTCAGCTTGAGTCGAACGTTGCAAAAACGTGAGCGCACAAATGCCCGGCATCACGATGACGAACAAGACCGGGAGTTTGAGCAATCCGGCAAACAACGCGCCCCAGCGCGCATGTTCGATATTCTTGGCTGACATCAGGCGCTGCACCATCGATTGATTGGTGCACCAGTAGTAAAATCCGAGAATGGGAATACCGGTGATCAGTCCTGGCCAGGGCACGCCCGGATCGCCCAATGGTCGGATCAGCGACAATGCGGAAGCATCGACCCCATGCATCACGGCGTACCATCCTCCCGCGCGCGCGAATGCCGCCACGGATATGACGCAGGCCCCCGCGAGCAGTACCACGCCTTGTACGGCCTCGGTGTAGATCACCGCACGTAGGCCGCCTAACGTTGCGTACAGGCCTCCGGCGCTCGCCAACGATACGACTATCAGCCATAGCGGCGCCTGCGGATACAGCAGGCGACACACGAGCGCGCCGCTGTACAAGACCCCCGCCGTATCCACAAAAATATTAAGGAACAACGCCAGCACCGCGAACAACACACGCGCACGTTCGTCATAGCGCCGTTCAAGAAACTCGGGCATGGTGAACGAACCGCTGCGGATCACAAACGGCAGCATGAAGACGCAGAAAAATACCAGCGCGACGACGGCTGACCATTCGTAGTCATATACCGAAATGCCGACGGCGAAGGCGCCACCTGCCAGCCCTACCAAAGCCGTAGAAGACATATTTGATGAGAGCAGCGCGAGACCGATCACGTACCAAGCATTCGCGCGCGATGCGAGGAAGTAATCAACCGGGGCAAATCGACGCCGTGAGACCCACAAGCCGAGCGCCAGCAGTCCGCTCACATATGCAACGATGACGAGCCAATCAATAACACTGAGCAGGAACCCGGCGCGCATGGCGCAGGGTGACATCTGTCTCAGCATGCGGCAACCGGCTTAAAGCCGCCGTTTTCCATCTTCTTGTCTTGCCGTTATGAGCAGCGCGCGGTCAATTTCGGCCATGACACCGCTGCCATACATGATCCGGTCAGCGAGCGTCGGCATCAGCGCACAAAGACATTCAGCAATGCCTCAACTGGTCAAGTTGCAGCTTACTACGAGCGGGAGCGTCAGCCGAAGCCATGCCGATGGGGGCATTGGCTCGTGGTTGATTGGCCGCTCAGGACTGGCACATAAGTATGTGCGAGGGTTGATCGCAAGCGGCATCCGATCGCATCGCGGTGTGCCCATCATAAGCGCCGTACCGCCAAGGAAATGCACAGGCCTCACCAGCGATTTTGTGAGAAAGTGCGCTTTTACGCGGATATACCTGCTTTTCCGCGGTCCCGTGTCCAGCAGCGCATCGACCTGTCAGTAGCACTAAAATCGTTGACGTCGCGTTTCCACGGGGGTAGCCTCCGCCTGCGTCCACTTGCATTTTGATGCGGTGGCGGGGGAGAGAAGCGGGGGAATACGTGCGACAGATACATGCTTGAGCGTGACGTCGGCGTGATCATAAACCTCGCCAAGGCTTGAAAAACGTCTAACGCGTGGGGGCTAATCAACATGTCGCATCGTAGGGAAAAGCGGGCGCGCAAGGCTATTCGTTTCGCGGGAATGACAGCGGTGTCATTAGGAGCATCATTGCTCGGCCATGCGGCTATGGCTGCAGATCCCGACACCCAGACTGGGCCGCAGAACTCGCAAAGTGCGGACGAACTCCAGGAAATCACGGTGACTGGCTACCGTCAGTCGCTGCAGTCAGCACTCGATGCCAAGCGCAAATCGGACCTCCCCATCGAATCGGTGGCGCCGGAGGACATCGGCAAGATGCCGGATCAGAACGTGGCGGAGTCGTTGCAGCGTTTACCCGGCGTTCAGATCGACCGCGGTCAGGCGGGTCAGGGCACGGCAGTGTTGATCGACGGCTTGCGGCAGAACCTGACCACGCTCAATGGTGATTTGTTTCTTACCGGCCGTGAATTTTATGTTTCCGGCGAAGGCTCCGGCGGCGGCGCAGGCGCCAACTCGCAATATGCATCGCTCGAGGGCATTCCTGCCGAAATTGTCAGCGGAATCGACGTGTACAAGAATCCGAAGGCCTCCATGACTGAGGGCGGCCTGGGCGGCACGATTGATCTGAAAACACGTGACCCGCTGCTGCAACCTGATGGACTGTCCTTGGGCGGTAATTTTCGCCAATCGAAAACCGATAACACGTCTGGCAGCACGCCGGACGGCACGGTGGTCGCCTCCTACAAGTTGAACGACCGCATCGCTTTTTCCGGAAGCTTCACTTTCGATAACGAAAAGACCCATACCAAGGAATACCAGGATCAGAACCGTGCGGCGTGGCTGGTCACACCGTCCGCCACCGGCCCGTACACCGGCGCGCTCACGCCGGCGGGCCTCACGGCGCTGCCAAATGGCCAGACATACATCGATCCGCAGCTCGGTTACTTCACCGACGTGTATGACTATCGCGACGACAAGGGCGCCTCATTGGGTGTTTCGGTCGTGGTCACCGACAGCATTCGCACCAGTTTCAACTGGTTTTATGCACATGAGGACGACACCAGTTACAGCTATACCGACAAGGTCTGGTTCAACGGCCAGGGCTCGTCCTATCCAAGCTTGATTCCGGGCATCGATCCGACCCAGCCTTACTCGATTGACGGAAACGGTGTCGTACGCAATGCCACCTTCAATGCGAACGGCGCAGAGACGGCGACGCTCTTCCAAGAGAATATTTCCAAAGCCAATAATTTCCAGTGGGTCACCAAGTTTAACAACGGCGGCCCCATCCGCGCAGACCTGGACGCTTCATACGCACACGCCACATCGAATCTGCAGGCGGCCCAGGCTGACGTCGAGCATGGCCTTTATCTCACCAACGCGGGCGTGGCCACGTCCCCGGCGGCGCCCGGCTGCAACAACGGCTCCTCGACCTGTCCGCCTCCGGCACCCGGCAGTCACGGCTATGAGTTCAACTACTACAACGGTGGCACGACGGGCCTGCCTTCCGTCAATTACCCCGCGCCTTACGGGGACATCCTGACCAATCCGGCCTACGTCACCTTCAAGTCGAACTGGGCGTGGGCGAATCTCACCGACAACAAGCAATTCGCGATCAAGGCGAATGCACAGTGGGATCCTGCTTTCCTGCCTTCCTCCACCGTGTCGGTGGGCGTGCGCTATGCGGGTCGCAGCGTCGATCAGGTCTTTGGCCGTTATCTCATCAACGGCACGTTGGCCGACGGCTCCATCGCCGGCAACGCCAACGGACCGACGCCGAACGATCCGGGTGCCGGTTACGGCCCATACCTCTATTACCAGGACCCGGGATACGGAACGCCGAATATTCCCTATTCCACCGCGTTGTCTAACCCGGCGTTGGCGATGACCGTCACGAATTTCGGCGTGGGCAACATCATCGTCAAGAATCCCTCGGTCGGCGGCATGAATCATCCGTCGACCTATCTCAACCAGGTCTGGGCGGGTGCCGGTGTCCCGAACAACAGCGAGCAGTTTTTCAAAGACCAGTTGAGTTCTTTTAATGTCCGCGAGCGCACCACTGCGCCGTACCTGATGTTGGACTTCGGCGCGCCAAGCGGTCCCTTCCATGCCAATGTCGGCGTGCGCATCGTGCACACCGAATTGACCATCGACAATGGCCAGTCGGCTGCGGTACCCACTTACTACGGAACGGCGTCCTGGAATGGCGTCGACTCCAACGTCGTGGCCGTGCAGACCAAGCGGTCCTATAACGACGTGCTGCCGTCGTTGAACCTGATCTACGATCTGACCGACACGCAGAAATTCCGCTTCGGTGCCGCCAAGGTGGTGTCGCCGCAGGATCTGTTTCAACTCGGCGTCGGCAACTCGTTCAACTTCACCCGCAACAGCAGTCGCACACAGCCAAACGGCACGGTAGGCGGCTTCGAGTTCATCAACGGCGCGTCGGGCAATGCGCACCTCGACCCCTACCGCGCCAAACAGTTTTACGTCTCGTACGAAAATTACTTCGCGCCGGGCGGCTTGGTGAGCCTGGCCGGCTTCTATAAGAAGGTCGATAATTTCACCGAGATCCAGACCATCCCTACCTCGGTGAACGACGACTTCGGCGGCGACGTCGGCAACATCACCGAACCCGTGAACGCCGGCCAGGGCAAGATTTACGGTGCGGAGTTCGGCGGACAATATGCATTCGGCGGTGATCTCGTGCCCTGGCTGCAAGGCCTCGGCATCGCGGCCAATTACACCTACTCGCAATCGACCACGAACAGTCAGGTCACGAGTTTTTCATATGATTCACCAATTCCGGGCGTTGCTAAAAACTCTGCAACCGGCACGGTGTATTACGAGCGCTTCGGATTTTCCGCGCGCACGTCGTATTCATGGCGCGACAAGGCGGTCAATGATTCCCTGGTGGGCGCCACCTTCAGTTTTGCCGATGCGACCGGCGTGCAGAAGACTTACCAGGTGTTCTCGGCGCCCTATGGTCAGCTCGACGGTCAGGTCGGCTATGATTTCAACAAGCACGTCGGTGTCTTCTTCTCGTTCCAGAATCTGACGAACGAAAAGCAACATACCTACCTGCAATGGACGAACCTGCCGTTCACCTACGATGACAGCGGCAGGCGTTTCTTCGTCGGCATCAAAGGCAAGCTATAGCAATTCAGGGTGTATGAACGGTCCACCCATCAAGCGGATCGCGATCGTCGGTGGAGGCACGGCCGGATGGCTGGCGGCGAGCATGCTGGCACGTGCCCTGCCTGCCACCGGCTGCGTCATCACGGTGGTCGAGTCGGCGGAGATCGGCACGGTCGGGGTGGGCGAGGCCACCATTCCGCCCATCATCGACCTGTTGCGCTTCCTCAATATCAACGAAGCGGATTTCGTCAGGCATACCCAGTCAACCTACAAGCTCGGCATCAAGTTCACCAACTGGTCGCAGCTGGGACGTTCTTATTGGCATCCCTTTGGCACCTTTGGCGCCATGCTCAACCTGCGTCCGTTCCAGCATGCCTGGCATCGGGCCAAGGCCGCCGGGATCGCTCCTCGCTTCAATGACTTTAGTCTGTGCGCACACCTCGGCGATGCCGGAAAGTTTCGTTTTCCTGACGCATCCGGCGCGGGGGCAGCCCACGGCTTGCGCTATGCGCTGCATTTCGACGCGAGTCTGGTGGCCAAATATCTTCGCAACTATGCCGAGCATCTCGGCGTCATCCGGCTCGACCGCACCGTTATCTCGGCCTCGCAACGCGCCGACGGGTTTCTCGAGGCACTCATCTTCAGTGACGGCAGCCGCCTCGATGCCGATCTGTTTCTGGATTGCAGCGGCTTTCGCGGCGTATTGACAGAGCAGGTGCTGCGGACGGGATATGTCGACTGGCAGCATTATCTGCCGTGCGATCGCGCGGTGGCCGTGCCCAGCAGCGGGACGGGTCCGCGACCACCCTTCACCGAAGCCGCCGCCTGCTCAGCCGGGTGGCGGTGGCGCATCCCCCTGCAGCATCGGACCGGTAACGGCTACGTTTATGCCAGCGCGTTGCTCAGGGATGAGGATGCGGTGGAGGACCTTCTCGCTGCGGTCGGCGACAGCACGATCGCAGAGCCGCGCCTGTTGCGCTTCGTCGCGGGTCACCGCAAGCAATTCTGGAACAAGAACTGCGTCGCACTCGGATTGGCGTCGGGTTTTCTCGAACCGCTGGAGTCCACCAGCATCCACCTGGTCATGAGCGGCGTCTACAAATTGCTGGAACATTTTCCTGACCTCAATTTCGCACAGGCCAACGTCGATTCGTACAACGATGAGCTGCTGCGCGAACTCGAGCGCATCCGTGACTTCCTCATTTTGCACTACTGCCTGAATGGTCGCAGCGATGCCCCATTGTGGTTACATTGCCGCTCGATGAAGTTGCCCGACAGCCTGCAGAGCATCGTCGCTCTTTATCACGAGACTGGGCGCGTGCGCGTACGCAGCGGTGAACTGTTCACCGACTTAAGCTGGTTCTATATCTTCGAGGGCATGGGCGTCACGCCAAAGCGCTACGATCCGCTCATCGACGTGGTCGACATGCGCGTCTTCCGGGAAATCCTCGGATCCCTCGCGATGGATACGGCTCGGGCGGCGGTCGACGCCCCAAGCCACGACAGCTACTTCGCCGGGACACGGGACACCCTTGCTAACGCGCCGGCAGACGCGCCGTCGAACCCCGGATGACGAGCTCGTGCGCGAGCAGGTGCCGCGGCGTGCGCGTTGGCCAGCCTTTACGCCGCGGTTCAAGCCGGATGATGAGATCGGCCGCGATCCGCGCCATGGCGGCCACGGGCTGACGCACGGTCGTGAGTTCAGGCCAGATCATGCGCGCAACGGGCGCATCGTCGAAGCCGGCTACAGATAACCGCGCAGGCAGATCGAGACCAAACTTGCGCCCCATGGAGATGACCGCCGCCGCCATGTCGTCATTGCTGGCGAATATTGCGGTGGGCGGCTTCGCATGCCGCAGCATGCGTTCCGCACAGATGAGTCCATCACTGAATGAGAAATTGCCGGTCTGGACCAGCTCCGAATCGACTTTGATCTGGTGCGCGCGCATTTCGTCGACGAAACCCAGATAGCGCTGCTCGGTGGCACCGTGGTCGGGTTTGCCGAGAATGAATCCGATGCGCTGATGCCCCAATTTGATTAAGTGCGCCGTAATCTGGCGCGCGGCTGCGTAGTCGTCGATGCCGACCGACGGTGATGCACTCAGGTCGGTCTTCGGCGCGATTCTGACCATGGGAATGGCCGCCTCCTGCAATTTACTCAACACCACCGGATGATCGCTCAGCGGCGGCAGCAGGATCACACCGTCAAGGCGCAACTGTCCCAGCATGGTATCGACATGTTTATCGATATCGGGACTGGTCACATCCCAAGGTTCGACCATCAGGTGCAGATTCGATTCGCGACAGCGCTCCACGGCGCCCGCCTGAAACTCGCTTAAGTAATCTCCCGGCTTGTCGCAGAACAGACCGATGAGAAAAGATCGGTTGCTGGCAAGACCCCGTGCATTGAGGTTGGGACGGTAATTGAGCTGCTCGATGGCTTTGAGAATGCGTGCGCGCGTCGCCGGCTTGACCCGCGGCTCGTCGTTGATGACACGCGAGACAGTCTTGGGCGACACTCTCGCGAGATCGGCAACACCTTGTATCGTGACGACAGGCAGCGAGTTCATCGATCCGATGGTACCGACTCGGCCGAAACGCCGCAAAATTTCACTCCGTTGGGCAGGGTTGCGCGTGCGTCGATGGCCCCAAAGACACTTCGGCGATCTCGAGGCCGAGACGGCCCGCTGTCGCGAGCGCAAACGGCATCTCGATCTGGCTCAGGTCGGCACCCCGCGCGGCGTAACATGCGAGCGGAATGTCGAGACTTTGCCATGTGCGCAAAGGCGCGCGCCTGAGCGTTGCAGTGATGTCGATCATGGCGTTCGACTTTCCGCATGGCGCGGTACATTGCAGGCCCATCTGCGTTACTTGAGATGGGTACGCCTGCACCCGGTAGCGCATGCGAATGGCTCGGCCTTGCTCCGCGTCGTGCCGAAGATCGACCGCGCGCCCGGAGAGCACAACCGAGCCCGTGCCGCCGCGCCACTGGAGCAGCAGCGGCGAGTCGCCGCCTTTTGAGAGCACGCGCACCGCGCCATCGGGACTATCCTGCTGTGTTGTGGTGACATGCACTTGCGCATCCGCACTCGCCACAAACAGCGACCACGGCGCTGTGGGATGACCCGCCCGGTATAAGCTCCCCTCAATTTCTCGCGAGCGCGCGGCCGTGCGCGACGCCTCCGGCAGGCGCGTGACCTCGCTCGCCTGACCAAGGCTTAAGCCTGCCCCCAAAGGGAACAGCGCGCCGGTTACATGGTCATGGACATGGAAGCTGATGGGCATGGCGGTCGCCGGCCACGAAAAAGGCAGGCGCCCCGTAAAATCATTGTGGGAGTCCGGCGTCGCAAAAAGCAGGTCGGCGACGCCTTCACCTTCGCTGCCCGGCAACCATGCGGCCACGAATGCGTCCGCCGCATTCAATTCCGGATTGACCCAGAGTGGTCGGCCGGAGAGAAACACGACCACGGTCGGAATGCCTGCCGCGCGCAGGCGTTTGAGCAGCGCAAGGTCATGTTTGCGGTGTGGCGAATACTCGAGGCTTTCGCGATCGCCTTCGAACTCCGCATAAGGGTCTTCGCCGAAGACCACGATGGCGACGTCCGGCTTTTGCGTATAGTTGCCGCTGGCGGCGTAACTAACCGAGCCGCCCGCAGCCGCGACGGCATGCTGGATACCCGCATATATTGAGGTTGCGCCGGGGAAATCGGCATTGGTGTTCTTATCGCCCTGCCAGTCGATCGTCCAGCCGCCTGACTGTATGGCGATGGAATCCGCCGCCGCGCCGGCAACCAGTATTTTGGCGTGCGCGTCGAGCGGCAGGGTGTGCCGAGCATTCTTCAGCAGCACCAGCGATTTTCGCACTGCCTCACGTGCGAGCGCGCGATGCGCCGCGTTGCCCAGGACTGAAAAATCGCCGGCGTCACTGCGCTCAGCAGGCGACTTTTTGTCGAACAGTCTTGCCAGCGTCTTCACGCGCAGGATGCGGTTCACCGCATCATCGATGCGCGCGCGGGGAATTTCGCCGGAGCGAACCTGCGTCAACGTGTTCTCGTACAGCGCCTTCCAGGAATCGGGTGCCATCAACATGTCGACGCCGGCGAGAATCGCCGCCGCACACCGCTCTTTGGTACAACCGGGGAGCTGCTCGTGGGCATTCCAGTCACCGACCACGAAACCGTTGAATCCCATGCGTCCCTTTAGAACGCCCGTGAGCAAGTGCTCATTGCCGTGCAACTTTGCGCCGTTCCAACTGTTGTACGACGCCATCACGATCTGCGCTCCCGCGCGCAGCGCCGCGGGGTAGCCGGCGGCATGCACGCGCCACAGCGTTGCTTCGGAAAGCCGCGTGTCGCCCTGATCCCTGCCGTCAAAGGTGCCGCCATCGCCGACGAAATGCTTCACCGATGACAGGGTATGACCGGGCGACAGATACGCATTTGTGCCGAGCGCGCCCTGCAACCCCGTCACCATCGCCGGGGCATACAGTGCCACCAGGTCCGGCGACTCGGAATAGCTCTCATAGGATCTACCCCAGCGCACGTCGCGCACCACGGCCAGGGTGGGCGCAAACGACCAGTCGACGCCGATCGCCGCCACCTCCTGCGCCGTCGCCGTACCGATTCGCTCGATCAGCTCTGGGTCGTGCGCCGCGCCGAGTCCAACGTTATGCGGAAAAATAGTGGCACCGCGCACTTTGGCATTGCCATGCACCGCGTCGATACCGAAGAGAATGGGGATGGCCGGGTGACCCTCGACGCGCGCGTCGAGCGAGGCCCGAAAAAACGTGTCCGTCAATTTGAGCCAGGCTGCGGGCGTCGCGCGAACATTTCCTTCCGGGGCCGCATTACCGCCGGCGAGAACGGAACCGAGCTTGTACTCGCGCAACTCGTCGGGCGTGATCGATGCAATATCCGCTTGAATCATCTGCGCCACTTTTTCCTCCAGGCTCATGTGGCTCAGGAGGTTGTCGACGAAAACCGCCGATGGCGATCCCGTCGTCTGCTCCAGCGCCGCATCCGCTGCCGGCACGACGCAGAAACTCATGCATGCGAGGAGTAACGCGCTCAACACGCTTGGCTGGATAGTCATGGCTCGAAAAGCTTAGCGCAACCGAAATCAAAATGACAGCGCTGTCACAAAGGTTTCCTCGGACAGGCGCTATGAGCGGAGGTAAGCTCGCCCACTTCGAGAGCCCCGTCCGCGAATTCCTCATCGAGGAGCCCACACCATGATTGCCCACACCAATCTGCACGTCAGCAATTACGCCAGATCCAAAACCTTTTATATCCAGACGCTCGCGGCCTTGGGGTACCGCAACAATATGGAATACGGTGAGGCTGCTGGCTTCAACGATGGTGAGAATACGGATTTCTGGATTGGCAAAGCGGCCACCATCGTGCCAACGCACCTGGCTTTCCAGGCGAGCAACCGTGCGCAGGTCGAAGACTTTTACAAGCGCGCATTGGCAGCCGGCGGCAAGGACAACGGTGCGCCCGGCTACCGCGACTACTCGCCCGGTTATTTTGCGGCTTTCGTACTCGATCCGGACGGCCACAACATCGAAGCGGTCTGGTATGACCCGGACAAGGCACAGTAACGCTGGCTAAGCACCGCGCACCAGGCGTTGCACGGCCCAAAACAGACCCACTGCCGCAATAGCCAGCGAGCAGGGCACCGCGATACGCGCGCGAAACCACGGCTTGTTCCGGAACCAGCCGACTGCCATGAACGCGACGCCGATGATAAACAGCTGGCCGAAGTCGACACCGAAGTTGAAACCAAGCAGTGCTGTGACGAAGTCGCGCTTCGGAAATGGAATGCCGCTCAAGGAGCTCGCAAACCCAAGACCGTGCACGAGGCCAAACGCGAATACGATGGCGAGGCGACCCGGGCCTAGATTCGGCTTGACCACGTTCTCGATCGCGATCCAGGCGATCGACAGCGCGATGGCCGGTTCGACATAGCGGCTCGGCAGACTGAATATTCCATAGGTCGAAAAGAACAGCGTCGTCGCGTGCGCGATGGTGAACACCGTCGTCTGCGACAAGAGTTTTCGCCAGGTGATACCCAGAAAGAAGAGTCCGAGGACAAACAGGATGTGATCGGCGCCCTCGGGCACGATGTGACGGAAGCCGAGGCGCAGGTAGACGATCAACTGCCGGTACCACGGTAGGGAGTCAGGATCGAACGCGGCGGTGGGCGGCGCCAAAGGGGTGGGGCCTGACGCGGCAGCCGCGGTCGCGCTCGACGCAGTGCCAACCGTGAGTGGCACCTTTTCAATCCAGTGAAAAGGCTCGCTTTCATGCGCCCCGTCCTCGAGCCAGCGCGTGATCGACACATGCGCGGCGGGTATGAGGATCGTGTACACCACCGGATAGTCGATCCTGGCGCCAATGGGCACCACGAGCTTGAGCGGCTCGGATGACCCCGCCGGCAGTCTTGCGACGAACCGAAACGTCGACAGCGTGCTCATCTGACCATCCAGGATCAGCGCCTTGTCCGCGGTCGACGCGGAGAATTCTTGCAATTCGAGCGTCAGCGGCTGCGTGCCGATGAGCAACTGCAGACCCGCTAATAACTGCGGCAACAGCGCGCGCACGTCGGCCTGCTGCGCGGTGGGCGCTTCATTGACGAGCGCGTAGTACTTGTCGGGTGAGCCCAGGATCTGCGTCAGGTCGATGCCGACCTTGACGTTGAGCGTGGCCGCGTCCGCGGGGGTCGAATCCGCGAAGGTGACGGTCACTTCGGTCAACGTCATGGTGTGAGCGCCCGCAACGGGCACCCAACCCAACAGCAGCACCACCCATGCGATGCACTGGCGCATCGATGGGGTATTAGCTACCAGACGATCGGCTTGGTCTCGCCGGTTTGCAACAACACCAGGCCGGATGGATTGCCGGGGTAGGGCACGACCAGTCGCCAGGTGAAGGGACTGCAGGTGATCATTGCGAACAACACGCGGCGTGGAAAGCCGGGGCTGCCGATCCATTCGAGTTCATCGCCCTTGTTGTACAGGTTTTCCATGCTGGCGGCGGCGTCCGCCACCGGGCGGCTGGTCATCAGACCGCCGATCTCCAGGCGCATCTCGGCGGTAACCTTGCCGTCTTTCACCAGCACCAGGCCGCCTTTGATTTCGCTGATGCGATTGACTGCTACCGCCATCGCCGCGTCGCTCGAGCCGATGACGGTGATGTTATGCAGGTCATGCGAGACGGAGGTGGCCACCGCGGAGTTCGGCGTCTTCGGCCCCATGTCGGTGAAGAACATCTTGCCGAGCTTCGCCCTGCCCGTGTAGCGGTCGACGATCGCCACCTTGACGATGTCATGCGCGGGATCGCGTTGCACGACTCCGTCCACCACGGGCAGTGTGGCCGTCTTCTGTTCGGCGTCCGTATAAAACGGTGCCTGGATCGCGGCGGTCACGCTGCTCTTGCCGGCCGGTGCACGAATCTCGAAATCTTTGGCGGTCAACGCACGACCGACGTGGATGGTATCGGTGGCCCAGGCGGGCCAGTCGATCTTCGGCACGGCCAGCAGGTATTTGCCGTCGTGCGCGGCATGTTGGCCGTTGGCGAACACGTCCTTGATGGCCACGTCCTTAGGCGAAGTCAGCAGCACGACGTCGGCATAACGGCCTGGCGCAATCGAGCCGACGAGCGGGTCGACGTGCGCGTGTCGCGCGGGGTAGAGGCTTGCCATGGCATAGGCGGCTTCGACCGGCGCACCCATCTTGATGGCGAGCGCGACATGCGTGTTCATGGTTCCTTGTTTCAAGGAGTCGGCGACATTGCGGTCGTCGGTCACGAGCGAAATATTGCTCCACTCCTTCAGACCATTCTTGACGAACAGCGGCACGGCCTTCTCGATGTTCTCGTCGCGCAACTGCAGGAACAGACCGGTCTGCAACTTGCTCCAGGCTTCTTCGGCAACGCGAGTCTCGTGATCGCTGGTAAGGCCTGCCGCTGCGAACGCGTTGATGCGGGTCAGGTCGCGCAGGCCGGAGCCGTGCCCATCGATGACGCCGCGGTTGTCACGTGTGGCCTGGATGTCTTCCCAGATGCGCTGATAGCCAGGATGTGTGGGGATGGAAACGGCGGGCCAGTCCATGACCTCGTCGAGCCCCTGCACGGCCAGGCTCTTCTTGAGATTCTGCGCGATGTCGCCGTAGGCGTAGTTGCCGCCGCCGACCTCGAAGGCAGAGGGCGGCGTGGCAGAGCCCAGCGCGGTGAAGATCTTCAGGGGACTGCCGTGCTTTTCCGGCGTCTCCCAGAATTCGACATTGTGGGCACCGCTGACATTGGAGAATTCATGCGAGCCTTCACTGGTCCAGGTGTTGCCGAACGGCACCGCGAGGGCGGCTTCCCATTCAGGCGACAGCAACGAACTCTCGATGTGCTTGTGCGACTCCCCGAAGCCGGGCACCGCGTACAAGCCTTTCGCATCGAAGATGTTCGGGCAGGTACCCTTCCATTGACCCGTCGGCCCCACCCAGGCGATGCGCTTGCCCTTGATGACGATGTCGGTGTCCGGTTGCCATAGCAGGGTGTAGACGTTGAGTAGGTTGGCGCCGCGGATGATGAGGTCGGCGGGCTCCTTTTCCAGCGCAACCTGCACGAGCGACTGGCGGATCTTCGTCTCTTCGTTGAACGCGACCGGGTGCGTGACAGTGGTCGCTGTCGGGATCGCGGTAGTCGTGCCCGCGGCGGCGGCCGCCGCCGCGGGGGCCGCTGTTGCAAACGCGAAGGCGAAAGCACCGGACGTCAAGGCGACGCGTGCACGCAATGAGTATTGAGTCGTCATGTTTTGCGCCTCAGAGACGGTAGGAGACGCTGACCTGGTAGTGGAAAGGCAGCGATGGGGTGATGAGATCGTTACCCTGCGGGCCTGCTTCGGCTATCCAGTTTCTGCGATTCGTGATGTTGTAGAAATTGGCATGTACGCTCAGCCGGTCTTTCTCATAGAAGAGCGTGCCGTCGAGCGTGTGCTGCGTGGGAATGCGGACGTTGCCGAGATAGGACGTATTGATCGGGCCGCTGACCACGATGCCGAAGCTCAAGCCCAAGCCGATATCGGTACGGTACTTCGCGAACGCGCTGAAGAGTTCGCTCGGCACGGCCGGCAGGCGATAGTCAGCCGTCGGCAGTGCGCCGAAATTTGGGCTGCCGACGCCGGTGCCGTAGGGCGGCGCAAACGCATCGTAGACGTTCTGGGTGAATGCCAGACCACCGCCCGCTGCGTGCAGGTGTGCATCCAGGTAACTGTAGGCCGCCGTGGCCGAGAAATTCCGCGTGGGCTGGTAATTGGATTCGAATTCGAAGCCGTAGGTGTCGACCTGTTCGGTGTTCGAGAACTGATCGGTTTGCGCCCGTTTCTGAAAGTAGCCGGCTGTCGACAGGAACAAGGTGTTGTCGGCCAGCGCGGCCTTCGCACCACCCTCGTAGAGAAAATTCTTGATGTGGAAATCACTGCCGTTGATCGTGTCGCCCGTGAACGCGGCGAAACCTCCACCGGTCGTGGTGACCGGTGATTGATTGTAGTCGGCGGTCAGATAGGTGGTCATCCACGACATGGGTTTGTAGGTCACGCTCAAATCCGCGGCTGTCTCGCCCTGCGTGGCAGTCGCATGAGCCGGCGCGAACCCGGGCGCCGGCAATGGATCGTCAAGCGTCTCGTGGAACAGATCGGCGCGTACGCCGGCCAACACGCTTAGGCGGTCGGTCAGTTGATAGATGTCCTGAAAGAAGGCACCGATCTGATGCGAGTTCTGATGCTGCGTGTTGGCGATGGAGTTGGGATTGTCCGCGCTTGCGTATGAGGCGCCGGGCGTGGCGAATTCGTTGGGCCGTCCGGGCACGGGCAACACCCCGAACAGATTGGTCGTGATCGGGAAGCCTGCCGGATTGGTGGTGATGTCGGTCGCGTTCAGGTACTCGTTATAGAAGTCACCGTACGAGAGGACGTGCATGAAGCGGTAGGCGATGCCCGCGATGAACTGGTTGCGCTCGAACTTCGCGCGAACCTCGAAACGGTCCTCGAAGTTATACGACTCCGCGATGTTGTTGTAGTAACGCTGCGCATACTCGAGCTGTAGCTGCGAGTAATCCTCGAAATAGCCCTTGTTCGCGAGTGTAAGCCAGTCGTTCACGACATAGGTGGCGTCGAGTTGTACCTGAAAATTGGTGCCCTGATCGTGGTCGGTCGGGGCAACCAGCTGGTAGCTGCGGTCGATCCGCGTCACCCCGGTCACATCCACCACCGAGAGGAAATTACGTGGATCCTGGCCGGGACCGGTGAACGGACTGACGCCCGTCCCTTGGTAGTAGAGCCCGTCGTCGATCAACTGCTGTGTGGGGCGGTTGATGCCCGGGTTCTCGGTGTAGTGCGCGCTATAGAATTCGGTGTTGAGGTCCACGGTGAAGTCGGAGCTCGGTTTCCAGCGAAGCGCGGCGTAGATGTCTGACGAGTGCGTATAGCCGAAACGATAGAAGCTGCCCGAGTGATCGTATTCGTAGGAGACGCGGTAGGCCAGCGTGTCGGTGATCGGGCCACTCAGGTCGAGTTGAGCTTTGCGGGTGTTGTATTCGCCGTAAGTCAACGTTGCGGACGCATGTTGGGTGTCGAAGTACGGTCGTTTGGTCACGAGGTTGACGTAGCCGCCCACGTTGCCGGTGGGACCGTAGACCACGTTGGCGGGACCCTTGATGATGTCGAAGCCTTCGACCGAGTTGAAACTCAAGGGCTGGCCGTCGGAGCGCGGTGTGCGCAACATGCCGTTCTGGAAAACCTCTGCCGACTGTCCGCGCAGAAACGGTACGTTAGCGCCGCCGAACTGGTCGTTGGTGTAGGCACTCGAAACGATCTTGACGAAGTCCGTGACATCGACGATCGACTGATCGCGAATCTGGGCTGCGTTGATCTCGGTGACCGCACGCGGTGTGTCGAGCACCGATAGCTCGACGCCGAGCACCGAGCTCACCTTGCGCTGCAACGGGCTGACCTGATCTTCGAGCAGCACGCCTTTGACGACGATCTCCTCGAGCGCATCGGAGTCGGGACCCAGGGCCGGTGTCGCTGCGTTTTGGGCGCCGGCGATTTTGATAGCGAACAGACAGCACACTGCGGCCGAAGCGACGCTTCGGGCATTCGAGTCTTTCATAAAACGGTTGTTCCCCATGCCACTGCAGCAACGTGCTGATTGGCTTATGCCGTTGTCGGGTGCAAATCACATGCCAATCAGACGCCCCGGCATGGAGATGCCGTTTAGCACAGGGAATTTGCTGAATGCAGTGTGGGCAGTGCCTGCGTCGCTGCACGCAATCCGGTCATCGACGACACCCGGCGCACGAAGACCGAGCGTTGGCGCAACTCAGGAAAAAATCACCGCCAAAAAAAAGGCCGCCGCTGCGTCGGCAACGACGGCCCAGTTCCAGCGTTACGATTTACTTGATTGCGTTCAGCAGGTTGGTGAAATCGGGAATACCAACACCGGTGGTCTGATCGTAACCACCATGTGACTCGTAGTACCAATTGTCGCCATCCAGGACGTCCTTGAGTGGCGGCTTCGATCCCTTGTAGCCCGTACCGAATCGCACCAGGTCATACAGCGCGAAATTCAACACGCCGACGCGATGGCCGAGGGCCTGGGTGTACAGCGCCGTAATACCGTTGAACTGCGGCGCGCCGAAACTCGTGCCACCCTCGTAGGTGATGATTTCCGAGGCGCCGGTATCGCTGGTGTAGTACAGCTGGTAGCCGGTTTCCGGATCGGCGTTCGAAGAAACGTCCGGGATATTGCGACCGTAGTAGTAATCAGGCAGCCGCGTGATTTTTTGCGGCGGGCTCTGCGAGTAATCGAGCAACGTCTGGTTCGGTTCGGTGGCCAGGATCCCAGGAATGAAGACCTGGTAGAAGGGCAGCTTGACGAACGAGCTCACACCGCCGCCACCGCCGACCGGGAAGATACCGCAGGAAAGCGGGTCGTAGCCGAGTTTGTCGCACAGCGGCTCGAGGTAGGTCCAGCTCCAGGCCTGTTCGTGTTTGATGTTGACCGTGACCAGCTTACCGGTCGAATTGATCCGGTAAACCTGCTTGCCCGGCAGCGTCGTGCCACCGATGGCCGTGACATACTGCTGCACGGCTGGATCGCTGACCGAGAGCACCACTGACTTCGGCGGTGGCGGCCAGGAGGGCGGCGGAATTTCGGCGCCGGTTTCATACGCACCGGCGTCGCCTGCGGCGATATACACGGTCTGGCCCTGCAGCGCGGCCTGAATGAATATCTCGGAGTACGCCTTCAGCGAACTCACAAATTCCCCGTTGTAGGGATCGGAGACGCCACCACCGCTCTTGACGAGATCGAAGTATTCCCAGATGCCCCAGCTCGCGGAGAGGGTATCCGACAGATTGTCGTCGACCACGCTGGCGAAGGCATCAATGAAGCCCTGGCTGGTGTTCGGCGCTTCGTAGACATCGATCTTGGCGCCGGGCGCAAGGCCACCGGACTGCTCCACGTCGAGCGTCGTTTCGCCCGAGCCGCCGACGTCGCTGACAGGACCGGCGCCACCGTCGACGAGAATTTCACGGATACGGTTCTTCTTGACCTTGAGACCCACGGCATTCCAATAAGTGTAAGCATCGCTCTGCGTGAACGATGCCAGGGTCACGATGGCGAGCCGTGAGCCGGTGCCGTCGAACCCCTTTTTATAGAGCGGATTGACGTTGTAGTACTTGGCGTAGTCCGCCACCGTCCACTCGCCCGGGATATTGCCGGTAGCTGCGGGGGAGGCGAACGGTTTCACCTTGCCGCCCAGCTTGGAAGCGAAGGAGTGCTGCAGATTGGAATGGAAGCGCGGCCGCGTATCGAGTCCGACGACGGCTTCGACGGCATCCGCTACTGCCGGTGCAATCTGGGGGTCACCCGCCGGCGCATAGAAGCGGGTTGCGCCGCCATTGGCAAAGGCTTCGAAGCTATGCAGCTGTACAGCGAATTCCGACTGCAGTGCTTTGGCGGTGCCGCTGATCTTCAGCATCGTCGAGGAGCTCTGCTTGACGGTAAAACCCGCCGCCTGGTAATGCGCTGTCACGCGTGCCACGGTGTCCGCGGTCGGCGCAAACTGACTCTTGAACTGTGCGCTGCTCAGAAACTGGTGGTAGCTGGCGCTGCCCGGCGTGTGCAGGGACTGAATCAGCGCTTCTTGTTTATCCGCATTTCGCAGTTTGAGTACGACCGTGGCTTCGAGCTTCGCGGCACCTGTCAGATTTGACGTCTCCCCGAGATCCGTCGCCTTGATCTTTTGAGCCGGCAACGCGTAAGCCGCGCTCCCTGCCAGACAGGCCGCGCTAACTGCGGCCGCAAGAAAAGAATACGCATGCTTGCGCATAGATGGACATCCCCTGTTTGTAGTTAGAATCGCCGTCCTTGGACGAACGGCGACTTGCCTTTAGCTTAAGGTCTGGCCGCGCACTGCGCCATAGCCTCGCGAAGCTTTCAGTACAAGAATTATTGACTATCGATATGACGGTTTGGCGACGCGGCGGTCACGATTCAGGTCTGCTGCAGTGCAATATCGCTGCCGCAGCTTGTCGCGATAATCGTGATCGGATCAACAATTCGATCCGGCGTAGCGAGTACCCTCGCTGATTATGTTGAAGACGTTTCGGTTTGCCGCACGGGCAGCGTGCCTCATTTTTGTCATGCTTTTCAGTGTCCATGGCCGGGCCGCCGACCTAACCGAGCCGTACGGCATGCCGTTCGCGCGGCCGCCGGAACTCGAAGCGGACGTGCGCTTCTGGATCCGCGTCTACACCGAGGTCAACACCGATGGCGGTTTGATTCACGATGATCGAAATCTGGCGTTGGTGTACGAAGTCCTGCACTTCGATCCCGCTGACTCCCCCCGGGAGCGTGAGCGCAGCGTCATGGCGGCCAAGGCGCGCTATGCCGAACTCTTGCAGCGCTTTGCCGCAGGTCCGCCTGAGAATTTGACCCCGCACGAACGGCGCATCTGGCGGGCATTCGGCGAAAACGCGACGGCCGCGCAGTTTCGCGATGCGGTTGCGCATTTGCGCTTCCAGCTCGGGCAGGCGGATCGGTTTCACGCGGGTTTGCAGCGCGCCCAGGCATTCGAACGCAACATCTCCCGGGTACTGCAGCAGCGCGGCGTGCCGCCCGAGATCGGCGCGTTACCGCATGTCGAATCATCTTTCAATCCGGACGCCTATTCGAAGGTCGGCGCAGCCGGGTTGTGGCAATTCATGCCCTCGACCGCCCGCCGCTTCATGCGGGTCGACAATCTCGTTGACCAGCGCCTCGACCCCTACAGCGCCACCGAAGCGGCAGCCAATCTCATGCTTTATAACTACAAGCTGCTCGGTACCTGGCCGCTCGCCGTCACTGCTTATAACCATGGTCCTGGCGGCCTGCGGCGCGCCCAAGACGAACTCGGCACCAGCAACATCGAGGTCATCGTCAAGCGGTACACCGGCGCAACTTTCGGCTTCGCGTCCCGGAACTTCTACGTCGCGTTCCTGGCTGCGCTCGAGGTAGACCGTAATGCTGAAAAATACTTCGGGCCGATGACCCACCTGCCGGACACCGAGAGCATGACCGTGGAACTGCCCGACTATATTGGCGTCGACGCGCTGGCGCGCGCCTTCAAAGTCGATATGGGCGCGCTCAAAGTGCTCAATCCGGCGCTGCGACCACCGATCTGGGACGGCTCGCGTCTGGTACCGCGCGGCTTCGAACTACGGCTTCCGGGTTTGCTGCCGCCGGCGGAAATTGCCGCCGCGTGGGCACGTCTGCCCGCGACCCAACGCTTTGTCGGGCAGCGCAGCGAGGGCTCCCACAAAATGCGGAAGGGCGAAACCTTGGCGACAGTTGCTGCCGCCAATGGCGTATCGCTCAGCAGACTGCTCGCGGCCAATGGCCTCCCTGCGGGCCGCGAAGTGCCGCGTGGCACGAGCGTGCGCATCCCGGGGCCGGCTTCGCGCGCCGAGAGCGGCTCCGCACCGTTGGTGGCTGCGACTTCGCCGCAACCGCCGTCAGCACCGGTTTCCCCGCAGACGAAAGCGCCGCCGTCAGTGGCCAGCAGCGCACCGGCGCCGCGAGAGCCGGTCTCCGAGCGGCAGGCGGGTACCACGGCCTTGCTGCCGGCATCGACCCCGAGCAGCACATTCGATGCGACCCGCTACAAGGTCGGCGCCGACAATACGGTGGTGGTGCAGGCCGAAGAGACGCTGGGGCATTTTTCGGATTGGACCAAGACTTCATTGCCCAGCTTGCGGGCGCTCAACGGCCTGAAGAAAAACGCGATGGTGACGTACGGGCACCGGGTCAAACTTGATTTCAGCAAGGTCAGCGCCGAGGACTTCACCGCCGCCCGCCGCGCCTTCCACCACGGCATGCAGGACAACTTTTTTGCCGCACACCGGATCGCGGGGACCGAGAATTACACCGTCAAGCGCGGCGACTCACTGTGGAACATCGCGCAACAACATGGCGGGCTGCCGCAGTGGTTGATGAGCCAATACAATCCGGATGTGGATCTGGCGTCGGTCAAGCCCGGCGTGGTGATCACGCTGCCGCGGGTGGTGCCGATCAATCGTGAGTGATGCCGCGATCGCGCAGGTACGCGTTCAGGATGGCCCGATAGTCGGCGGTGGTGCGAAAGACCACGGTCGAATCGTTGGTGGCATGGAATTCGAGTTGCATGGTCCGGCTGCCGGCCATGCGT
The DNA here is from genome assembly GCA_964658805.1 of uncultured Steroidobacteraceae bacterium. Classification (GTDB taxonomy): domain Bacteria; phylum Pseudomonadota; class Gammaproteobacteria; order Steroidobacterales; family Steroidobacteraceae; genus Bog-1198. Next base: position 79,717 of record CAZZZU010000001.1, read on the forward strand.
TGCAAGGTCTCAATCGCCAACGAGAAGTACGCCGTCTGCCCCCATGAGGCCACCGGCGTATAGGGCGCACTCGCGAGTTGCGGGGCGTCCATTGGCGTCAGCACCAGCGTGCCGTCATCGAGCACCAGGCTCACGGTGCCGGCGCCATGAATATCGGACAGCATCTTGTCGTTGCCCGGCGCCACATGTACCCACAGGCTGTAGTCGATGGTGCCGCTGCGGTCCCACTCGACCGGACCCAGATACGCGAAACTCGTGCGCGTGCCGAAGATACGGCCGGCGCTTTGCAGTGTGGGCACCATCTCCATCGGTTCCTGTAATGAACCCACCGTCATGCCGGTGCGCTCGTCCAGAAATTCCACCGGCCTGGAGGCTTGCTCGGCGCAACCCGCGAGTGTCGTTAGCAGCAAGACCAGCGAGCAGAGTGGGAAGCGCATCCGCGGCAGTATAACCGGGACGTGAGGCAGAGCCGATTTTCGGGTTAAGGTAAAGCGCTATAATTTGCGCATGTCAAATCGATGGGCTGGGCGTCTCGCGGGGTTGCTGTTGACGGTATGGGTGGCAGGGGTTGCTGTGCCGGCGCACGGCGTCGCCGCAGATCTGGCGATGGCGGATCATGTAGTCGTGCACAAGGCCGCGCGCAAGCTGGCTCTCTATCATGGCGACCGTTTGATGGGTGAATACAAGGTGGCCCTGGGCCTGAGCCCGGTGGGTACCAAGGAACGTGAGCGCGACTTTCGGACGCCCGAGGGGCGCTATTACCTGAACCGGCGAAATACCCGTAGCGACTACTTCCTCGCCATACAAGTCTCTTATCCCAACAAGCAGGATGAAGCGCACGCCCGCAAGAATGGCTGGCAGCCGGGTGGCTCCATCATGATTCATGGCCTGCCCAATACCCCGCATCACCCGGCGGCGTACTACGCGTCGAGCGACTGGACCGACGGCTGCATCGCGCTGTCAAACTCCGACATGCTGGAAGTCTGGTTGCGGACACAGGACAACGTGCCGATCGATATCTATCCGTAGAGGCAGACGTGGAAACCGCAATCCTTTCATCCGAGATGGTCGACGCCCGTGTGGCGCCGAAGGGCAGTCTCGAACACCTCTCGCAGCACGAGATCGCCAAGCTGGCCGACTCGAGTCGGGGCGGCTTGTATCCGCTGTTTCGCAAATGCGCGCTGGCGGTGCTCAGCTCCGGCAGCGCCATCGACGATGCGCGTCTGATCTTCGAGAAGTACAAAGACTTCGAGATCAAGATCGTGCGCCAGGCATGGGGTATCAAGCTGGAAATCAAAAACGCACCGGCAGCGGCGTTCGTCGACGGGGTGATGATCCGCGGCCTGAAGGACCACCTGTTCGCGGTGTTGCGCGATGTGGTATTCATTTCCAACGAGATCGTCGAGGGCGGACGCTTCGACCTGCGGTCCTCGGACAGCATCACCAACGCGGTGTTTCACATCCTGCGCAATGCCCGCGTGCTCGAAACGCAAGCCCGGCCGAACCTAGTGGTGTGCTGGGGTGGCCACTCCATCCGCCGTGTGGAATACGACTACACCAAAAAAGTGGGCTATGAGCTGGGTCTGCGCGGGTTGGACGTGTGTACGGGCTGCGGCCCGGGCGCCATGAAGGGGCCGATGAAAGGCGCCACCATCGGCCACGCGAAACAACGTATCGCCGATGGGCGCTATCTGGGCATCACCGAGCCGGGCATCATCGCCGCCGAGCCGCCCAACCCCATCGTCAGTCAGCTGGTGATCATGCCCGACATCGAGAAGCGGCTCGAGGCCTTCGTACGCCTCGGGCATGGCATCGTGATCTTCCCCGGCGGCGCCGGCACTGCCGAAGAAATTCTCTATCTGCTCGGCATTCTGCTCGATCCCGCCAACCAGTCGATGCCGTTTCCCGTGATCTTCACCGGCCCTGCGGATGCGGCAGACTATTTCACGCAAATCCATCACTTCATCGGCGCGACCCTGGGCAAGGCGGCGCAATCGCGTTATCGCGTCATCATCGACGATCCGGGCGAGGTCGCACGCGCCATGGTGCAGGGCCTCGCGGAGGTGCGCGAATATCGTCGGCGCGCCAGCGACAGCTATGGCTTCAACTGGCTGTTGAAGATCCCCCTGGAGTTCCAGCAGCCGTTCACCGTCTCGCATGCCGCGATGCGCGCCTTGCGTTTGTCGCATGACCAACCCATCCATCAGCGCGCGGCGAATCTGCGGCGTGCGTTCTCCGGCATCGTTGCGGGCAATATCAAAGAGTATGGAATCGACGCGATCGAGCGGTATGGGCCGTTCGAACTGGCGGGCGAGCCGTCAATCATGGAGCCGCTCGACGCACTGCTGCGTTCATTCGTGGCGCAGGGGCGGATGAAGTTTGCCGGCACCGACTATGTGCCCTGCTACCGTCTCGTTGCCTAAGGCTTTGTGCGCACTGCTTCACACGAACTTTTCACCATAACCGGCGCGTGTAATACATAAAAATCAGGCATTTAACTTTCCCGACAATTCGCTGAGATGCCTATCGCAACCTTGTCGGGGAATGGCGACAGCCAAAATCCCTCGTGACACAGTTACTCCCGATGCAAGCCTTCCCCACCTACTGTGGATCGCAACTGGAGACATCACGATGAGCGACTTGAAGAATCAAACGCGATATATAGGTGCCGACCGCAGAGCGCCCCGACCGGATCCTGCGGGCACTCCGCCGCAACCGTTCAAGCCGACGGGCCGGCATGCTGCGATCACCAACAGCCTCTACAACTTTCACAGTTACAAGAATTGGGCCGAGAAAGCGCGCGGCAATTTCGACGAGAAGAAATAACTTTTGAGCGAGCTGTGACCGCACTCACGGCACCGGGTACGGGCCGGCCCTAGGCTTCCTTTCCATGGAATGGATGCTTCAAGTAGCCGATGAAATCGATGATCTGTGCAGTATGGCGGGCTACTACACATTGAGCCTGCGCAGCGAGTGGCAGTTGCTGCTGGCAGGCTCGATCGGTTTCGGCACCGCGCTGTTCACGGCCTGAAGACTCGAGCCCGCTGAATCCATTAAGATGCCGAGCATGGCATCATCAAATCTGGTTTCTATTCTGGGAAGCGCGACGCTCTGCGTATTGTTCGGTGCGTGTTCGCACGACTCGCCTCCTGCCGCCGACGCTACCGCATCCAGCGCTGCCGCGCCCACCGCTGCTAAGCCTGCTGTCAGCGCACTGCAGAGTACCGTACTCAAGCAGGGTGACGGCGCCGTGGTGTCTCCGGGGCAGATCGCCGTGGTGCAGTACACCGGCTGGCTCTACGACGAAACCGCACCGGATCACAAGGGCCGGGAGTTCGACAGTTCGAAGAACGCGGGTCAACCGTTCCAGTTTCCGCTCGGAACGGGCAATGTCATCAAGGGCTGGGATCAGGGCGTTGCGGGGATGAAAGTGGGCGAAGGCCGTCGTCTGGTCATTCCTGCCGATCTCGCCTATGGCGATTCGGGTGCGGGCGGCGTGATTCCGCCGGGTGCCACGCTGTTGTTCGACGTGGAGCTAGTTGGCATCAAATGAGTCCGGAGCGGCTCAGCATCGAGGGCCCGGCGGGATCCCTCGAAGCAGTGCTCGAAGGCGGCGACAATAGCGGTGAAGCCTATGCCGTCGTGTGCCACCCACATCCTCTCTACGGCGGTACGATGCACAACAAGGTCGTCACCACGGTGGCGCGTGCGCTCACCGACCTAGGCTATCCCGCGCTGCGTTTTAATTTTCGAGGTGTCGAAGGCTCGAGCGGCGTGTTCGATGCCGGCAGCGGCGAAACTCAGGACGCGGTGGCGGTGGCAAGGTGGGGTGCGGTGCGCTATCCCGGACGTTCCCTCATCGTCGCCGGCTTTTCATTCGGCGGTTCGATCGCGATGCGTTTGGCAGCGCTCGTGCCGACGGCGCGTCTCGTCACCGTGGCCCCCGCCGTCGAGCATCTTGGTCTCGATGCCGACAAGCGGCCCACCTGCCCCTGGACGGTGATTCAGGGCGATAACGATGAGGTGGTGAAGTTGAGTGCGGTGAACGCCTTCATCGAAACGCTGCAACCCACGCCGCGCCTTGTGATATTGCCGGGGGTGGGCCACTTCTTTCACGGGCATCTGCAGGCGCTCAAGGGTGCAGTCACCGACGCCGTGCACGGTTGAACTCGGGGCGGCTGACGGCCGGGACTGGAAGTCCCGGGCTGAACCTCAGCCGCCCCTGGAACCACTTCCGGTCAGTTCACGAATTCCTTCAAATTCTTCAGCGCGGCAATGCGCACTTTCTTGCTGGCGGGCTTGGCCTTGAACATCATCTTCTCGCCATTGAAAGGATTGATGCCTTCGCGCGCCTTGGTGGCGGGCTTCTTCACAACTTTCATCTTGAGCAAGCCGGGCATGGTGAACAGACCATGGCTGCGCAGGCTCTTCTTCATCGACGCGGACAGCGAGTCGAATACTGCGCTGACCTGCTTCTTGGATAGCTCGGTGTCTTTGGAAATGTTAGCGAGGATCTCAGACTTCGTCGGGGCTGCATTTTTTTTCGCCATCGATAATCTCCTACTTGTTAGCGTGCGCGGGCGCATATTCGCCCGCAATTTCAACTCGGCGCCGAAAATAACATAGAAAAAAGCCGATGTTTAGCGCATTTGAATAAAAAGAGCGGCTCTGCCTGCACAAATTTGCCTGATTTTTAAGTGTTTGCCGGCAGCCGCGTGCGGGGCGACCGAGCATTAGTGGAGCAAAATCAACAGTGCACCGATTGCAATCGAGACCCACAGCACCGAGAAATCGATCCGACCGATCGGCGGAATTAGGCGACGCACCGGTCGCAGCACGGGCTCGCAGAGTTGCCCCAACAGCCGCACGCCGGGCGCATACCCGCCCGGCGCGACGAAACTCGAGAGTGCGTAGAGCAACAGTGCAAACAGATAGATGCGCAGCACCATGTCCACCAGATTGACCAGCGTCATGCGCAGGAACAAGACGGGATCGGTGATGCCGATACCGCTCAACGCCAGTACGGCGGAGGTACGCGCAGCGGCGATCAGGAGAATGGCGAGCACGGTGGCGGAATCAATCTTGCCCACCGGCGGCAGAATTTTGCGCAATGGCAGGATCAACCAGTTCGTGATGCGCACGATGGCATCGGCCATCGGATCACGGAAATCCGCGCGCACCAGCTGGAACAGAAAACGCAGCACGAAGGCGAGGTTCAGCAGCCACAGCAGGGTATCGACGATGTAACGGACGGCTTCCATGTCAAGGCGCGCCAAATTCGACGGCGAGTTCGGCCGAGCGCCGCGCTGCCGCATCGACCGCGTCGGCGACGATGCGGTCCAACCCTGCATCCGACAGCACGGCAAGCGCCGCGGCCGTGGTGCCGCCCTTCGAAGTGACGCTGCTGCGCAATTCCGCCAGCGAGTCATGCGAGCGGCGCGCCATGCTTGCTGCGCCGTACGCGGTCTCAAGCGTCAGTGTCAGGGCGACGTCATCCGGCAGCCCATGAGCGCGGGCGGCTGCGTGCAAGGCTTCCATGAAAGCAAAGAAGTACGCAGGTCCGCTGCCTGAAACGGCCGTCACTAGGTCCATTTGCGACTCCTGGGTCACGCGCACCGTGGCACCCACGGCCTGCATTATTTTCTCGGCGATGGCCAGATCGTTTGCGAACGCGTTCGCTGGGGCATACAGGCCGGTGGCGCCGACGCCGAGCAGGGCCGGCCGGTTCGGCATGGCCCGCACGATGCGTGTTTGCGCTCCGAACCATTGCAGCAGTGCGGCGCTGGTGATGCCGGCTGCCACGGAGATCAGCAACGGCTTCGCGGCCGCGACGCTCGGCGCGAGCTCGAGGGACACGGCGCGCAGCACCTGCGGCTTCACCGCCAGGATGACCACGTCCGCCGCACGCACGGCGGCGTGGTTATCGGCGGTCGCGCCAACGCCCAAGGCCTGCGCCGTGGCGCGCGTCGCCTCGTTCGGATCGGCCACCACGATGCGCTCGGCCGGCATGCCTTTTTCACGCAAGCCGCCGATCAGGGCGGCCGCCATGTTGCCGCCGCCGATGAATGCCAGTCTGCCTATGTCGATCATTTCACTCCTCGTTCGCCGAACAACGCCGTGCCGACGCGCACGTGTGTCGCTCCCTCTGTGATGGCGGCTTCGAAGTCGCCGCTCATCCCCATCGACAGTGTATCCAGCCCAAGGCCTTTTGCATTGAGGTCCTCGGCGAGCACGCGCAGCCGCGCGAACACGGCGCGCGCGGCACTGCTGTCGGGCTGCGGCGGCGGCACGCACATGAGCCCGCGTAACCGGACGCGCGGAAGGACTGCGATCTGCCCAGCCAGTTCGGCGAGCTGGGCGGGCTCCACGCCGCCCTTGTTCGGCTCGGGGATGAGCGTGACCTGGATACACAAGTTCAGCGGCGTGGCGTGGAAGGGTCGCTGCCCGGACAACCTGCGCGCGACGCTCAGGCGATCCACGCTGTGTACCCAATCGAAGCGTTCGGCAACACTGCGCGTCTTGTTGGACTGCAGCGCGCCGATGAAATGCCAGCACAAAGCGAGGTCGGCCAGCGCATCCATCTTGGATAGCGCCTCTTGTACATAATTTTCGCCGAAATCCGTGACGCCCGCCGTGGCGGCAGCACGGATGGATTCGGCAGGCTTCGTCTTCGAGACTGCAATCAGGGTCACCGCGGCAGGATTACGCCCCGCGGCCTCGGCGGCAGCCCGGATACGGGAACGGATTTGTTCGAGCCGAATTAACATAATGGGTGACATCACCCGCTAATATACTGCCGGAAGCGTGAGTCCGGCCGGAACGAGGTGCCTTAAATGGCGGTGGATATTGCGCAGCTTCTCGCCTTCGCGGTGAAGAACAACGCGTCGGACTTGCACCTGTCGGCCGGAGTGCCGCCGATGATCCGCGTCGATGGCGACATGAAGCGCGTCAACATGCCTGCGTTGGTGCATAAAGAAGTGCACAGCATGGTGTACGACATCATGAACGACAAGCAGCGGAAGGCATTCGAAGAATTCTTCGAAACCGATTTTTCATTCGAAATTCCGAAACTGGCCCGATTTCGCGTCAACGCCTTCAACCAAAACCGCGGCGCCGGCGCCGTGTTCCGCAACATTCCGTCCACCATCCTGTCCCTGGACGAACTCAACGCGCCCAAGATCTTCAAGGATTTGTGCGCATTACCGCGCGGTCTGGTGCTGGTCACCGGTCCCACCGGCTCCGGCAAGTCGACCACGCTCGCCGGCATGGTGAATCACTGTAACGACAATCGCCCGGATCACATCATCACCATCGAGGATCCGATCGAATTCGTGCACGAGAGCAAGCGCAGCCTCATCAATCAGCGCGAAGTGCATCGCGACACGCTTGGCTTCAGCGAAGCGCTGCGTTCGGCGCTGCGCGAGGATCCCGACATCGTGCTGGTCGGCGAAATGCGCGATCTCGAAACCATCCGCCTGGCGCTGACGGCCGCGGAGACCGGCCACTTGGTATTTGGCACTCTGCATACGAGCTCCGCCGCCAAGACCATCGACCGCATCGTCGATGTGTTCCCGGCCGCCGAGAAAGACATGGTACGCGCCATGATGTCCGAGAGCTTGCGCGCGGTCATTTCACAGACCCTGATGAAGCGGGTCGGCGGCGGCCGCGTCGCGGCGCACGAAATCATGATCGGCACTCCCGCGATCCGCAATCTGATCCGTGAGGGCAAGATCGCGCAGATGTATTCCGCAATCCAGACCGGGCAGTCTCTCGGCATGCAGACGCTCGATCAGAATCTCCAGGAAATGGTGGCCAAGGGCCTGGTGAGCCGTGAAGAAGCAAAATACAAGGCGCAGAACAAGGACAGCATCTGATGGAGCGGGAACAGGCAATACGCTTGATGCAGGATCTGCTGCGGCGCATGGTCGAAAAAAAAGGCTCGGATCTTTTCATCACCGCAGGGTTTCCACCCGCCATCAAGGTGGACGGCGAGATCAGGCCGCAGTCGGATCGGTCCCTGACCCCGGAACAGAGCGCCGGTCTGGTGCGGGCCATCATGAACGATCGCCAGACCAAGGAATTCGACGCCACCAAGGAATGTAATTTTGCGATCGCGCCGCCCGGCATCGGCCGGTTCCGTGTCAGCGCCTTCGTGCAGCAGGGGTTCACGGGCGCGGTGGTGCGTACCATCAACGCCAAGATCCCCACGCTCGAAGAGCTCGAGTTGCCGCCGATTCTCAAAGAGGTGGTGCTGTCGAAGCGCGGCTTCGTCCTGCTCGTAGGGGGCACCGGCTCGGGCAAATCGACATCGCTCGCCGCCATGGTCGGTTACCGCAACGAGAAGACGCGCGGGCATATCGTCACGATCGAAGATCCGGTGGAATACGTGCACGCGCACAAGGGCTGCGTCGTCACCCATCGTGAAGTGGGGGTCGACTGCGAAAGCTGGCACCTCGCGCTCAAGAACACCCTGCGGCAGGCTCCGGACGTGATCCTGATCGGCGAAATACGCGATCGCGAGACGATGGAGTACGGCATTCAATTTGCCGAGACAGGCCACCTGGTGCTGGCGACACTGCACGCCAACAGCTCGAACCAGGCCATCGATCGCATGATCAACTTCTTTCCGGAGGAGCGCCGCGAGCAGCTGCTGATGGATCTGTCGCTGAACATACGCGCGTTGATCTCGCAGCGCCTGATTCCGCGCGAGGCCGGCCCCGGTCGCATCGCTGCGATGGAAATCATGCTGAACTCGCCATTGATCGCGGACCTGATCTTCAAAGGCGAGGTCGCGAAGATCAAAGACGTTATGTCACGTTCGAACCGCTTGGGCATGAAGACCTTCGACCAGGCGCTGTATGACCTGTATGAAGCCGGATTGATTTCCTATGAGGACGCGCTGCGCAACGCGGACTCGAAGAATGAGCTGCGCCTGCGGGTCAAGCTCGAGAGCAAGCGCGAGATGAAAAACCCCGAAGAGGGCGGTTCTGCCCTGCAGATTCTCGAGGAAGAAGAAGGACAGGTGTTTTAAATATGAGCCAGGACAGCGCTGCTATCACCGGCGCCGTGCCTGTGGTGTTGAACACCCGACCCCTTTTCAAACTCATGGTGGAGAGAAAGGCGTCCGACCTCTTCTTCACCTGCAACGCGCCGGTCAAGATCAAGATCCAGGGCAAGATCTTCCCGGTCAACAAACAGGTGCTGACGCCGGAGACCGTCCGGCAGGCTGCGCTCGGCCTGATGAGCGCCGAGCAGATCGAGTATTTCAACGAGGAACTCGAAATCGACTTTGCGATTTCGGAGCCGGGGCTCGGCCGCTTTCGCGTCAACGTGTTCTACCAGCGCGGCTATCCCGCGATGGTGCTGCGCTACATCACGTCGGAAATGCCGCGCCTCGAGGACTTGGGCATGCCTGAGATCTACAAGGATCTGGTGATGCTCAAGCGCGGACTCATTCTGATGGTGGGCGCCGCCGGCGCCGGCAAGTCGACCACGCTGGCGGCGATGATCAACTATCGCAACGAAACCTCATCGGATCACATCCTCACCATCGAGGATCCGATCGAATTCCTGCACAGCAACAAGAAGTCCATCATCAATCAGCGCGAGGTTGGACTCGATACCAAGTCGTTCGCCCGCGCCTTGCGCAGCGCCGTGCGTTCGGCGCCGGACGTGATCCTGGTCGGCGAAATCCGCGACCGCGAAACGATGGAATCGGCGCTGGCGTTGGCCGGGACCGGGCATTTATGTATCGCGACCCTGCATGCGAACAACTGTGCCGAGACCCTCGACCGCATCATCAACATGTTTCCGCGCGACCAGCACAATCAGATCTTCCTGGATTTATCACAATATCTGCGGGCGATCCTCTCGCAGCGTCTGGTGGTCGCAAAAACCGGCATCCGCGTCGCAGCGTCGGAAGTGATGGTGAATACCCCGCACGTCTCCGAGCTCATCAAGAAGGGCGATGTGATCGGCGTGAAGGAAGCCATCCGCACCGGTACCGAGCGCGGCATGCTGAGTTTCGACAGCGCGCTGTACAACCTGGTGCGCGAAGGCCGCATCGAGCTTGAAGAGGCCTTAACGAGCGCGGACTCGCGCACCAACCTCGAAGCCAAGATCAACTTCGGCTGAGAGCGGCTTCGCGCAGCGAAACACCAGATTATTCTCGAACTGCCGGGTCGAGACATCCCATCCCGACTGCAAGGCGCGCGCACGGCAGGCGTCCGGGTCGAG
>CAZZZU010000002.1:0-12656 GCA_964658805.1 uncultured Steroidobacteraceae bacterium
TCGACCCCCACGTGCGGGTGCTGCCGCTGTACGGCGAGCTCGAGGGTGCGGCACAGGACGCCGCGCTCAAACCGCTACCGCAGGGCGGCCGCAAAATCGTGCTGGCCACCAGCATCGCCGAAACGAGCCTCACCATCGAGGGCATCCGCACGGTGATCGACGGCGGCATGCGCCGTTACTCTGCATTCGACCCTGCCACCGGCATGAGCAGTCTGGTCACCGGCAAGGTATCAAAGGCGGCTGCCGATCAGCGCCGCGGCCGCGCCGGTCGGTTGAGCGACGGCCAATGCTATCGGCTCTGGTCGGAAGGCACCCAGGATGCGCTCGCGGCCCACACCCCGCCCGAAATAATGCATGCAGATCTTGCGCCGCTTGCTCTCGAACTCGCCTGCTGGGGAACGCGCGACGCGGCTTCGCTCACGTGGCTCGATCCGCCGCCGGCCGCCCCGCTGGCGCAAGCGCGCGAGCTGCTGCGCGACCTCGATGCCGTCGACGCTCTCGGCCGCGCCACCCTGCACGGCCGTGCACAAGGTCAGCTCGGCATGCACCCGCGCCTCGGCCACATGCTGCTCAATGCCAGGCGCGTCGGGGCTGCGCATCTGGCCTGCGACCTGGCCGCGATCTTGAGTGAACGCGATTTCCTGCGCGGACGAGGCAACGCGCGTGACGCCGATCTGCGCCTGCGGGTTGCTGCGCTACGCGGCGACTTGCGCGATCTGCCCTCCGGCATGGACGTCGACTTGCGCGCCAAATCCCAGGTACAACGGACCTCGCAGCAGTGGCAGCGACAGTGGGCGGGCCGCGCCGCAGACAGCGCCGATCCGCACACGGTGACGGGCTTGCTGCTTGCCTGGGGCTATCCGGATCGTATTGCGCAGGCTCGCGGCGGCGGTGGCCGCTATCTCATGGCCAACGGACGCGGCGCGCACTTTGCCGAACCCCAGGCCCTTGCATCGGCGGAATTTTTGGTCGCCGCGGAACTCGACGGTGCTGCGCGCGAGGCGCGGATATTTCTCGCGGCGCCGTTGGCGCGTCGTGACCTCGAGGAATATTTCGCCGCCGCGATCGTCACGAGCGCCGAGGTACGCTGGGACACGCGCAAACAGGCCGTTCTGGCGACACGCGAGCGTCGCTACGGGGCGCTGTTGCTCGACTCGGCGGATCTTGTGGCACCAGATCCTGCCGCCGTGCAAGCGGCGGTCTTGACCGGCCTGCGCACGCTCGGTCTTGACGCGCTACCGTGGAGCCGCGAGTTGCGTCAATGGCAGGCGCGCGTACAACTGATGCGCCGCTGCGAAGTGCCCGCATCGGCAGCATGGCCGGACGTGAGCGATGCCTATCTCATCGATCACCTCGAGGAATGGGCGCCACCGTGGCTCGTCGACGCGACGCGCCGCGAGCATTTCGCCCGCGTCGACTTGAAGCATGCGCTGCACGGCTTGCTGACGCACGCACAGTCCGTGATCCTCGAGCGCGAGGCGCCCGCGCATGTAGCCGTGCCGAGCGGCTCGCACATCGCCATCGACTATCTGGAGACCGAGGTGCCGAGTGTCTCGGTGCGCCTCCAGGAATTATTTGGACTGCACGCCACCCCCAGCATTGCCGCCGGTCGCATGGCGTTGGTGCTCAAGCTCTTGTCGCCCGCCGGGCGGCCGGTGCAGATTACGCGCGACTTGGTGAGCTTTTGGGATCGCGGATATCATGAGGTCAAGAAAGATCTGAAAGGCCGATACCCGAAACATTACTGGCCTGATGACCCGTATGCAGCGCAGGCAACCCGGCGCGCACGCCCACGCTGATTGCAGCAAGCCTTCGAGACTCATGTATAAAAAGCTTCTTCTTCTGCTCGTGACTCTGCTCGTCAGCCGCGCGGGTCTCGCGCAAGAATCCGTCCCGGACCTAGACTCGGCCGCCACGGCACGCTTCGCCGGGCTCGCCCTGAAATGCCTGCACGACGAGTACCCCAATCACGTCAGCGTCAGCATTGACCAGGACAGCGACCTGCGGCCGCCGCGAGAACTGACACCTGCGTTTTATGGCTGTTTCGACTGGCACTCGGACGTGCACGGGCACTGGTTGCTCGTAAGGCTGCTGCACGTTGCGCCGAACGCGCCGTTTGCTGTCCAGGCCCGCGAGGAACTCGCCCGCAGTTTCACGGCTGCCAACATCGCCGCTGAACTGGCCTTTTTCAAACATCCCGGCCGCGCCTCGTTCGAGCGACCCTATGGACTGACGTGGCTGTTGAAACTCGCCGCGGAGCTGCGCGAATGGCATGACCCGCAGGCCGCGCAATGGTCGGAGACCTTGCAACCGCTCGAGATCGAGGCGGCGGCGCGCATCAACGCCTGGCTACCGAAGCTGCGCTATCCGATTCGCGTCGGCGAACACGATCAGACTGCCTTTTCATTCGGCCTGCTGTGGGACTGGGCGGGTGTGGCGGGCGATGCACAGATGCGCAGCCTCCTGACCGACGCGGCGCGCCGCTTTTATTTGAACGATCGTGATTGCCCTCTGAACTACGAGCCTTCCGGCGAGGACTTCCTTTCGCCGTGTCTCGCGGAAGCGGATTTCATGCGCCGCGTAATGCGGCCTGAAGAATTCGCGCGTTGGCTGAGCCGTTTCCTGCCGGGCATTCCACACACACTGAAGAAACCCTGGCTGACCCCCGCGGTGGTCACTGACCGCTCGGATCCCAAGCTGGCGCATCTCGACGGGCTCAACTTAAGCCGCGCTTTCATGCTGGAAGGGATCGTGCACGGTTTGCCGAGTGGCGACCCGCGCGTCTCGCCATTACGGGGTGTGGCGAAGCAACATCGCGAAGCGGCGCTGCCGAACATCACCGGTGAACATTACGAGGGCGGCCACTGGCTCGGCACGTTCGCGGTGTATCTGACCACCGAAGCCGGCCTGCGGTAACCACTCTCCCAAAAAAAATGCCCCGCCGAAGCGGGGCACTCCATCGTCACCTGACCCGATACCTTAACCCGAGCAACCAGCCGACACAGTCGAGACATCACGTGGCTCAGCCGTATCCTGATCGGCCGCGAACGTGAAATCGACACTGTTGGTGTCCGCCGGGATGAACGTATCGCAACTCGACTTGACGACCAATGACTGGGCAAAAGCCTCGAAGTCGCTGGTCGTTGGTGTCGGCTGCGGGCTGATGGTGCGATTGTCGTCACAACCAACGAGCACCATTCCACCGATCGCGGCCACCAGTCCCACCACGTGCGTCATGCGCATGACGGACCTCACGGTGTAGCCGTGCTGCCCGCGATGGGCGTATTGAGGTACGGGAACGTGGTCAGGTAGAGCGCCGCAGTCGGCTCTGCACCATCGTTCACCACTGCGCCCGCATTCACGACCACCGGTGCAGCACCGCTGGGATCACACGTTTGCAGGCCATTGGTGCCGGTCAGAGCACCTTCGACCACGGTCAACTCGATGTCGGTGACGTCATCGATGGGACGACGACCGTTCGGGAAGCCCGCGAGATCGCAACCCAGGAACCCCAAATCGTTCTGGGCCAGTGCTGCGGTCGGCGCGATAGCCGTATTGAGCCGCAGCATTTCGCCGCCCACCGTCTGATTAGCCGGCGCGGTGTACTTGAATGGCGCGCCATTCACAGTGGCCGTGACACCGGTGATGAACGCTGCCAGCAGGTCGTTACGCGGCGTCGGCGGCGGCGGTACGCTGAACAGCACATTCACCAATACCGGCAAGGTCGGATACAACACATACGTCCCGAAATTGGCAACGTCGTCTTTGGGCATCGAGGAATTGAACTTGTCCTTGTCGGTGAGGCCGATCACGACCTCGTTGACGAGCGGTGAGCCCAGGCGCGATACCTGTGCCCACGGACCGCCGGCCACTTGCGGACTCTTGGTCGTGGCAGTGGTCGCCGGACCCGTCGGGCTCGGATTGATGATGCGGCTCTGCCGGACGCTCGCCGTGGTCCATGCGCCGATCACCGGATCGGTTCCGGACGTCAGGCAGCTCGCCGGTATTTCAAGAGCCAATGACGTGATGTTCTTGTTGCTGAGCACGTTGGTGGCGGAATTGCGAGGCCCCAGCGGATTCAGATTGATCTGGTCGAACACCTGGCCCAGGTTGATGACGAAACCTTCTTTGCGCTGACCGACGAATACGCGACCGGTCGCCTGCGCGCCATTGACCGTACAGCCCGGAACGTTGATCCCGTAGATGTACTGACCCGCGTAGCCCGCGTAGTCCGGAATGGTCTTGGTGCCGATGTTGTCGACTGGCTTGGTGAAAGTGGTGGTCTTGCCATCCGTTGCCGTGACCGGCATGGCGGTTCCAGTGCGACGATTACCTTTGACCATCGTCAAGGTATAGGACTCGGTAACGTTCAAAGCGCCGGTCGCCGCGCCTGTTCCAGGGCCAATGTTGGCCAGCGAGACGGGTACGCCGGCAGCGGGGCCGCCGTTAACCGGCACGTTGCCGTTGACCACGCCCAATGCCGGAATGTTCGACGTCCCGTAGGTATTGGTGAATCGAAATTGAAAAGTGAGCTCTTCGGCAGAGTCGCCGTTGTTGTCGACATGAATCTCATACAAGGCCTGCGGATCGAGCGTGAAGTAATTCGGGCCGCCGTAGGGCGACTGCAAAGGATTGTAATTGGCAATCATCGTCACGTAGCCGGCGCGATTGGCTTCGTAGGACATGAACATGTAAAAGTCGGTGCCGTCTACTTTCGGTAACTCGGCGATAAATGGTGCTTCGCGATGCGATGACGCCATGGCACTCGATGCCGCAGCCGTCATGAGCACGCCAGCAATGGCGATGTGTAATTTATTCACTAAGAACTCCCCTTAACTAATTGATGATTAACCGGTTCGCAAGCAAACCATGGATTGGATTCATGAAGATGTGCGCTGACGAACGGTTTGAAAATAATCGCACTGCGCTCACAACAAAACGGGCTCGTGAAGAGCCCGTTTGTTGATGCCACTAACAGAAGTTACGGTTTGGCTCCCTGCGGCGAGCCCGGAATGGCCGTGTACAAATACGGGAACGTTGGCAGGTAGGTGTCTTCCGGATTGATCTGACCCGTGACATGAATGTCCTTCGGATCCGGACCAGCCGCCCGCGCGCCGTCCGTGTACGCCTTGCCGCCATTCGGATCCTTCGTGTCTGAACCGCAGCTGCCGATGGCTCCGCAGAGCGCGCCTTCGGCGACCCGCAAGGTGACGTCGACAACGTCATCGTATGGCCGACGGCCATTCGGGAAGCCGGCGGTGTCTCCACCTAGCACACCCAGATCGTTCTGCTTGGCGGCCGGCGTCGGTGCGATCGACGTATTCAAACGCATCATCTCCGACGGCGTAACCTTGACCGGCTGATTGAGGCCTTTGACCCCCGTCAGGTACGCGGCAACCAGATCGTTACGCGGCATGCCTGGCACCTTTGCCGCGGAACCAAAGAGGCTGTTCGCCAGGATCGGAAACGACGGATTGGTCACGTACTGCAAGAACCAGGCGTCTTTCGAAGGCGCGCTCTTGTTGAAGAGATCCTTGTCGGGCAGACCGATCACGACTTCGTTGACCAGCGGCATGCCGAGGCGTGAAACCTGGGTATAGGCCGTATTCGCATCCGAGGGGTCCACGGCCAGTTCAGCCGTCGTGTAGCCACCGATCACCGGATCCGCTGCGGAAGCCAGACACTTGATCGGCACTTCGAGTGCAATCGACGTGATGTTCTTCTGGGTCAGATCGTTCTTGTTGGCGTCGCGCGCACCGAGCGGATTCAAATTCAACAGGTCGAATATTTCGCCGACATTGATGAAGAAACCTTCCTTACGCTGTCCGACGAAAACCCGGCCGTGCGTTGCGCAGCCGGGAATACCGATTTCATAAATGAAGTTGTTGGCATAAGCGGCGTAATCCGGGATCGACTTTTCACCGATATTGTCAGCCGGCCGGTCGAAACGGTTGCCGGAAGCAGAGGCGTTCGATGCCAGCTGGCCCGCACTCTCGTTGCCATTGCGAACCAGCGTCACCGTGTAGGTCTGACGCACATTGAGGTTGGCGCCATCCGGCGTCACTTCACCAATGTTGAGCAGTGGCACTTCGACCTTCTTGCCGCCTGCCATCACGCTCAGTTGCTTGTAGAAATTCTTGAACCTGAACTCGAATACCATATCCGGCTTGGCGTCGCCGTTGGTGTCGACGTTGATCTTGTAGATTGCATTCTCGTCCAGATTGTAGAAATTGGGACCGCCCTGCGGGTCCTGAAATGGAATGTAATTGGCAAGGAACGTCACATAATCGCTGCGGCCCGGTTCATAGCTGCGAAACATGTAGAAGTCGGTGCCGTCGACCCGCGGTGCGCCCGCAATGGCCGGGGCTTCCCGGTGACTCGAGGCGCTGGCGAGCACGGGCAATAACACGCAGCCGGCAAGGACAGCGCTTATCCGATTCCTTAAATTCATACGTTCCCCTTTTTAAAAATGGTTCAGCCCTCTAAGTTCGCGCGGGATATTCGCGTAGATGCAGAGAATTTACGGCAGGGGGACGCCGAAATAGACTCCAAGCGCGCGTTCGATGAACCAACACAGGCCCACCAGGGCAACGATGGCCGAGCCCGGAATCAAAATGTAATTTCGATAAAGCGTGGTGCGGCGAAGTAAGTAAGACGGCACGACGACCCCGATGAGCACCGTCAACTGCGCCGCCTCGACGCCCAGGTTGAAAGCCAACAGAGCCCATACTCGTCCCTGCGCCGGCAATCCCAGGTCGATCAACGCGCTTGCTACGGCGGCGCCGTGAATCAAACCGAAGCCCGCGGACAACCAGAACAAACCGCGATACACCATCGGTACCAGATTGTTGAAGCCCGCGAAGCACACCGTCAGTGCCACGGCTGATTCCACCAGCCGCGAGGGCAGTGTGAAGGCGCCGGTCGCTGCCAGTGTCAACGTGCAGGCATGCGCCAGCGTAAAAGCGGTGACGATCCAGGCGGTCTCGCGCAACGTGCTTTTCAGGTCCTTGACCACCACCCACTGCCCGCCGCTACGCCGAACCACCGCCGGCAATAACAGACCGGCGAGAAACAGCATGTGGTCGAGACCACTCCACACATGAAACATGCCGGCGCGAAAGTACTGGCCGAATACCCGCGCCACGCCTGCGTCGTGCTCATCGAAGTGCAGACGATGCGCATCGGGCGCGAACAGCGCGCTGCGTCGCAAGATCGCGCCGTCGTGCGTGGCAAATTCGATCACGGCCAGCCCACGATGCAGCGCATCGATGTCGAAGAACAGGCGATAGTCGACGTCGAGCGCGGTCGCGGCGTCGGGGCATTGACCCTCGAGATACAAAACCGCGTAAGCACCATCACTGTGCGGCACCACCTTGAGCGCACCCAGACTCAATGCGCATCTGCCTTTTTCCGAGTTCACGTCGAAACGTTGCAACACGTAGTCGGCAATCCGCGGCTTGGCCTGCTTGAGTTCTCCCCATGTCACCGCCCCGTCGCCATTCGCGTCCAGGCTGATCGCATAATCGAGATCACGGATGGCGATGTCCCATTGCAGGGTCAAGGTTGGGCCATCGGCACGCAGATGCAGATACGTGGTGCTGGCCTTGTGCGCCCAAGCTCCCGGCGCGGCAAGAACACACAGCACCAAAACCCATAGTGCGGCAGGCGCACGCGTCACTTCGGGTCGACCATGAAGCGGCGTGCCTGCTCGAGCCGCACGTCCTCCACTTTCCACTTCCGTATCCAGTCTTCGGCAGGTGTCGCTGCCGCGATGTCGCCTGCCGCCGCCGCGGCCTCGAGCAATACACGCGCGTCGATGAGCTCTTTCTGGTGCTGCCAGTTATCGCTGGCCACTGCGAGCGCCGCCGCCGGATCACGCTTCAGCTTCAGCAGATACAAGGCCTCTTCGCGTTGGTGCACGAAGTCACCGCGTTCGCGAGTCTCACGAAATCTCGAGGCCAGATCGACTGCGTGTTGTTTGGCTTGGGCGGCCGCGCGTGGATTCCCGCCCCGCCCCAGTGCATCCTCGGCCAGGGCCTGGCGTAACAGCAGATTATCGATGCTCGTCAGATCGGACAGCAGCGCGGTCACTGCCGCCGCATCGCCCTGGTCGAGCAGAAAATCGCTGTACGCCGCCAGCAGGTAAGGATCGCGATGCCCGGTCTGCTGCATCACGTCGATCGCGTCTGCGAAAAAGCGCCGCGACAGGCCAGCGTGGCCCAACTGCGCGCCGATTTCCCCAAGGGTGGTCGCCGCCCAGGCGCGCGCGTCAGGAGACGGCGCCTGTATGGCAGTCAGCGCAGTTTGCAGCGCACTCTCCGCGGCCGACGCCGGACCCAGCACCGCATTGGCGGCAGCAATGCAGGACGCGACAATCAGCGTTTCGACGTGCCCGATCAGCGCCGCGCAATCACGCCGTGCCGCATCCGGCGCGCCCTGCACCATCTCGACGCTGGCCCGCGTCAGCCGGGCCTGCGCCGTAAAGGCGTCGTCAGCCGTAATGATTGCATCGAGGTCGCGTTTTGCCGTGTCGAACTGATGCTGCCATTGCAAGACGATGGCCCGCAGCAGGCGCGCCTCGGCAGGCGGTGCCTCGAGATGCCACCAGGGCTGCAGCGCCGACTGCGCATAGCCGAAATAGCGCGGATCACCCGCGGCGTTGCCCTGCGCGATGGCTATTCGCGCAAAGGCCGCTGCGGCCTTTAGATCAGTGGGATGCCCGGCAAGCTCAGACTGCTGGGCCCGCAGCGTACCCTCCGCCACCGAGGGCTTGGACACGTGCTCCAGCACCTGGTCATCCGATGTCGGCACATACGGAATGTCATCGGCCCACGCCCGGGCGATCGGGGCGCCGAGCAACGCTGCGATGAAAACGATTGAAATTACACGCATTGCCCACGTTCTATTCGCAGCGCCGTCGAATCGGATGCTGACGGCAGCATTCGGGCCGAGTGGCTCAGCTGATCTTGCTGGCCTCGGCAGCCGATGCGCCCGCCTGTTCCCTGGCCTGCACTTCGATCAACGGCGGCGTGCGCCAGCCGCTGCGCACACCCCACTGATAGAAAATCAACGCCGTGACGGCGACGCACAGCTGATCCCAGCCATACGGGATGTAATCGTGGCCCTCGAACTCCTTGCTGCCGGCCCACGACAGCACGATCACGGCGCAAAGATAGGCGATCAGCCACCAGGCGGCGCGCAGGTGCTGCGCGAAGTCGCGCCATTGCTGTTTCGCCTGGTAATAAAAATACACCGGCAAGGGCAAGATCAGCAGCAGCATGATCTGGCCGGTATGCGGCCATCTCGCCCAGAACAACATCAGCGTGGCCAGTACGAACGAGATTGGAGCCAGTATATGCAACCCCCAAACGCGCAGCGGGCGATGCAGATCGGGCGCAGTGCGTCGCAGCACAATGACGCTGATGGGCACCACCAGGTACGTGATGATCGTCGCCACAGAAATCACCGCCGCGAGCTTGCCCCAGCCGCGGAAGAAAAACAGAAAGATGAACGAGACGCCGAGGTTGAACCACATAGCGGGCCGCGGAATACCGTAGCGTGGATGCACACGTCCCAGCACTTCCGGTGCAGTGCCGCTGCGCTCCATAGCGTAGATCATGCGCGACGTGCTGGCGGTATAGGTGGTGCCGGTGCCGCTGGGGCTCACGAAGGCATCGGAATACAACAAAATGGCGAGCCAGTTGAGGTTCAACGCCAGCGCCAACTGCGCGAACGGCGAACTGTACTCGAGCCCTGCCCAGCCCTTTTCCAGCTGGTCCGGCGAGACCGCTCCGATGAAGGCGACCTGCAGCAGCACATACACGATGGTACTCAAAAAAATGGCGCCGAAGATGGCGAAGGGTACGCTCTTCCCAGGATTGCGTGCTTCGCCCGCCAGATTGACGGGTATTTGAAATCCGTTGTAGCTGAAGACGATGCCGCTGGTCGCCACCGCCGTGAGTATCGCCGCGACATCGGTGACGTGGGCGCCGCCGTGAATGCCGCGCTTGAAATTCTCCCAATGAAATTCGGTGCTCATCAACGCAAATGCAGTCAAGGCCGGCACGATCAGCTTGTAAAAGGTGATGGCGCTGTTGGTGTCGGCGAAAACCTTGACGCTCCAGAAATTGAGCAGGAAGTAACCGACCACGAGCACAGCGGCGATCAACAAACCCGGCACGGTGAGTTCGCCCTGGCCGTTCGACGCATGCACATACAGTCCTTGCGCCCACTCCCAGGGCCACGAACTCATGTACTGCACCGACGCTTCGGCTTCCACCGGAATCACCGAGACGATGGCGATCCAGGCGGCCCAGCCGGCGACAAAGCCGACCAGCGACCCGTGCGAATAGTGACCATAACGTATGGCGCCGCCGGACTCCGGAAACATCGCGCCCAATTCGGCAAAGGTGAAAGCGACGAACAGAATGACGACAGCGCCGATGATCCACGCGTACACCGCGCCAGGGCCCGCAAGCTGTGCGGCGCGCCACGCGCCGAACAACCAGCCCGAGCCGATAATGGAGCCGAGGCCCGTGAACATAAGGGCAAGCGTACCGACGTCGCGGCGAATGGCGTTTTCATTGGACAAGTGGGTTTCTCCTCGCGCGACTCCGATGCATCCGCCGCGCATACTAGCGCGAATAGCTGCGGAACCAAGAAGAACACATCATGAGTCCCTCCCTTTCGTTGCTCGAGCGCGGTCTGTTGCCGGATTTTTTGATCCGTTTCGGTATCCGCCGACTGTTGCGGCAACGCCTGCGGGAGGAGCAGCGTGGCGATCCCGAAAAGCAGCAGGCTCATCTGATGGCGCTGGTCGAGCAGCTGCGTGAAAGCCCGGTGGCGATCAACACCCTCGAAGCCAACCAACAGCACTACGAAGTGCCAAGCGGTTTTTTCCAGCGCGTGCTCGGACCGAACCTGAAATATTCTTGCTGCTACTATCAGGATGCCGGCACATCGCTCGGCGAAGCCGAAGAGACCATGCTGCGGCTGACTGCGCAGCGCGCGCGGCTTGGCAACGGTGATCGCATTCTGGAACTGGGTTGTGGCTGGGGATCCTTGTCCCTGTGGATGGCGCGCGCCTGTCCGAAATCGCGTATCACGGCCGTGTCCAACTCGCATTCGCAAAAGACCTTCATCGACGCATGCGCCCGGGAACGCGGCCTCGCCAATCTCGAGATCATCACCTGCGATGTCAATGCATTAGCGTTCGCGCCAGGGGTGCAGTTCGACCGCGTGGTGTCCGTCGAAATGTTCGAGCACATGCGCAACTACCAAACGCTTCTGGAGCGCATCGCCGGCTGGCTTGCGCCCATGGGCACGCTGTTCGTGCACATCTTCACCCACAAGGATTACGCCTACCCTTTCGAGGTCCGGGACGAATCCGATTGGATGGCGCGTTACTTTTTCACCGGCGGCATCATGCCGAGCGACGACCTTCTCCTCTATTTCCAGGATCACCTGCGCCTGCGTGAGCACTGGCAGGTAGATGGCCGGCATTACAGCCGCACCAGCGAACACTGGCTCGAGAACATGGACCGGCACCGTGCCGAAATCGAACCCATCCTGGCCTCGACCTACGGCCAGGCCGCGGCGGGACGATGGTGGAATTACTGGCGGGTCTTCTTCATGGCGTGCGCAGAACTCTGGGGCTTCGATCGCGGTCGCGAGTGGCTTGTGTCGCACTACCTGTTCGAAAAACCCCTCGCCTGACGTTCAGCAACCGTGCGCGCAGCGGTCACGTTCGATCTGCAGCGTCGCGTGATGAATCTGGAAACGGCGCTTCAACCCCGGCGCCAGGGTATGCACGAGATCCTCACCGCCGTTCGGCACCACCAAGTGGGCCGTCAGCGCGACGTTGGTGGTGCTCAAAGCCCAGATGTGCAGATCATGCACGTCGGTAACGCCATTCTGGCCCGACAGATAAGACTGCACCGCGCTCGGATTGATGCCCGCCGGCACGCCATCCAGCGACAGACGCAAGGCGTCGCGCAACAGCCGCCAGGTACTCGCCAGGATGACGACCACGATGACGAGACTGACGATGGGGTCCAGCAGGCTCCACCCCGTGGAGCGAATCAGCGCACCGGAAATCACCACGCCCACCGATACCGCGGCGTCGCTCACCATGTGCAGATAGGCGCTGCGGCGGTTCAGATCACCATGGCTGCCCGCGTGTAGCAGCCACGCGCTGATGCCATTGATGATGATGCCCACGCCCGCCACGACCATGATCGTCGTGCCCATCACCGGCGGCGGTGAGTTCAAGCGCATGACGGCGTCCCCGGCAATGGCGCCGCAGGCGAGCAGCAGCAGAAAGGCGTTCGCCAGCGCGGCGAGCACCGAGGAGCGGCCGAGACCGTAAGTGAAGTTCGGCGCGGGCGGACGTCGGCCGAGCATGAGGGCGGTCCACGCGCACAGCAGTCCGAGCACGTCGCTCAGGTTATGCCCGGCATCCGCGATCAAAGCGACGGAATTAGACATGAAGCCGAAGCTGCCCTCGACCACGACGAACACCAGATTCAGGACGACGGCAATGACCATCGGCATATCGAGCCCGCTGCTGGGAATCGCATGCGCGTGACCGCCCAGCCCATGGTGATCGTGGCCATGCTCGTGGTCGTCGCCCTGTTCATGTCGATGATCGTGCGCAT
>CAZZZU010000002.1:12666-70247 GCA_964658805.1 uncultured Steroidobacteraceae bacterium
CGCATGCCCGTCGTGCTCATGCCCATCGTGTTGTTCATGTTTCATGCGTCGACGCTTCCTTGAGTTGCTCGAAAGTCTGCAACCACCACAACATAGGCGACACCCAAAACGGCCTGCGCAAGGCGGGCCATCCAAAATTCTTCGTCAGTCCCCGCGTCACGATGTCGGGACCGGACGCACCCACCGGCAACAGGGCCGATGCCCCCGAACAATACCGCAACCAAGTCCAGGGTCATCGCACCCAGTACTTGGTTTTCGATGCCCGACGAAGTTGACGCCCTACAGCACCACGCGCCACGACGAATCGCGCTCGAAGGGCGGCGTCTCAGCGCACCGGCGGAATGATCACGCTCGGCGCGCGGCAGGCCTCGTGCAACGCGTCTGCCGAACACGCGCGCGGGCCTAAGTCCCTGGTAAAGCACACATGCACTTCGCGCAGCCGCGGCGCCCCCTGGCGGCTGCACGTGACCACGACTGACTGCGCCGGCAGCCGTGGATTGGCGCGGCTGAACTCATCGGTCACCGCACCTGGCGGCCGCTCGATCGGGTTCGTGGGCGAGGTCAAATCTTTCGGTATGGTCACGCTCTCAAATGCCCGCCGCACCAAACCGAAATAGTCCGCCGGCGCCAGGCCGCTGCAGGTGCCGTGCGTCGACCACTCGTGCCGAATCAGTTTCTCGGCCGGCATGATATCGGCCATGCCTTGCACCACGCTGTCCGGCAAAGCGGCATCGTCGGCACAATTCTGCGGCCAGCCTCGTTCGTTTTGCGGCCACAGACCGTGCACGATGAAGCCATAGCGGCGCGGGCCGCTACATTCCGGTGAGTCCGGCTTGCCGAGACAGAATGCCGGCGACCACGACAAGGACAGCAAGTAGTAATCGAACTCGCCCGCGGCGGCGGCGTACGATCGGCGGTGATGCCGCGCCTGCGCGCTCGATGACACTAGGAGCACCAAGGCAGCGAGCAGTAATGTCTTACGCATGAGTGATCCTAAGATACCACGGAGGCTCGCACGGCTAGCTGCAGTGCACGTCCAGAAAACCTTCGACCTGCGCAGCGACGGCAGCCGGCTGTTCGATATGCAGCATGTGCCCGGCATGCTCGATGTGCCCGATCTGCACGCCCGGGAACGCCTCGCGTAACGACTGCATCGTGCCATCAAGCCCCAGACGGCCCACGTAGTCGGATTCCGATCCAAGCAGCATCAGCATGGGCGCACGAATCTCCGCCCAGATCGCTTCGGCGTCGTCGCGTTTGTAGAGCAGGGGATTGACCCAGTGGTGGCGCGGGTCGGCTGCCAGAGTCACGCGTCCGTCGGGTGTCGCCTGGCCCCAAAGTTGCGCCACGTAATCGGCCTGCCGCAGGGTGAAGCGCGGGTAGCGAAAATGGATTACGGCGGCGAGTTGTTCGAAGGATTGATAATCCTTGCGTATCAAAGGCTCGCGAATCTGCGCCAGCCATTTGCGCAGACGCCGGGGCGCATCCGCTGGCGCCGTGCGCGCGAGGCCGAGGCCCTCCAGATTGATCAGGCAGCGAACGCGTTCCGGCCGCAGACCTGCATAAAGGGTGGCAAGGTTGCCGCCCATGCTATGTCCGATCAACCGGACGGCGCGTTCCGGCGATAGCAGGTCGAGGAGCGCATCGAGATCACCCAGGTACTCAGGGAACGCGTAACCAGTGGCCGGCCACTCGCTGCGGCCGAAACCGCGCCAGTCCAGCGCCAGCAACGGGCGTTCACGCGCACAGGCATCCACCAGGAATTGAAAGGTACCGCCCGTATCGAGCCAGCCGTGCAGCAGGAGCGTCGTGGGTTCAAGCGCAGCGGGCTCCGGACCCCAGCGCGTCAGGTGATGGCGCACACCACGAACGCAAACATCCTCATGGCGCGGCTCACGCAGCGCCCGATACGTCGACGCAGTGGTCAATGCCGGCTAGCAGCCCGCAGTCTGGCGCGCTGCCGGCAGACTCCACCGCTCCTGCAAGCCGCTGTGGGCGCGGCGCTCCTGCGGTGGGCGATTGGCGCCGCCGCTTGGCTGTTCGTGCTGACCGCCCCCGTCTTTCTGCGTGCCGCCTTTATTGCCACCGGTGTCGGTCTGGGGTGTCGGCGGCGGACCGCCCGCCCGGTCTGGCGGTTTCGTCGGGTCTTTTTGGTTAGCCATAGAATGGTCCCTCGTATAGTCTGGTCGTACAAATACGCACGCTGCACATAGTCATGACGCAAGCAGGAGAGCGAATCGGCCCCTATCGTATACTGCGCACCCTGGGTGCCGGCGGCATGGGCGAGGTATTCCTGGCTGAACGCGCCGACGCCGACTTCGAACAACAAGTCGCGATCAAGGTCGTGCATGCAGGCGCACCGTCGCACTCCGTGCATTCGCGCTTCAAGATCGAGCGGCAGATTCTCGCACAGCTCGACCATCCCGGCATCGCCCGGCTGATCGATGGTGGCGCGTTGCCCGACGGCACCGCGTACATCGTGATGGAATACGTCGACGGCGTGGCCATCGACGTGTACTGCGATACGCACCAGCTCGATCTGCAGGCGCGTCTCAGGTTGTTCCAGACCGTGTGCGCCGCGGTGCACTACGCCCACCAGAACCTGGTCGTGCACCGTGACCTCAAACCGTCGAATATTCTGGTCACCGCTGCCGGAAGCGCGAAACTGCTCGATTTCGGCATCGCCAAGCTGCTCGACGATCAGCAGGTGAGCGCGGACACCCTCACCATGACGCAGGCCGACATCCGCATCATGACGCCTGACCACGCGAGTCCCGAGCAGGTGCGCGGCCATGCAATCACCACGTCGAGCGACGTTTACGTGCTCGGTGTGCTGCTCTACAAACTTCTATCCGGCATCGGCCCGTTTCTCCTCTCCTCGACGCGTCTGAGCGAGATCGAACGCGAAATCTGCGAGAAAGACCCGGTCGCGCCGAGCAAGGCCGTCGGCTTGCTGGATGCGCTCAACGGCGCAAACGTCGCGGCGGCGCGCGGTACCACGCAAAAACGGCTGACCCGCCAGCTCGGCGGCGATCTCGACAACATCGTCTCCAAGGCCATGCGCAAGGAGCCGGTGCGTCGCTATGGCTCCGCGCAGGAATTGGCGTACGACATCCAGCGCTATCTTGACGAGAAACCGGTCATCGCGCGGCGCGTCACCTTGAGTTACCGCACCGGCAAGTTCGTGAAGCGCCACTGGCTCCCGGTGGCGTCGAGCGCCACCGCGGCAGCGTTGATCCTGGCATTTGCCGCCACGACCTATGTGCAGTCCCAGCGCGTCGCTGCCGAGCGCGACCGCGTCACCGAGCAACGCGGGCGCGCCGAGCGTGAAGAAACGCGGGCAGTCGAAGTATCGAACTTCCTCGTCAACATGTTCAAACTCTCCGACCCCGGTGAGAATCGCGGCGACCAGGTCACCGCGCGCGAGCTTCTCGATGCGGGCACCAACCGGTTGCGCGCGAGCTTCGCCAACCAGCCCGCCACCAAGTCCATGCTCCTCACGACCGTCGGCGGCGTCTACGACAGTCTCGGCCAGTTCCAGCAGGCCCTCCCGCTCTTGGAAGAGTCGCTCAGCTTGCAAGCGCAGTCCCGCGACAGGACCCGGGTCGATACCCTGCTCGAGCTCGGCCGCGCCCGCATCGGTGCGGGCGATTTGCCGGGCGCCGAAGCGCCCCTGCAGGCTGCGCTGAAACTGGCGCAGAACGAATTCGGCGGCGTGAGCATCGAAGCGGGGCATGCCTTGTGGAAGCTCGGCATGCTGCGACACCAGCAAAATCAACTCCCACAGGCCAAGGATCTGTACCTGAAGAGCCTGAGCATTCTGGAAAACAGCCTTGCGCCGCAAACCGACGTATCGGACGTGCTCGACGATCTCGCCACGGTCTACGAGCGCGAGAAGCAATGGGCGCTGGCCCAGCAGACTTACGAACGGGCCATCGAGATCGACCGCAGCGCACTCGGCAGCGATCATCCGCACATCGCCACCCGCTACAACAATCTCGCCGTCGTGGTCCAGAATCTGGGCAACTTCCAGCGTGCCGAGGAACTCTACAAGGAAGCGCTGCGTTTGAACGAACGCGCCTACGGCGAGCGACATCCTGATACCGCCGCCATCAAGGGCAACTACGGCGCACTGTTGCTGCGCGAGGGCAAACTCGATGAGGCCGAGCCGCTGCTGCGCGCCGACCTCGACATCATGCTATCGCTGTACGGCGCCGCGCACTATAACGTCGGCTATACCCGCGTCAGTCTCGCCATGCTGCTGCATGAAAAAGGCGAGATGATCGAGGCCGAGACGCAGTTCCGCGACGCACTGGATGTCTATGACAAGGCGCTGCCCACCAACCATCAGTATCGCGCCGCGCTGCTCATGCATCTGGCGCGCCTCGAAGTAGATCGAGGCAGGGCAGATGACGCCCTCAAGCGCAGCGAGGAATCGATCCAGATCTGGACTGCCACCTCGTCAGCCTCAAATTCCGCGACGGCGCAGGCGCATGCCATCCATGCCTACGCGCTCGAGCACCTGGGCCGCGGTCGTGAAGCCAGCGCGGAACTGGAGTCGGCGGTGCCCGTGTTGATCAGCACGCGCGGCGCGGATGATCCGGTCACACGGCGCGCGCAGGCATGGCTGCTGGCTGCCGAGCCGCGTACCGCGAACGTGCACTAACCTTTCAGAAAAATTTTGTAGGCCGGGTTGTCGGTCTCATCGACATAGCCGTACTGCAGCTCGTTCAGATGCAGAAGAAAGTCCGGGCGCGTGTCAGCCGGGACCTGGATGCCCGCCAGTACGCGACCGTGATCTGAACCATGATTGCGATAATGAAACAGGCTGACGTTCCACTTCGTGCCGACCGCGCGCAGAAATTTGAGCAGCGCGCCCGGCCGTTCCGGAAACTCGAAGCGCAACAGACGTTCGTCGCTGAGCTCGCGTGCCTGACCACCCACCATGTAACGAACGTGCAGCTTGGCGGTTTCGTTGTCGGTCAGGTCATGCACCGCGAAGCCGGCCGCGGCGATGGCGGCAAGCAGCGCGTCACGCTCGCTTTTCCCCTGCTTGAGCGCGAGGCTCACGCAAACGTGGGCGGAGTGCGCATCCGCATACCGATAATTGAACTCGGTGATGCTGCGCTGCCCCAGCAGCTCGCAAAAGCGCAGAAACGCTCCAGGCACCTCGGGCAGCTGCACAGCAAACAACGCCTCACGCTGTGCACCGATGTCGGCACGTTCGGCAATGTACCGCAGACGGTCGAAATTCATGTTGGCACCGCAATTGATCGCGACAAATTGACGCTCGGTGCAATTTTCACGCGCCACATATTTCTTGATGCCGGCCACGGCGAGGGCGCCGGCGGGCTCAGCAATGGCGCGGGTGTCCTCGAATATGTCCTGGATCGCCGCGCAGATCTGATCGGTGGTGACGAGCACGATCTCGTCGACGAACTCCTTCGCGAGCCGGAAGGTTTCCTCACCGACCCGGCGTACCGCCACACCGTCCGCGAAAATGCCCACCCTGTCGAGGGTCACGCGCCGCCCGGCGCGCAGGCTTTCGTACATCCCGGCCGCGTCTTCCGGCTCAACACCAATGATCTTGATGCGCGGGTACAGCGCCTTGACGTATACCGCGATACCGGCGATCAATCCGCCGCCGCCCACCGGCACGAAGATGGCATCGATGCAGTCGCCGTGACGCTGCCGCAAAATTTCCATGCCGATGGTGCCCTGTCCGGCAATCACGTCTGGATCGTCGAAAGGATGCACGAATACCAGCGAACGCTGCCGGGCGAGTTCCGTGGCATGCTCGTACGCCTGATCGTAATCGTCGCCGTGCAGGATGATTTCCCCGCCCAAATCGGCCACCGCCTGCACCTTGATCTCGGGCGTGGTGAGCGGCATCACGATCACCGCCGGTATGCCACGCGTGCGCGCGGCGAGCGCGACGCCCTGCGCATGATTGCCGGCCGAGGCGCAGATCACGCCGCGTTGCGCGACCGTTTGCGAGAGCTGCGCGATCTTGTTGTAAGCACCGCGAATTTTGAACGAAAACACCGGCTGCAGGTCTTCCCTTTTGAACGCTATGTGATTGTTCAAGCGGCGTGACAAGCGGGGTGCGGTTTCGAGCGGAGTTTCGACGGCCACGTCGTAGACTTTGGCCTTGAGGATGCGATCTAGGTATTTTTCTGTCATGGCCCGCGATTCGTTGGGTTTCCTACCTTAGCGCCAGAGTGTGAGATGCGCCACAGGCCACGGCGGCGCGTCCTCCCAGAAGCGGGTAAAATGATTGTCATGAGCTCTTCAAAATACCGGCTGCTGTTCTGTTTGCTGAGCTGCCTGATCGCTGCACCTGCTGCGTTCGCTCTGTCCGGCACGCAAGTCGCGTCCGACAACGTCAAGGCACGGCTGGTAAGCGAAGTGGCGAGCGTCGCGCCGGCGCAGACTTTTTGGGTGGCGCTTGAGCTCGACATTCGCGACGGCTGGCATACCTACTGGCGCAATCCCGGCGACTCGGGCGAGGCCACGCGCATCGACTGGCAGCTGCCGGCCGGTTTCAAGGCGGGCGACATCGTTTGGGCCACGCCGCATCGCTTCGACGTCACGCCGCTCGCAAATTACGGCTACGCCAAGCACGCGGTTCATCTGATCGAGATCACCGCGCCCGCACAGCTGCCGTCAGGCAAGCCGTTGACGCTGGCAGGCAAAGCAAGCTGGCTCGTCTGTTCCGACGTCTGCATTCCCGAATCTGCAGATCTGAGCATTCGCTTGCCGACCGGCGTTCAACCCGGCGCCGTCGACCCGGCCAGCGCAGGCCTCTTTGCGACGGCACGCGCGGACCTACCCAGCTCGGCACCTGCCGCTGCCAGCGCGCACATTGCCGACGGCAAACTCGTCATCGCGCTTGGCAAGGGATGGGGTCCGACGCTTGCGCAAATCAAGTCGCTGGCCTTTTTTCCATATGCCGAAGGCGCGATCGAATACGCGGCACCGCAGACCCTGACCCGCAGCGCTGACGGCGTGCAGCTCGATATCAAGTTGGGTTATGCGCCACCGAGCGGCGGTTCGGTCGACGGCGTGCTGGTGGCCACCGAGCAGAACGGTAACGACGCCGTCACCGTGCCGATGGAAATTGCCGCCACCTTCACCGGCGGTATGCCACCGGCTGCCGCGGGCGCCTCGGCACATCCGGCAGCAGCGCCCCAGTCTCTGCTCACCTTGATGTGGGGCGCCATCCTGGGCGGTCTGATCCTGAATCTGATGCCATGCGTTTTTCCGGTGCTCTCCATCAAAGCCATGCATCTGGTGGAGCAGGCCAAGACCGATCCACGCGCCGTGCAGCTCAAGGGTCTGGTGTTTGCGGCCGGTGTCATCGCCTCGATGCTGTGCCTGGTTGGCGTGCTGCTGGCATTGCGTGCCGGTGGTGAGCAGCTGGGCTGGGGCTTTCAGCTGCAGTCGCCATTGTTCGTCACCTTGATGGTGTATCTGCTGCTCGCCATTGGCCTGAATCTCTCCGGTGTGTTCGAAATCGGCGGCAATCTCGCCGGTATGGGCGACACCCTGACCCACGGCGATTCCTGGAGCGCTGCTTTTTTCACCGGCGTGCTCACGACGCTGGTGGCCACGCCCTGCACCGCGCCTTTCATGGGCGCAGCGGTGGGCGCTGCGCTGACGCAGTCCCCGTTCGCTGCCGTGTGCATCTTCTTCGCGCTCGGCTTCGGCTTGTCGCTGCCGTTTCTGACGTTGTCATTCGTCCCCAACCTGCGTCGCTGGATGCCGCGACCCGGCGCCTGGATGGACACACTCAAGCAGGTGTTCGCATTTCCCATCTATGCCTCGGCCGCCTGGCTGCTCTGGGTATTGGCGCAGGAGACGTCCTCAGCCGGTCTCGCCATCGCGCTCGGCGGGGTGGTGCTGGTAGGACTCGCGGCATGGGCCTACCAAAAGTCCAAGGTTACCGGCCAGCGCGGCCGGATCACGGCGCTCGCCACGGCGGTGGTCGCCATCCTCATCGCTGTCGCGCTACCGGTGCGTTTCGGCAATGTCGCGAACGCGGCGCCTGCTGCCCCGACCGGCAGCGCCCGAGCCGAGGGTGAATGGCAGCCGTACAGCGCAGCGCGAGTCGCTGAAATCACTGCCAAAGGTGAGCCGCTACTGGTGAATTTCACCGCCAGCTGGTGCCTCACTTGCCTGGTCAATGAGCGCAACGCCTTCGCCGACGCGGCAGTGCAGAAAATATTCCATGACCGCAAGGTCACATTGATGAAGGGTGATTGGACGAATCGGGATCCTGCCATCACCGCAGCATTGGCGGCCTTCGGACGTGCGGGCGTGCCGTTATATGTGGTTTACAATGCCCGGGCCGGAGCTGCCGAACCCGTGATACTTCCCCAGATTCTTACCGCCAGTGTCGTCGAGAACACCTTCAGTCACTAACACCGACCGCAACGCCGATCACGCGACGCTCGTGACCGTGATCGATTACCGTCGCCGCAGCATGCTGCTGCACTGGCATACGCGCGACGGCACCTGGACGCCGTGTGAAGAACCGCCCTTGAACGTGCATGGCGTCGCGATGATCCGCGCGACCGCCCCCAATGTCTGCCTGTACGGCCAGGGCGGTACGCTGTACCTGCAGATTGACGCTGAGCGTTTCGCGTTGTCAGCGACGGTCGCACCGCGCATCACCTGCCGGCGTACCTGGATGAGCTTCGGCTTTCAGCGCATTTGTACGGTGGAAGCGAACTCCCGGCGCGTGCTCAAGGTGTCGTTCTGGTCCGAGCAGGGCGGCAACTTTTTTCGCTGGCTCGCCGCGAAATCCTCCGACAGCGATTGGCGTGTGGAACGCGGCCGGCGCTGGACCGAGGGCGTCCTTCCTGAAGCAATCCGCGCCGACTGACCGGGCTTGTGCCTCAGCTGCTCGCCTGCTGCTGCGGCAGGAGATCGACGAGTTCAGCCGCGCTCAAGTGGCGCCATTGCCCCGGCCGCAGATCGCCCAATAACACGTTCATGATGCGCACGCGTCGCAGATGCCGGGCCTTGTATCCGAGCGCCGAACACATGCGCCGAATCTGACGGTTCATTCCCTGCGTGAGAACGATCCGAAAAGATCGATCATCGAGGCGTGTCACCCGGCACGGCTTGGTCATGATGCCCATGATGCGCACGCCGTCTGCGAGCAGGCGCAGCGTCATCTCCGTGACGGGCCGGTCGACCACCACGACGTACTCTTTTTCGTGATTGTTCTCCGAGCGCAATATTTCGTTGACGATGTCGCCGTCATTGGTGAGCAGGATGAGCCCTTCGGACTCGCGATCCAGGCGCCCGATCGGAAAGATGCGTTCCGGGAAACCGACGTGATCGATGATATTGTTCTTCACGTCGGCCTCGGTGGTGCAGATGACTCCGATGGGCTTGTTGAGCGCGATGTAAACCGCAGCGGGTTTCGCCGCAACCAATTCGCCGTCGACGCGCACTGCGTCATCCGCCCGCACCTGCGTGCCCAGGGACGCGAGCGCGCCGTTGATGGTGACCCGCCCTGCCTCGATCCACCTGTCGGCTTCACGACGCGAGCAGACGCCGGTCTCACTGATGTACTTATTGAGGCGCAAGCTTGCGGGCAGACTACTTGCCGAGAAATTCTTCTATCTGGGCAGCCAACGTTTTCGGCGCAGCTTCGAACATGTCTTCCGCATAGTCGGGCACCTCCACGACACGGCCGTTGCCAACCGCCGCATGCGCACGCGCAATGGCGTTCGCATTCTCAAAACGGGTGCGCAGCACCAGGCTCGGTTGCGTCACTACGGGCAGACGCTCGCTGGCCGGGATGCCCACCAGAACGAGCCGTCTGACCAATTCGGGTTGTGCGGCAGCCAGCTCCATCGCGATGCGAGCACCCGCAAAAATACCAAGCACGTCGATCTGCCGCAGGCGCAGGTCGCGCGCCAGGTCGGCCATGGCGAGCGCTGCGGCGGCAACGCTGCCATCAGGAGTCGGGTCGGACTCGCCGCTACCCGGCAGATCCGGCGCGTAAACCGAACGCGCGCCGGCGATCTCCGGCAGGAACCGCGCAAAGCCGCGGCTCGACGAACCCTGCGCATGCAGGCAAAAAAGCGTCACCAATTCATCGAAGCCGCCGGTGGTCGGGAACGCCGTTCGCACATGCAGCTGTCCATATCGACAATCAAAATAGGCTCGGCGTGTGCGCACCTGTGCTGCTGCGGCGGCCGTCCTCAATTTGGCTGGTTTCACAACCTCGATCTCCATTTCGTCCAAATTTTTAGGGGGTCAAAGAATACTCGGAACTCGCGCGTCCTATCGGACGCCTTGCAAAGCGTCATCTTTAGTCAAATACGTGTTGCTAAAAAACTACGTTTATTTTTGCATTTCTTTGCAATAGCACTGGCGCTAACGCAGAGCCGCAGCTAAAGTGTTGCTCGTACGCAAACAAGGTTTTGGGAAGTAAAGAAGACCGACATCGCTTTGGCGCACAATAAGCGCCGCGACAGGCATGGGGACCTTATAGGCCGGGCAAGATTGCCCGGCCTTTTTATTTCTGTTCCGCAATTTTCCGATCCCAGACCCGCGACATGGTGAAGCCGCTCGAACGGCCGCCCTTGATCTGAACTACCTCGATCAGACGTTCGCCTCCGTCCGCCAGACTGTAATGCTCCTCGAACGGCGGCCGATCATCGTCCGGATCGGTATTCTGGACGATCAGCGTCTTGTCGTCCCAGCCACACTTGGGCGGCGGGGCTTCGCGCGCGGACGGTAGATCATCGTCATCCCGGCCCCGATTTTTCCACTTCCGGTGCGGACGGGCATCACTGGTGGAGCCTGAAGGCTGGCACACCCGGGTCTTGCCGTCGGAGGTGAATGCCACCACGCCCGCAACCTGCTTGACCTCGATTTCCCTGCCTGGAAAGCGCAGACCCGCCCCCATGGCGCCCGCCGGAGGTGGCGGAGGGCCGAGCGAACCCGGTTGATATCCCGGCACCGACCCACCGCGGCCGCGGCTCCGCCCCTGGCTCTGACTGCCGCCGTCGGTGGCAGCTTTTTCGGCCTGCGACTGCACGCTGGCGGCCTGCAACAGATGCTGCGGATCATCGCTGTCCGCCACATTCAGGCTCCAGTGGCCGCTGAAATCGATTCCAGCCGGCGGGGCCAACGCAAGTTTGTCGGTCGCGCAGCCGGCCAGGAATAAAAGCGGCAGCAGTGCCGCATAGACTGATTGCATCGTGTCCCCGCTTAAGTCAGGCGCAGGATCTTATAATGAAATCAGGCGCCTGCGGACTGGGCGCGCGGCTTGCGCAGATCATTCGGGCCGCTGACCCACATCCGCCCGCCGAACGGCTCGAAACAGACGCGCAGTCCATCGACGCGGCGCGTGGTCTGCGTGCCGCAATCGATCTTCGCATCTGCCAGGTCTGCCTTGATCAGGTCCACGAGCGAGGCACTCGGCTCATCGACGCCGGCTGGCGGCAAGGCGTGCGCGATGATGCGGGCATGCACCTCATCGCGGCGCGAGTGCGTACCGAGCACGGAACGTTTGAAGCGGTCGAGCACGACCAATACGGAACTCAAAGTGTTGTCGGTCACGTCGGTCGGACGCGCGGTTTCGCCCTTGAAGCGCAGATGCAACAAGCCGCCCACGCCACGCGCCTCATCGTGAATGCACAGCGCCAGCGCGCCGTACAGGTCGGCGGTCAACAGCATGGGCTCCGGCGAGACACTGTATGTGTCCGGCGCAACCGATGCTTCTGCGAGGCCTTTTGTCACGGCGGGAACCTTTTGTTAACTCCCGGATGCTGCACCGACAGGACCGCAACCTCTGCCGAGCGAATCACGGTTTTCACCCAGCCCCGGACGGCAATACCCTAAACTGTCGGGCATGTATCGCTACGACCAGACGGACCGGACCCTCGTGCGCGAGCGCGTGGCAGAATTCCGCGACCAGACCCGGCGATTCATCGCCGGCGAGCTGTCCGAGGATGAATTCAAACATCTGCGGTTGCGCAACGGCCTCTACATTCAGCTACACGCGCCCATGCTGCGCGTCGCGATTCCCTATGGCCTGCTGTCGGCACAGCAGCTGCGTACCTTGGGCGCGATCGCGCGGCGGTACGACCGCGGCTACGGGCATTTCACCACGCGGCAAAATATCCAGTACAACTGGCCGAGGCTTGAGGACGTGCCCGACATTCTGGCGGACTTGGCCGAGGTCGAGATGCATGCCATCCAGACTTCCGGCAACTGCGTGCGCAATACCACGTCCGATCATCTTGCCGGTGTGACGCCGGACGAGCTGGAGGATCCACGGCCGTGGTGCGAGTTGATCCGCCAGTGGTCCACGTTCCATCCCGAATTCACCTATCTGCCGCGCAAGTTCAAGATCGCCGTCACGGGCGCGCCGCAGGACCGCGCAGCATCGATGGTGCACGATATCGGTTTACACATCGTGCACGGACCCGACGGTGTCAATGGCTTCGAGGTCATCGTCGGCGGCGGCCTCGGCCGCACACCCATCATCGGCCAGGTGATCCGTGAATTTTTGCCGCGCGAACATCTGCTGTCCTACGTCGAAGCCATCCTGCGCATTTATAACCGTGAGGGCCGCCGCGATAATCTCACCAAGGCGCGCATCAAGATTTTGGTGAAGGCGCTAGGCATCGTCGAGTTCAAGCGCCGCGTCGAGGAAGAGTGGGCGCAGATCAAGGACGGCCCCCTGAAAGTCGATGCAGCGGAGATCGAACGCCTGCAAGGCTTTTTCGAACCGCCACCGTACCGCCGCCTTCCCGACCGGGATCCCGGCACCGATTCGGCCGCCGCAGCGGACCCCGCGTTCGCGGCCTGGTATCGCTACAACACCGTGGCGCACAAGGTGACCGGATACCGCGCGGTGTTCATATCGCTGAAAAAGGCGGACGTCGCACCTGGCGATGCCACCGATGCGCAGATGGAATTGATTGCGGATCTCGCCGCCGACTTTAGCTTCGGCGAGATCCGGGTGACACACTCGCAAAATCTGCTGCTTGCCGATGTCGAGCAAGGGAAGACGCACGCGCTCTGGCAAAAGCTGCGAGACGCCGGACTCGCCACGCCCAACATCGGCACGCTCACGGACATGATCTGCTGCCCGGGGCTGGATTTCTGCAGCCTCGCCAACGCGCGCTCCATCGACGTCGCGAAGCACATCAACGAGCGCTTCGATGATTACGATTATCTGTACGACCTGGGCCCCATCGATATCAAGATGTCCGGCTGCATGAATGCCTGTGGGCATCACCATGTCGGCAACATCGGTATTCTCGGCGTCGATAAGGGCGGCGAAGAGTGGTATCAGATCACCATTGGCGGCTCGGCCGGCAGTGATGCATCGCTCGGCGCCGTCATCGGTCCCTCGGTGGCCAAAAGTCAGGTTCCTGAGACCATCGCGCGACTGCTCGAGGTGTTCGTGGCGCAGCGTCAGCCGGAAGAAACCTTTCTGCATACGGTACGCCGGCTCGGCGTCAAACCTTTCAAGGAGAGGGTCTATGCCACGTCGGCTGCTGCGTAATCAAGAGATCGTCGCGGACGACTGGGTGTATGCCGCGGACGCGCGTCAGGCGGGCGCGGAAGAGGACGGCGAACGACTGCCGTGCAATCCCGAAAACCTCGCGGCGGTCGCCACTTCGACGCCTGCCCTGATCGTCGGCTTCGAGCAATGGCTTACGCGCCGCGATGAACTGATTCAGCGTGGCGGGCGCCTCGGCGTCGTATTGCAGCCCGTCCATGCCGTTGAACGGCTGGCCCAGGATCTGCAACATCTTGCGCTCGTCGCCGCAGAGTTCCCCGGCCCCACCGATGGTCGCGGTTACACCCAAGGCAGGCTGCTGCGCGAACGCTACGCGTTTGCCGGCGAATTACGCGCCGTCGGCTACGTCCGCCGCGACCAGTTGTTCTTTCTCGCGCGCTGCGGTTTCAACAGCTTTGAAATGCCCGACGCCGAACTTGACGATGCACGCGCGGCGCTTGCTACATTCACGCTGGCGTATCAAATCAGCAACGATCGCGGCCTCGAGCAACCACTCGCTCGCAACTGAGCCAATTTTGACTCGCACCGTCAACTGCCGCAGCGGCACGGACCCGGCACGCGCGAAGCATTTCTGCGCCCAGGCCTAAGCAACCGAGCCTGTTACGTCGTGGCCGGGCTCAACCGGGTACACTTGCCAGCGACGCAGCTTGAGGCCGACGCGTTGGCCGGCGACGTACTCATTGGCGGCATAGTGCTCGCGGCTGATCTCCACTTCGAGCGGTACCTGTTGCGGCAGCCCGTCGGCGCTGACTTCCATGCGCACAACCGGGCCGATCACACGGATGGCCAGTATGGTTCCCTGCCAGCCGACGGCCTCTTTCACCATCTCGATTTCATGTGGTCGGATCAATGCAACGTTGCGCCGCCCATGCGGTAACTCGGCTGCGGCACCGATGTCGACGGGCCCGAGCTTGGCGCGGCCGCCTTCGAGGGTGACGGCGATTTCATTCACCTCGCCGAGAAAGCGATGCACGAAGGCGGAGGTCGGCATCTCGTAGATATCGCCAGGTACACCCGCCTGCACGATGCGGCCGCGGTTCAGGATCACCACGGTGTCCGCAACTTCGATCGCCTCCTGCTGATCGTGCGTGACGATGATGCTGGTGAAGTGCAGCTCGTCGTGCAGCCGTCTGAGCCAGCGCCTGAGCTCGTGGCGCACCTGCGCATCGAGCGCACCGAACGGTTCGTCCAACAGCAGGACCTGCGGGTCCACCGCCATGGCGCGCGCCAGTGCGATGCGCTGCTTCTGGCCGCCGGACAACTGCGCCGGAAAACGCTCCTGCGCCCAGTCGAGTTGCACCAACTCGAGCAGGCCTTGCACTTTCTGGCGGATGGCCGTGCTCGACGGTCGTTCGCGGCGGCGCTTCACCTTGAGCCCGAAGGCAACGTTCTCGAACACCGTCATGTGCTGGAACAACGCGTAGTGCTGAAACACGAAGCCGACCTTGCGTGCACCGACCGACCACGCCGTCGCGTCCTGGCCGTCGAAGAGCACCTGGCCGGTTTGCGGCGTCTCGAGCCCGGCGATGATGCGGAGCACCGTGGTCTTGCCGCTGCCCGACGGCCCGAGTAACGCCATCAGCGCGCCCGTGGGTACGTCGAGATCGATGTCCTCGACGGCGGCGAACGCGCCGTATTGTTTCGACACGCCGCGCAGCGCGATGCTCATGCGGCGCCCCGCGCACGCTCAGGCCGGTGCGTGGCGCGTCGCAGCTCGGGCTCGCGCCACTCGAGCAGACTTTTGCCGGCAAGCGTGATCAGCGCCAGCAACGCCAGCAACGAGGCCACGGCGAAAGCAGCCTGATAATTGTATTCGTTGTACAAAATCTCCACCTGCAGCGGCATGGTGTTGGTGAGACCGCGGATGTGACCTGAAATGACCGACACCGCGCCGAACTCGCCCATGGCGCGGGCGTTGGCGAGCAGCACGCCGTACAGCAGGCCCCAGCGGATATTGGGCAGCGTCACGCGCCAGAAGGTCTGCCATCCGGTGGCGCCGAGCGACAGCGCGGTTTCCTCGTCCGCCCGGCCTTGTGACTGCATCACCGGGATCAACTCACGCGCGATGAACGGCAGGCTGACGAAAACGGTCGCGAGCACGATACCCGGCACCGCGAACACCACCCTGAAATGATGCTCGCGCAGCCAACCGCCGAACCAGCCGTTGACCCCGAACAGCAATATGAACATGACACCCGCAATCACGGGTGACACCGCGAACGGCAGGTCGATGAGCGTGATCAATGCGGCCTTGCCACGAAATTCGAATTTGGCGATCGACCAGGCGGCAGCTATCCCGAACACCAGATTGAGCGGCACCGCCACCAACGCGACTCCCAGGGTCAGCTTGATGGCCGACCATGCGTTCGGATCCGTGACCGCCGCGAGATAGGCGGTCCATCCTTTGGAGAATGCCTGCAGAAAAACGATGGCGAGCGGCAAGGCGAGAAACAGACCGAGAAATGCGAGCGCCACCGTGATCAGAAGAATGCGGCTCATCCGCGGGTGCCGCGGCGCGAGGCCCAACTCTGCACCGCATTGATGCCGAGCATGAGTGCAAACGAGATCACCAGCATCACCACTGCAATCGACGTTGCACCCGGGTAGTCGTACTGCTCGAGCTTGGTGACGATCAGCAGCGGCGCGATCTCTGAACGCATGGGCATATTGCCCGCGATGAATATCACCGACCCGTACTCACCGACTGCGCGCGCAAAAGCGAGCGTGAAGCCGGTCAACAAGGCCGGCCACAACGCGGGCAGCGTGACGCGAACAAAGGCTTGCAGTGCTGATGCACCGAGAGTCGCCGCAGCCTGTTCCACCTCTCGATCCAGATCCTCCAGCACCGGTTGCAACGTGCGCACCACGAACGGCAGTCCGATGAATGTCAACGCGACCACCACGCCCAATGGGGTGAAGGCTACGGTGATGTCGAAGCGCTTCAAAAAAGAGCCGAGCCAGCCATTCGGCGCATACAGTGCCGTCAGCGCAATGCCGGCCACTGCGGTCGGCAGGGCGAAAGGCAGGTCGACCATGGCATCGACCAGCCGCCTGCCTGGAAAGCGATCGCGCACCAGAACCCATGCCACCAACAGGCCGAAGACGCTATTGATGAGGGCCGCAATCAACGACGCGCCGAAGCTCAGGCGCAGCGCGGCCAGCACGCGCGGGCTCAGTACGACCGACAGGAAGTTTGCCCATCCCAACTCGAAGCTGCGGATGAAAACCGCCGACAGGGGCAGGAGCACCATCAGCGACAGGTACAGCATGGTGTACCCCAGCGTGAGGCCGAACCCAGGCAGCAGGCGCCGCGGCACGCGGTTCTTCAGAGACAAGGCAGCTGACGTTGTCATCCATCACCCGGTAACGACCCGGGCATTCGAGTCTGACGCGAGTTTACTGCCCGTAGATGGCGTCGAAGGTACCATGGTCCGCGAAATGCGTGGCCTGGGCCTTCGCCCAACCGCCGAAGTCGGCATCGATGCTCACCAGTTTCGGAATGACGGTGAATTGTCCGGCATATTTCTGTGCCACTGCCGGATCGCGCGGTCGATAAAAATGCTTCGCCGCTATCTGCTGCCCCTCGGCCGTATAGAGAAACTTCAAATAAGCCTCAGCGACTTTGCGCGTGCCGTGTTCGTCGACGTTGCGATCCACCACGCTTACGGGTGGTTCGGCCAGGATGCTGACCGATGGCGCAACGATGTCGAATTTCGCCGGCCCCAGCTCCTTGACCGCGAGATACGCCTCGTTCTCCCACGCCAGCAGCACGTCGCCGAGACCACGCTCGACGAAGGTCGTCGTGGCGCCGCGTGCGCCGGAATCGAGCACCGGAACATTGTGAAAAAGCTTTTTCATGAAGGCAGATTCACTCGCCTCCGTGGCGCCCGGCTGTCCCGCGGCATACGCCCAGGCAGCCAGATAATTCCAACGCGCACCACCGGACGTTTTAGGACTCGGCGTGATCACCGCAATACCGGGTCTGATCAAATCGTTCCAGTCATGGATGTTCTTTGGATTGCCCTTGCGCACCAGGAATACGATGGTCGAGGTGTAGGGAGTGCTGTTATTGGGCAGACGCTGCTGCCAGGTCGGGGGCAATAGATGGCCCGGTCCCTTGGCGATGGCATCGATGTCATAGCCGAGCGCCAGCGTCACCACATCGGCTTCGAGGCCGTCGATGACTGAGCGCGCCTGCTTGCCCGAACCGCCATGACTCTGATTCACGACGACCGTGTCGCCACTCTGCGCCTTCCAGTAAATGGCGAATGCCTTGTTGAAATCTTCGTACATCTCGCGTGTCGGGTCATACGACACGTTCAGGAGTTTCACGTTTGCGGGCCAGGCCGTGGCGGTCCCGGCGCAAAGTACTGCAGTGATCAGAATTACGCGCATGGAGTTTTGCATGGTGCAGCAGGCTAACCGCCGCTCGCGCTGCGATCAAACTGATATGGCGGTATATGCATATGCACTCAAGGTTTGTCGCGCAACGGAATCTTGATGTCTTTCAACAGACGATTGACGGCGTCCTGATCTTCGAGCTTCTCGATCTCACGCACCGTCCGCTTGGACAGATGCGGCGCCAGCAGTTCGATGAACTCGTACATATAGGCACGCAACAGTGCACTGCGGCGAAACCCGATCCAGCTCGTATGACTCTCGAACAGATGCGACGCATCGATCACGGTGAGATCGTCGTCAGTCACGGGATCAATGGCGAGCCGCGCCATGATGCCGACACCCAGCCCGATGCGCACATAGGTCTTGATCACGTCCGAATCGCGTGCCGTGAGCGCCACGTCCAACGACAATCCGGCGGTCTCGAATAACGCAGGCAGCGACGAACGACCGGCGAAACTGAAAACGTAAGTCACGATGGGATACTCGGACAATTTCTTGAGCGTAAGTTTGCCCGTACTCGCGAGCGGGTGCCCGCGCGGTACGACGACGGCGCGGTGCCAGCGATACACCGGCAGGCGGATCAGATGCGGAAACTGCTCCTCCGAACCCGTGGCGATGGCGAAGTCGACACGGTCGCGTGCCACCATCTCGGCAATCTGCTCGGACGTACCCTGATGCAGATGCAGACGCACTTTTGGATACTTCTCACGAAAGGCCCTTATCACCTGCGGCAGGACGTAGCGCGCCTGGGTATGGGTGGTGGCAATCGACAAGGTGCCGCCGTCCGCCTTGCGCAGCTCCGCCGAGGTTCGGCGGATGTTCTGCATTTCGCGCAAGATGCTGCTCGCACGCGAGATAATCTCCTCTCCGGCCGCCGTCGTGCGCGTCAATGCGCGGCCTTCGCGTTCGAACAGCTGGAAACCAAGTTCTTCTTCGAGCAGCTTGAGTTGCCGGCTGACGCCGGGCTGCGAGGTATGCAACTGCCGCGCCGCTGCGGTAATGTTGAGTCCGTTCTCGTGCACTGCGACCAGGTAGCGTAACTGCTGAAATTTCATGGTCCGCTAGCATATAGCCGGGGCGCATCGCCGCAAGCGCTGACCATGCCGGAAGTGCATGTACTCATGCACCTTAGTTCGTTCTGCCGCGCGGCCTGCGGTCGCATACTGACTGCTTACAGATAGTCCTCGAGTTCCAAGATATTGGCCGCTTCCGAATTACCGAAATCCCTGCGTGGCCGGGTAGACGCCACGACAGCGCAGCTCCACGCGGCGGTTTCGGAATACAAAAATGTTTGCTACGCCAATAGCTTAGGCGCCGAGTCCATGGTCCTGACGGA
Organism: uncultured Steroidobacteraceae bacterium; assembly: GCA_964658805.1. Taxonomy (GTDB): domain Bacteria; phylum Pseudomonadota; class Gammaproteobacteria; order Steroidobacterales; family Steroidobacteraceae; genus Bog-1198. Next base: position 31,965 of record CAZZZU010000002.1, read on the forward strand.
TCTCATCTGGAGCTCGGTTCCAGAGATCGAGATATTCAGCATCGACACTGGCCGGCTCTACCCCGAAACCTATGACCTGATCCAGCGCCTGCAGCATCGCTACGGCCGAACGCTGCGCATGTATCATCCAGATGCCGGCGATGTCGAACAATGGGTCGGTGACAATGGTATCAACGGCTTCCGCGGCAGCCTCGAGCAACGTCGTGGCTGTTGTGCCGTACGTAAGGTTGACCCGTTCCGGCAGGCTATCGCAGGGCATGCCGCGTGGATCACGGGCATCCGGCGCGAGCAGTCGCCCAGTCGCGCCCTTGCGGCGCCCAGCGAATGGGATGCCGACAACGGGCTGCACAAGGTCAGCCCGCTACTCGACTGGACGGAGCAGGAGATTTGGGAATATATCCGCAAGAAACGCCTGCCTTACAACGCATTACACGATCTCGGTTTCCCGAGTATCGGTTGTGCGCCGTGTACGCGTGCGGTTCAGCCCGGCGAGGACGAACGCGCCGGTCGATGGTGGTGGGAACGCAGCGAGTCGCGCGAGTGCGGCCTGCATCCCCGGCGGACGGCGGTACTGCCCGTCAAATAGGCCTCCGGCAGGCATCCTGCCGGCTGCCGATTTTCAACCGCGCATTGCGCGTCATCGCAAACGCCCCGTGAGCTACGCCCCGTGAGCTACTTCCCGGCATTCTTCGACTTACATGCACAGCCTGTCCTGGTGGTCGGCGGCGGCGAGGTCGCGCTGCGCAAAGTGACCCTGCTGGAGCGCACCGGCGCGGTCGTCACCCTCGTTGCACCGGCAGTCCATGCTGAGATCGCGCAACGCATCAGCAGCGGCGCCGTTCGTCACGCGGCGCGCGAATTCCAGCCCGACGATCTGAACGGCGCGCGGCTGGTGATCGTCGCCACTTCACATCGCGCGGTGAATCGTTGGGTCTCAGCGCTGGCCCAGGCGCGCAACATCCCCGTCAATGTGGTCGATGACCGCGACGCCTCGAGCTTCATCGTGCCGGCAATCATCGATCGTGACCCTGTGCTCGTGGCGGTGTCCACCGGTGGCACCTCGCCGGTCCTCGCGCGGCGGCTGCGTGAGCGGCTGGAAACGCTGCTGCCACAGAAGATCGGCGCACTCGCACGCTGGATGCAGTCGTTGCGCGGCAGTGCGCAGCGACAACTGAAAGACATCGACGCCCGACGTCGCTTTTACGAGGCGGTGATCGATGGACCGGCAGCGCGACGCTTCGTGGTGGGTGATGCGCACGGTGCGGAGCGACTGGCGCAACAGCTTCTCGGCACCAGTAGCAACGCGCCGCCGGCTGCCGGCGAAGTGACGCTGGTAGGTGCCGGTCCCGGCGATCCGGAACTCCTGACCTTGAAAGCGCTGCGCGCATTGCAGGATGCCGACGTCATTCTGTATGACCGTCTGGTGCCGGAAGCGATTCTCGACATGGCGCGCCGCGACGCCGAGCGCATTTGTGTCGGCAAGGCCGCCGGCGGCATCGGTCACAAGCAGCACGACATCAACGCGCTATTGATTCAGCACGCGCAACTCGGCAAGCGCGTCGTCCGTTTGAAGGGCGGCGACCCCTTCATGTTCGGCCGCGGCGGCGAAGAACTCGAGGCGCTGGCGGCGCACCGTATTGCGTTCGCCGTCGTCCCCGGCGTAACGGCGGCCATCGGCTGCGCGGCGTATGCCGGGATACCACTCACCCATCGCGACTTCGCGCACAGCGTCACCTTCGTGACCGGGCATGCAGACAAGGATGGCAAGGAACCCGACTGGCGCGGCTTGTCCCTGCCGGGGCACACCGCCGTGTTCTACATGAGCCTGGCGCGTGTGGGAGAAATTGCGGCCAAGCTGATCGCACAGGGTGCATCCGCCTCCCTGCCCGCAGCGGTCGTGGAACACGGCACGCTGCCGGGACAACGGGTGGTCATCGCGACACTGGCCGGCATCGAGGCGGCCAGCCGTGAGCAATCAATCGAGTCACCTGCATTGTTGATCGTCGGCGAAGTGGTGAATCTGCATGCCACGCTTGCCTGGGCTACGCCCGCCGGGGCAAACGAAGAAGTCAGGACCGCTTGAATCCCATGCGCTGCATGACGCCATCGTGCAGATAGAAGCGATGCCACAGCGCCGCGAGCGCGTGCAGCCCCGCCAGCGCAAACAGCGCATACGCCAGATATTGGTGCAGAGTCTCGGTGGGATGGAAGATGGCGCGGTCTTTCGTGATCCCGGGGTTGATTTTCAGCACGCCGAAATCGAGCACGCGACCGTGATAGAAAAACGTCACGTAACCGACGATGGGGATCACGAACATCAGCACATAGAGCGCGATATGCACGGGGTTCGACCAGCGACGGGTCAGCCGGCCGACGCCCTCCGGCAATAACGGCGGCGCGTGCCGCAGGCGGTACGAAAAACGCGCGAATAAGGTTACCCAAAGGAGCGTACCGAGCACCGCATGAATATTGATCCAGAAGCTTTGGCTTTTGTCGGGCCACGAATCGTGCAGCAAGCCAAGTACGCCAACCAATAACACCAGCACGAACATGATCCAATGGAACGCAATCGCCCCCGGCCGATAACGGGGTGCTGCGGCAAGCGGTCGGGCTGTCTGCAACGGATCTGTGGTCATACTTCGAACCCTTTTTCCCTGATCCACGCAGGGTTGAACAGCCGCGACTGATACTTCTGGCCGCCGTCGCACAGGATGGTGACGATGGTATGGCCCGGTCCCATCTCTTTGGCGAGCCGGACCGCGCCGGCGACGTTGATGCCGGCCGTGCTGCCGAGCATGAGTCCTTCCTCCCGCAACAGGCGATACAGCATTCGCATGGTGTCCGCATCCGAGACGCGAATCGCCGCATCGATGGGCGCGCCTTGCAGATTCGCCGTCACGCGGCCAGTGCCGATGCCCTCGGTGATGGATGAACCTTCGGACTTGAGTTCACCATCGTTGAACCAGTGGTAAAGGGCGCTGCCCGGCGGGTCGATCAACACGATGCGCACCTGGGTAGACTGCGATTTGAGGTACTGGCCCGTGCCGGCGAGCGTGCCGCCGGTACCGGTGGCGGCGCAGAAGACGTCGACCTTGCCGTCGGTGTCACGCCAGATCTCGGGACCGGTCGACTCGAAATGGGCGATGCGATTGGCCACATTGTCGAATTGATTTGCCCAGATCGCGTCAGGCAACTCCGCGGCCAGGCGACCGGCCACCTTTTGAAACTGATTGGGATTGCTGTACGGCACCGCCGGCACCTTGCGTAGTTCCGCGCCCAATGCTTCGATGATTTGATATTTTTCCGCGGCCTGATTGTCGGGCATGACGATGACGCAGCGATAACCGCGGGCGTTACAAACATGCGCGAGTCCGATTCCGGTATTGCCCGCGGTGCCTTCCACTACGGTGCCGCCCGGCTTCAGCGTGCCGCGCTTTTCGGCATCGAGCACGATCCATTTTGCAGCGCGGTCTTTGACCGAACCGCCCGGATTCATGAATTCGGCCTTACCGAGAATCTCGCAGCCGGTTTCCTCGCTCAGGCGCCGCAGTCGGATCAAAGGCGTATTGCCCACCGCGCCGACGAAACCGTATTTCACATTCATGCCACCAAAACCTCTGCAGTCGTCGCGGGTTTGCCCGCGAGTTCGTTATTCAACGTAACCATGTTCACCTCGCCGGTCCACCGGCCGACAACGATGGTGGCGACGCCGTTGCCGATCACATTGGTCAGCGAGCGTGCTTCCGACATGAAGCGGTCGATGCCCAGTATCAATGCAAGTCCGGCGACGGGTACGGACCCCGTGGACGAGAGGGTTGCCGCGAGCACGATGAAGCCGGAGCCCGTGACGCCCGCGGCGCCTTTCGAGGTGACCATCAGGATGGCGAGCAGCACCACCTGCTGTGCCAGGTCCATATGGGTGTTGGTGGCCTGCGCGATGAACAGCGTGGCCATGCTCAGGTAGATCGATGTTCCGTCAAGATTGAACGAATAGCCGGCGGGAATGACCAGTCCCACTGTGGACTTGGCCACCCCGGCGCGCTCGAGCTTGGCGATCATGCGCGGCAGCACGGTTTCCGAGGACGAGGTGGCGAGCACGATCAGCAGCTCGTCCTTGATGTACTTGAGATACCGCCAGATGCTGAAACCGTGCAAGCGCGCCACGATCCCGAGGCAGACGAATATGAAGAGCAAGCACGTCACGTAGAAACTGCCCATCAGGAACCCGAGCGACAGCAGCGACTTGAATCCGTACTTGCCGATGGTGAATGCCATCGCACCAAAGGCGCCGATGGGCGCCACCTTCATGATCACCCCGACGATCGCAAACAGGATGGATGACAAGGTTTCGATGAAGCCCAACATGGGCGCGCCGCGCGGCCCGAGTTTTTGCAGCGCGAAGCCGAACAGGATTGCGAGCAGCAGCACCTGCAGGATTTCCCCTTTGGCGAACGCGTCGACGAACTGCACCGGAATGACGTTGAGCAAAAAGTCCGTGACCGTCTGCAGCTTGCCGGGCGCCGCGTAATCCTTGATGGCGCTGGTGTCGAGGCTGGCGGGATCGACGTTCATGCCGCTGCCCGGCTGGAACAGATTGACGATGAAGAGGCCGAGGATGAGCGAAAAGGTGCTCATGACCTCGAAATAGAGGATGGCCAGCCCGCCGGTCTTGCCAACCTTCTTCATGTCCTCGACACCGGCGATGCCGGTGACCACGGTGCAGAAGATCACAGGCGCAATCATCATTTTGATCAGTTTGATGAAGCCGTCGCCCAACGGCTTCATCTTGGCCGCGAGGTCCGGGTACAGGGCGCCCAAGGCAACCCCGAGGGCGATGGCCAGGAGCACCTGAAAGTACAGGGAGCGGGCGATGTTTTTCATAGACGACTCAAGCCAGCCAGGCGGAAGCGCTTTGCACCGTATCTTAAGGCCGGACCCATAAAAGAATCCCCGGACTTGCCGGGGAATTCGAGTGGAACAGGTGCTGAGTAAAAACCCGCACGTCCGACGCTGGACGATACGTCGCACAAGAGTGCGGAACCGCTCGACCTTCTTAAAGTCACCCAGTGTTGTAACTAAGTAACGCACATTATCAGACACCATTCGCGACGCATGCGCAAGTGCAACAGAACTTTTAACAAAATCGAGTAGTTATCTGCAGCTAAGCGGTCAACTCGCACTGCACCGGAGCGCCCCAAAAACTGTGATCAGAACACAACACTCATGGCCAGTTCATTTCTTTTCAAGCACTTGGCGGGCGTGTGGCTTTTCTGGGAGGGGGCGGGGCCCGAACAAGGCAGACCGCGGACCGTCGACTCCGCAGCAGACTGGCCCGTCAAGGACGCTAGGATGCTTCGAAGAAGGAGCGGGAAATATCGATGCAGCCTTGAAAAGCGACTTTCGATCCCGGTTCGGCCGGGCGCTATGGTGACAGGCTGGCCGCGTATGCGGTGACGGCCGCAATCTGATCCTCCGTCAAGGCCGCGGAGACCTGGTTCATGATGGTGCTGTTGCGCTGCATCCAGCGATAGTAATGCACCTGCAGGTTCAGGTAATCGGGGTGCTGGCCGGCCAGACGGGGAATGGCCTGCTTGAGCTTGCCCTCGCCGTTCAGCCCATGGCAGTTCGCGCAGTTTACGGCACCATTTTCAAGCTGTAACGGACTCTCGTAGATCTCCTTGCCCTTCTGCACCAGCGCCGCATCGCGCAGCGGACGGGATGGCGCCGCAGCCTGACTCGAGAAGTATTGGGCGACACCCTCGATTTGCGCGTCGGTCAGACCTTTGGAGATCCCCCACATGAAGGCTCGGGCATGCGGATCGCTGCGATCCCGCTGCCGCAGCTTCTTCAACTGCTGCTCGAGGTAGGTTTCCTGTTGCGCAGCCAGGTTCGGAAAGATCGGTGAAATGCTGATCCCGTTGCCGCTGACACCGTGACACTTCGAGCACGCATAGCTGACCAGGGCACGGGCATCGTTCACGGTCGACCCGTCGGGCGGCACCGCGATGAATTCGGCGGCGGCCGCCGGACGGGCGACCATGAAGCCAAGCCCAAGCGCGGCAACGAAGAGCGATCGGGTCGCGAGCTTTTTCATTAGTAGTCCATCCATAATCCGATGACCCACGTGTTGTTGTCCGACGCTTTGACGTGCGGAAAACCGGGAGAATTGGGAAAGTTGGCGTTGCTCAGATTGAAGGGGCTTTGGTTGTTGGCCACGACCTGATAGGCGTCGTACTGCAGGATGAACCTCACGTTCAGCCAGGGAACGTAATCCAGCTCAAAGGTCTCGTATTGATTGGCGGGTGAGCCATTGCCCCCATTCGCGAGCGGATCGGACCTGCCGGTCGTGCGCGTGAAGCTGACGAGTCCGCCATAGTGACGATCACGGAAGTACTCACCCGTGACCAGAAGTTGCGTCAGCGTGTCCGTTGGATTGCTATAGATCGGTGTCGTCGCACCGGTGAAAGTCGCCGCCGTCAGTTGATCACTGTTTTGTTGACGCTCGTGCGTGACGTGACCCATGAAGCCAAAGATGTTGTGTTGGCCGTTGTACTGATACTGCCAGTCGACGCTGAGATCGGTGTAACGATTGACGGCGCCGGGGTTGAAGGTCTGCGAAGGCGTGTAGGTATTCCCGGATAGAGCGGCGGCCGCCTGTTGCTGGGCCGAGATATAGCCGTTTGATGGAATCCAGTTGGCGTACAGCGCGCTGCCGCCGATCTCCGCCGAGTGGTATCCCCAGTCCTTTTCGTAGGCGATGCGCGCGTAGGGCGCAAACCTATCGAGCGCACCCCCATTCGCGGCAAGGCTGACGCTGTCGATCGTAGGCGAATTGCCGCCGGCCACCGCAGAGTGGTAGGCCGCCACTTCGAAGTACAACGAATCATTCCAGAAACCATAGGCGGCGAGGCCGGCAACCGCACCAGGCCCCAATGCGTTGAGTATCGGCCCACTCGTCCCGGCGCCGGCGACGCCGCCGGTCGCGAGGGACACGGTATTGAAGTTCGGAATGGTATAGCTGCCGATGCCGTTCCAGACGTCCTGGAAGGTCAGGTAGTTGTTGGCCGAGATGCCCCACACCCACTTGTTGTCGACCGTGTGATCGCTGTAACGGATGTCGATATTGTCGATACCGACGCTGCCGGACTGCCCATTGTAGGTCAATTGCATCCAGGCGCCGACGTGATCCGAGACGGCTCCCGCGTACGCGAGGCTGAACTGATCCGGAAACTGGAAAGTATCGCTTTGCGCTTTGGCGGGATACGGCTGACCGGTATCCGGTGGAGCCCGGTTGTAATGACTGTAGTTCATCTGCGCGAGGACGGTGATTCCCGGCAGGTCGGTGAGCCACAGTGTGTTCTTCTTGTGATCATCGATGTCGTTGACCAGCGGCGGCCTCGTGGTGAGCGTGTAGCCGCTCAGCTTGAAGCGTCGACCGAATGGCGTCAGTTCGGGCGGTAACGTGTGGCAGGCCTCACAGGCCAGACCCGTCTGCCGGGCAAAGGGCGGAATGGCGTTTGCCGGATGAGCCAACAGCATCAACGCTGCGCCGAAAAAAAATAGTATCCCGAGAGTGCACGTGCCTGACAGCCTCACGAGGTCCGCCCCTGGCTGAAACATACAAGCGATGGAGCGTTGCAAGGCATCGTTTTCATTTGTTGAGTCCCCGTTTTTCGCGCGTGTCAGCCCACGACCCGGGATCGCTCAGCGGCCTGAAGGCCGCTCTTGTTTGCATCGATCCCCTGTAGCAAACTTGCTGCGGCTGCGCTGGAAAGTAAAACGAGGAATTCAACGCATTACTGTTTGAATTCCTTATGTGTAGTGAAAATCACACAATAGCCGTAAAAACCAATCAATTCGTCGCATCTCGGGGGCTTCATGCGCGTGGCAGAAAAGGGCGATACGAGAATGAAAGCGGCTGGTGTGTTGCTTGCTGTCGCTGCTTTTTCTGGCGCGGTAGGCGCCGAAACGACAGATGCCTGTGCCGGCCTGGAGGGCACCGTGTTGAGCCAGTGTCGCAGTAACCAGGAAACGCTTCGTCAGCAGGGACGCCTGGAACAACTGCTGCAACAGCAACAGGCAAGACAGATAGAGCTGGACAAGCAGCAACGCGAAGTTCAGCAGCAATTGGAAAGCATGCGGCTTCAGAATGAGAGCCTTCGCAAACAACTGGAAAGTGAGATAGCGAATCAACCCGCGCGTCCGGTCGCGACGGCTGCGACGACCTCCACCGCACCTTTGAATAGTCAGGACGTCAAGAGTTGGAAGGCCGACAATCCATGGTTCGGCTCGGACTATCCCCGGACTCAGTTCGCCATGCGCTACGCCAAACAATTGCAACAGGAAAGGCCGGATCTGACCGGCCGGCCGCTGTTGGACGCGCTCTCTTCGAAGGTCAACGAAACCTTCGGCGCTAAGCATTAGCCGGACCAGGAACCCGGCGTGGCGCCATGTTGAACGGCTCCTGCCATTGCGGCGATGCGAATTGGTTGCTGGAAGGGGACCCGGGATCGATCACAGCCTGCAACTGCACGCTGTGTCGCCGCTACGGCGCGCTGTGGGCGTATGACTATGAAGGCGGGAGAATTCGAATCTCCGGGCCAACTTCGGTTTACACGCGCAGGGGCAAAGCGGACCCTTCCCTGGAGATCCACTTCTGTCCTGCCTGCGGCTGCGTTCTGTGTTGGCGAGGCCTACGTGTCGAAAAAGATGGACGCAGACGCATGGCTGTCAACATTCGGCTGGCGCCCCCCGAAGCCGTGGCAAATCTTCAGATCGACCATTTCGATGGGTTGGATACATTCGAGGATTTGCCGGGCGACGCTCGCTGCGTAAGCGACCTCTGGTTCTGAACCGGTGCGCGGCATTCTTGTCTGGGCATGCGCGTTGCATTTCCGCACGCCTTGGGCCAAATTCTGCCGTTCCATTCGAGGACGAGATTCATGAAATACCTGCACACCATGGTGCGCGTCGCCGACGTCGACAAGTCACTGCACTTTTATTGCGCAGCGCTGGGACTCACGGAGATAGCGCGACAGGAGAGCGAGAAAGGACGCTTCACCCTGATTTTTCTCGCCGCCCCGGGCGACGAGAACGCGCAGGTGGAACTCACGTACAACTGGGATCCGGAGGAATACGGCGGCGGCCGCAACTTCGGCCATCTCGCGTATGCGGTCGAAGATATTTATGCCGCCTGCCAGCAGCTCCAGGATCACGGCGTTACCATCAACCGGCCGCCACGCGACGGCCGCATGGCCTTCGTGCGCTCGCCCGACAATGTGTCGGTCGAACTGTTGCAGAAGGGTCCCGCACTGGCACCGGCCGAACCGTGGAAGAGCATGCCGAATACCGGCGTGTGGTGAGACTGGGCGTAAGCCGCGGCGTTCGCCGCGCATTTTGCCGACGGCATGGTATGGGTGACGCAGGTCGGCGCCCCCCTAACCGGGGTGGATGCGGCAATCGGGCAGGTCACTGCGCGCGTAAGCACGCCGGGCCGCGCTTCCTCTCGGTAGGCGGAGGCGCTGTTTGGACCCTGAAGCAGGGCGACGGCACGCTCACGCGTGCTACACCCTGCAGGACACGCTCGCCGCGTGCCGTGCAGGCTAGAACATCTCCGAAGGACCCGGCGCCTTGATCGGAGCCTTGGCACGCGATGGAATGTGGTCGCCGGTAATCATGTCGGAATAGCCCATGCCGGGACCGACCATCGGATAGACACCCGCTTCACGGTCGATCATCACTTCCAGGAACGCCGCGCCCGGAAATTTGATGAACTCTTCGATCACGCGCGGCACGTCAGCCTTGCTGTCCAGGCGCACCGCATACTTGAAACCGTCGGCCTGAGCCGACTTGACGAAGTCCTTGGTGTGCAGGCTCTTGTCGCTGGCACTCAGGCGGCCCTTGTGAAACAGCTTTTGCCACTGCTTCACCATGCCATCACCGCAGTTGTTGAGCACCACGACCTTCACGGGCAGATCGTAGGTCGTCACCGTCTCCATCTCGCCGATGTTCATGCGGATGCTCGCATCGCCATCGATGTCGATGACCAGGCGGTCGCGCTGCGCGTATTGCGCGCCGATCGCGGCCGGCAGGCCAAAGCCCATCGTGCCCATGCTGCCGGAGGTGAGCCAGAGACGCGGGCCCGCAAAATCGAAGTACTGTGCCGCCCACATCTGATGCTGACCGACGCCGGTGGAGATGATCGCTTCACCGCGGGTATGCCGGTTGATCTCCTCGATGACGTAGTACGGCTGTATCGCATCGCTGTCGCGATCGTAATTCATGGCGTATTTCTTACGCAGTTCAGCGCAATGCGCATGCCACTGCGACCAGTCGCGCGCGAACCCGATGCGCTTGCCGTAATCGATGAGCGTCAGGAGCGCCTCGGGCATTTGCCCCACATGACTCCAGTTGACGCGCTTGACCTTGTCGATTTCAGAAATGTCGATGTCGAAATGCGCGATGAAATTCGCGCGCGGCGCGAATTTACCGGGGTTGCCGGCGACCCGGTCGTCGAAGCGCGCACCCATGGCCAGCAGACAGTCGCAATCCTCGACGGCGTAGTTGGCAAACGCGGCGCCATGCATGCCCAGCATGCTCATGGACAACGCGTGCGTCGTATCGACCGCGCCGATCCCCATGAGGGTGGTCACGACCGGGATGCCGAAGGATTCCGCAAACTGGCGCAATGCGATGGCGGCGCTGCCATTGATGACGCCACCGCCAGCGTAAATGAGGGGCCGCGACGCGGCGCGCAGTCCTTCGAAGAAATCTGCACATGCCGCTTCGGGCAACTGGCCCGCACTCAGCCTGTTCATGCGCTGGCGATAGCCCGGAATCGGCAAACGCCCCGAGCCGTGGAAAACGCCTTTCCAGTTCTGCACGTCCTTCGGTACGTCAAGCACCACCGGGCCCGGTCGGCCGGTGCGCGCGATTTCGAAGGCGGTACGCACCGTCGCTTCGAGCTTGGTGGGATCCGTGATCAAAAAGACGTGTTTGGCGACTGCGCCCATGATGAGGGGTACCGGCGCCTCCTGAAATGCGTCGGTGCCGATGGCGGTGGTCGGCACCTGGCCGCATACCACGACCATGGGAACGGAGTCCGCCATGCTGTCGCGCACCGGCGTCACCATATTGGTTGCACCGGGACCCGACGTGACGAGCGCCACCCCTACACGACCGCTGGCACGGGCAAAGCCTGCAGCCATGAAACCCGCCCCTTGCTCGTTGGCCGGGACGATGAGCGGCATCGGTGAACCATGCTCCTGATTGAAGCGAAACACCGCGTCGTAGATCGGCAAAATGGCGCCGCCCGAATAACCAAAGATGGTATCGACGCCCTCGTCGGCCAGCAACTGAACGAGCATATCGGCGCCCGTCATGGCCGCGCCGGCCAGCGGATGCGCGCCCTGATTCAACATGTCTTTGGGGTCTTTCACCCGGGCAGACTAGCAGTTATCACTCTGGCGCCCAACCCCTGCCACCCGTATCCTTTGCGGGCTATGCGCCATGTCATTGCCATATTGCTGCAGAACGAGGCCGGCGCGCTGACCCGCGTAACCGGCCTGATTTCAACCCGCGGCTACAACATCGAATCCTTGTCGGTTGCGCCCACCAATGACCCGACGGTGTCCCGCATTACGCTCGTGACCGTCGGCTCGGACGATGTCATCGGCCAGATCAACGCGCAGCTCAACAAACTCGTGGACGTGGTTGCCGTGGAGGATTTGACCTCTGGCGATCACCTCGCACGCGAGCTGCTGCTGCTCAAGCTGCAGATTCCGGCTGAGCATGTGGCGGCGGTCGAAAGCCAGGCGCGACGCATGGGTGGCAAGGTTTTATCTCCCAACCCGTCGAGCTACATCGTCGAACTGACCGGTACCGAATCGGCCGTCGGCGAATTCATCGCGGCGGTGGCCTCGTTCGGCACGGTCATCGAGGTGGTGCGCAGTGGTGTGCTCGGCATTTCACGCGCCAACAAGCGCATGCACGTGGTCAAGTGAGCGCGGCTTACCGCCTGTATGACTACCTGCCGTCGGGCAATGGCTACAAGGTGCGGCTGGTCTGTAAGTACCTGCGTATCCCCTACGAGCTCGTCGAGATGAACATCCCACGCGGTGCCACGCGCACCCCTGAGTTCCTTGCCAAAAATCCTGACGGCCGGATTCCGCTGCTCGAACTCGGCAGCGGACAATTTCTGGCCGAGAGCCACGCCATCATCCAGTTTCTGGCCGAGGACTCGGACCTGATCCCGGATGAAAAACTCGAGCGCGCGCGCATGTGGCAGTGGCTGTGCTTCGAGCAGTACAACCTCGAACCGAATCTCGGCACCGCGCGTTTCTGGCTCACTTCGCTGCACAAGACCCCGGCGGAGCTCGGCGACCTGCTCACCGAAAAGCTGACCAAGGGCCATGCGGCACTGAGCGTGCTCGAGCGGGGGCTCGAGGGTCACGAATTTCTCGTGGCGCAGCGCTACAGCCTTGCTGACATCTCGCTGTATGCGTACACGCACGTTGCCGAAGAAGGCGGCTTCAGCCTGGCGGCGTACCCGAACATCCGGGCATGGATTGCACGCATCGCCGCACAACCCCGCCACGCTTTGATCACCGCCGCTTGACGCGACCACTGCCATGACCGAAATCGAAATCAAGCACGAACATACCGCGGATCCCATGACACGACGCGTCGGCATACTCGTCGGCGTGGTTGGCGTCCTGTTGTCCGTCGTCACCATTTCTTCGCACCGGTCGCATACCGGCGCGGTGATTCATCGCACCGAGTCGAACGACCAATGGAGCTTTTATCAGGCGAAGAAGATCCGTCAGAATCTCGATGAAGACACGCTGATATTGCTCAAAGGCTTGAACGGCGACGCAACGCATGCAGAGGCGGCTGTCAGGAAACTCGAGGCCGCCATCGAAAAGCACGCGGCCGAGACGGACCGGATTCAGGAAGAAGCCAAGCACCTGGAAGCGGAGACCGAACATGAGGAGCGCCGTGCGTTGCGTTTCGACATCGGCGAAGGCCTGCTCGAACTGGGATTGGTCCTGCTGTCGTTGTTTTTCCTGGCACGCAAAGCGTTCTTTCCGATCTTTGGCATCATCGCCAGCATTGCCGGGATTTGCATGGGAATATGGGGCTGGCTGCTCTAGCAAGCGATCTGCGCAAGTGCGCTGCCGGCGGCATACTGGGCTTGCTGCTATTGCCGGCAGCGGCGCAGGCTGCAGTCGCCCGGGTCGAAGCACAATCCGCCGACCTGTTCGCCGTCGGCGTGGTGGACGCCGACCACATGGTGATTCGTTTGAGTCGCCGGGTAGACAATGCACCGCTGCACGATGCGGCGGTGAACGTGGTGTTGCGCGGCGCCACCTATCCCACGACAGCACAAGCCGACGGCAGCTATTTACTGCAGGCGCCTGACCTCACGCTGCCAGGCGCGGCAGCGGTTCAGTTTCAGGTGGTGCAGTCCACCGGCAGCGAGTCGCTCGAGGGCACTCTCGGGAGCGGTGCCCCCGCCGTCGCCGTGCCGGGCCCAGACAGGGAGAAGAACGGCTCACGCCAACTGTGGTGGTGGGCGTTGAACTTCGGCGTCTGCATCGGATTTCTATGGCTGTGGTCGAAACGCAAAAAACCGGCAGAAGACGAAGTCTGAGCTACAGGGCGGCGTTGTCAGTCTCGCCGGTCCGTATGCGTACCACCCGGATGATATCCGTCACGAAGATTTTACCGTCGCCCACCTTGCCGGTCTTGGAAGCACCGACGATGGCCTCCATCACCTGATCGAGCAACTCGTTTTTGACGGCAACCTCAATCCGCGTCTTGGGCACGAAATCCACCACGTATTCCGCGCCCCGGTATAATTCGGTGTGGCCGCGCTGCCGTCCGAATCCCTTGACCTCTGTGACCGTCATACCCGATACGCCAATCTCGGACAAGGCTGCCCTGACATCGTCCAGTTTGAAGGGCTTGATGATAGCGGTGATCAATTTCATACCAGAGACTCCATGAGCGCGAATCGGTCACGTAGATACTAGTCCTTGACGGTTGCATCGTCGCTTGCAAGCACGCGCTTAGGCAAGCATTTGTTGACTTAACCCGCTATAAAGGCGCCCAGATGACATCCAGTATCGTTATCGTCGGCGGCGGCCAGGCCGGCGCCCAGGCCATTGATACGTTGCGACGCGAAGGCTTCAATGGCCGCCTGGTGCTGATCGGTGCGGAGGCGGTGTTGCCATACCAGCGGCCGCCGCTGTCAAAAAAATATCTGTCCGGCGATTTGAGCATCGATCGTCTGTATTTCCGCCACCAGTCATTTTACGAACAGCACAATGTTGAGTTGATGCTCGGCGTCCGTGTCGAGCGCCTGAACGCGGCCGGGCACCTGCTGCACCTATCAGACGGCACCGCGATTGCCTACGACCGGGCATTGCTCAGCTTGGGCGCGAGCCCGCGCTTGCTGTCGCTGCCGGGTGCCGGCCTGCCCGGGGTGCACTACCTGCGGGGCCTGGGTGACGTGCCCGCCATCCAGGCACTGGCGACCAGCGGCGCGCGCGTGGTCGTCGTCGGCGGTGGCTACATCGGACTGGAAAGCGCCGCAACGTGCCGGCGCCTGGGTTGCGAGGTCACGGTGCTCGAGATGGCGGACCGCATCATGAACCGCGTTGTGGCGCCTACCACATCCCGCTACTTCGAAGCCGAGCACCGACGCGCCGGCATCGAAATTCAACTGAATGCTGGGGTTGCCCGCATCGAGGGCGACGCACGGGTGCAACGCGTGGTGCGGTCGGACGGCGCAGGCCTGGATGCCGACTTGGTCATCGTCGGCGTTGGCGCTGTGCCGAACGTTGATTTGGCCCAGCAGGCCGGCCTGGAGTGCGACAACGGCATCCGCGTCGATGAATTCTGTCGCACCTCGGATCCGGACGTGTTCGCCGCCGGCGACTGCGCCAATTTTCCGTCCGGCCGCTACGGTGGACGCATTCGGCTCGAGTCGGTCGACAACGCCTTCGAACAAGCCAAGGCCGCGGCGCAGAACATGGTGGATAAGCCGACGGTGCATGACCGCGTGCCTTGGTTCTGGTCGGATCAGTTCGATGACAAGCTGCTGATCGTGGGCCTGACGAACGATCACGACCGGCAAGTGCTGCGCGGTAATCCAGACGCGCATTCTTTCAGCGTGTGCTACCTGAAAGGCGATCAGCTCTGCTCGGTGGAGAGCGTGAATTCGCCGAAGGACTACATGGCGGCGCGGCGGCTCATCGGTGACCGGGTCCGGGTGGATGCTGGTAAGTTGGCGGATCCCGCCATTGCGCTCAAGGACGCGGTCTGATGCCCAAGCTTTTTTTCACCCAAGTCACGGGCGAACGCCGTGAGATCAATGCCCCCGCAGGCATCACCCTGATGGAGGCCGCCGTTTCGAACGGCGTCGCCGGCATCGTGGCGCAATGTGGCGGCGCGTGCGCTTGTGCCACCTGCCATGTGTACGTCGCGCCGCAATGGTTGGCCAAACTCGGCCCGCGTGAAGATCTCGAAGACGCCATGCTCGAGCTTGCCTGGGCACCGCGCGCCGAGAGTCGCTTGAGTTGTCAGATTCACGTCAGCGCAGCGCTCGACGGTCTCGAAGTCACGGTTCCTGAACGACAGGCTAATTCCTGAGGTAGTGCATGTACGGTTTGGCAATTCACGGCGGCGCCGGCACCCTGCCACGCTCGCAGGCGGGCACTGAGATCGAAGCCCGTTACAAGGAAGGTTTGAGCGAAGCACTGGAGGCGGGTTACGCCACCTTGAGTGCGGGCGGCGCTGCACTCGATGCCGTCATGCAGGCGGTGCAGACCCTTGAGAACAACCCGCTCTACAATTCGGCGCGCGGCGCCGTCTTCACCTGGGATGGCCGCAACGAACTCGATGCCGCCATCATGAGCGGCAGCGATCTACGGGCGGGCGCCGTGTGCGGCGTATTGCACATTCAAAATCCCGTCCTGTTGGCACGTGCGGTGATGGAGCAGTCCGAGCACGTGATGCTCGCCGGTGCCGGTGCCGAGGAATTCGCGCTGGCGCACGGTTTTACCCTCGTTCCACAAAGCTATTTCCACACGCCCGAAAGGTGGCAGCAGCTCGAGCGGATTCGTAGCGGCGACAAGAGTATTTCGCCCCTCACCATTTCGCACCTGGGCACCGTCGGCGCGGTGGCCCTCGATTCACACGGTCACCTCGCGGCATCCACTTCGACGGGCGGCATGACAGGCAAGCGTTACAACCGCATCGGCGATTCGCCCATCATCGGTGCCGGCACCTATGCCGACGACCGCGGCTGTGCGGTCTCGGCCACCGGTCACGGCGAAATATTCATCCGCCTGGGCGTCGCCCATGACATCAGTGCGCGCATGCGCTATGGCGGACAAAGCCTGAAGGATGCCGTGCAAGAAATGGTGCACGGAGAGTTGCTGCGAATGAACGGCGAAGGTGGCGTGATCAGCATCGATGCCAAGGGCAACATCGTGATGGACTTCAATGCCGAGGGCATGTTTCGCGCGAGCCGTCGTGAGAACGAAGCCGCGCTGGTGGCAATCTACCGCGATTAGTCCGAAAGGTACGCCGCCAGATAGACATCAAATGACTGCTTGTCGGACGACTCGATCATGCGCTGCGCTTCGAGCGACTCGGCGGCCTCGTCTGCGAATTCGGTCAGCCGGCGTTCATTCGGCGGGTACAGACCGAGAAAATAGTCCTTGTGCAAGCCGGACATTCGCAGCGCCAGCTCGTAGAACGATTCGCCGGTGGATTTCATTTCGGCGAGTAACCGCGCCGACGGCGTACGCGCCACGTCATCGAGCTTGACGCGCTGTTGCTGCAGCGCTGTCGCATAGGGTCTCGTCGCCTCGCCATGGTCGAGCAATTCACAGATGCCCTCGAGGTCATCGAGCAACTCGAGCGCCCAGGTCCGCATCGATTTTGCCCTTCCCCCCAACCGCAGTTTCAGGTCCGGCTCGCGGCCGCGCCGCGCCACCGTCAGATGATTCTCATCGAGCGCAACCTGCTCGCTACGGCTGACCGGATCGCTCTCACGCAGCACGCAGAGCGCCAGGAACGCCTCGAGAAAGCGCATCTTGTTCTGGTTCACACCCACCGGGTCGAAGGCGCTCACGTCGAGGGCACGCACCTCGACATACTCGACGCCGGCGCGGGCTAAGGCCTTGGTGGGTCGCTCGCCGGAACGCGTGACACGCTTCGGCCGGATGAAGCTGTAATACTCGTTTTCGATCTGCAGGATGTTGGTGTTGAGCTGCTGATACTCGCCGCGCGTCTTGCCGCTGCGGCTCTTGACGCCGATTTCTTCATACGGCGGATACGGCGTGCTGACGGCTGCGGACAGATCACGCACGTACTCCTCCAGTGAGTTGACCGACACGTCCAAGGTGGACTGGCTCTTGTTGCGATAACCAATGTCGCTCATGCGCAAACTGGTGCCGTACGGCTCGTAGACGGTATCGGCATCGAGCACCGGCAAAGTGATCTCGCGGTCACCGAAAAAGCTCTTGCCGACGGCAGGTGACGTGCCGAAGAGGTAAAGAATCAGCCAGCCGTGACGCCGGTAGTTACGCAGCACGCCGAAGTATTGCTCGGAGATGAAATCCTGCGGCAGGTGCCGCGACTCATTGACATGCGCGAGCACGTCCCAGAATTTGGCGCTGAACGAGAAATTGAAGTGCACGCCCGCGATGGCCTGCATGCTGCGGCCGTAGCGCACCGCCAGACCGTTGCGATAGATGCTCTTGAGCTTGCCGATATTGGAGCTGCCGAATTGCGCAATCGGTATGTCCGCATCGCTCTTGAAGTCACACGGCATGCTGGTGGCCCACAGCAGCTCGTCGCCGAGGTGGCGGTAAACGAATTGATGCAGATCGCAAAGGTATTGCAACAGTTCCCAGCTTTCGCCGAACGCGGGTGTCACGAGCTCGATGAGACTTTCTGAAAAATCCGTGGTGACATGCTCGTTGGTGAGCGGTGCACCGAGCGATTCTGGATGCCGCGAGTGCGTGATCTCGCCGTCCGGCAGCACCCGCAGCGATTCCCGTTCGACACCCTTTAATCCGCCGCGCAAAACTCCGCGTTCGCCGGAGTTGACGAGGCCCGCGAGCCGCTTGACGAATTTTCGATCGACGACGTTACGCATTCAACACCCGCTCAAGGCAGCTCGGCGATCACTTCGATCTGCACCAGGAAGCCCGGGTCGACCAGGCGCTGCACCTGAACCCACGACGTGGTCGGCAGCAGATCCTTGTTGTAATACTCGAAGCGCAGGTCAGAGGCTTTCAGCAAGGCGTTCATGTCCGTCGTATAAATAGTCTCTTTGACGACTTCCTCGAAGTCGGCTCCATGCGCCGTCAATGTACGGCGAATGTTCGTGTAGGCGGCGCGCAGCTGACCCGCCATGTCTCCCGGCGCCACCAATCGGCCGCTCTCATCGGCGGCAACGGACCCGGAAATATACAGGGTTTTGTCGACCAGGACGGCCTGCGAATAGCCAAAGTCCTTCTCGTACGGATTGAGATGAAAGACCTGTTTGGTGCGCATTGCGGGCGTCGGGGCTTCCTTGTCGCAGCCTCCGATCAACAAGACAGCGAGCGCGAAGCCGAGGGCCTTCGTCATGCCGGCGGATCCAGACCCCGGTCCAGAAGGCGGGGTTTGATCTTCCTGCACGGATTGCCGGCATAAACCCACCAGGGCGAATCGAGCGACCGCGTCACCACGGATCTGGCACCCACCACGGCGCCGTCCGGAATGCGCGCGCCCGGGACCACGAACACGCCGGCGGCCACCCATGCCTGTTCGCCGATGACGATGGGGGTCTGGGTGAGCGGCATCGCGGGATCGCGATAATCGTGCGAGCCGGTGCAAAGGTGAACGAATTGCGAGACGACGGTCATGCGACCGATCTCGACCGCGGCGAAATTATCGATGATGGTGCGTTCTCCGATTGCCACATGATCGTGCAGGATGAGATTCCATGGCATCAACACCCGCACACCCGGCAGTATCAGGCAATGTGGCCCGATGCGTGCGCCGAAGGCGCGCAGCGCCGCGACACGCGCCGCGCTCATCGCCTTGGGCAGCCATCGTACCAAGGGCTCCGCAAGATAGGTCCAGACGCCGCGCCGCAGTTTGATCTGCAGCGGCCAGCGGGTGACACTCCTCGAGAGGTCAACTTCCATGCGAAGCCCGGTAACGCAGCAGCCGATACAGCGCGGGCAGCCGTTCGGCCAGCGTCGCGCTCACCTTGTAGCCGATCCGGTTTGCGCAGCGCCGCGGCAGCGACAGCCGCAGCGCATCGCGCTGTACCGCCCAGTTCTCGACGCGGCCCCAGCGCTTGCGTTGCGAGGAAATGCCACGCAGATCGAACACACAGAGCGCCTCCGGCATGTAGCGAATACGCGGCGACTGCCGCAGCACGCACGCGGCAAAAAGATAGTCGCCCGCCACCCGCAGCGTGCTGTCGTAGCGCAACGCGCCAATGAAAGCACGGCGGAAATACATGGACTGATGACAGGCGAACATGCCGTAGGACACCCGCTCGTGGCCTTTGGCCGCCTTGTATAAGCGGCGCACGCCACCGTGGATCTCCAGGCTGTCGCCATACAGCAGATCGAGATCCGCGTGCTTGAGATACTCGCGCACGCGATTCAACGTGTCAGACGTCGCGAACACATCACCGGCATTCAGGAACACCACGTACTTGCCGCGTGCACGCTCCAGGCCTTTGTTCATGGCGTCGTACAGGCCGGCGTCCGGTTCACTGGAAAAGGATAAATAATGCGCCGTGTGATCTCTCGCGAAATGCTCGGTGCCATCGTTCGAATTGCCGTCGATGACCACCCATTCGAAGTCACCGGCGCACTGCACGGCCAGGCTCTCGCCGGTCTTGATCAGCCCGGGCAGGTCGTTGCGTACGACCGTGATGACGGAAAAGAGCGGCGCGTCGCCTGCGACAGCGCTAGGGTCCCGCTTCAGCACGGGACCGCAACGCCCGCAGCATTTTCGGCAGATCCTGGCGGAGCACGGAACGCACCAGAAATTGCGGCACCCAAAAACCGGGCACCAACGTCACCGAGTAATGCACCAGGGTGTCGTCGCCCTCGGCGTCCAGTTGCCAGGCGCCGTGGAGCGTGCGCAGGTCGCCGCCAATCCGTTCGTACGACACCCGCGTAGGCCGGTCGTAGGCGGCCTGAATGTCGTAGCTCACCTTTGGGACGAACCAGGAGTAATTCATCACCTGGTGAATCTTCTGCCAGGAATGATCGGGCGCCGTCTCCAAGACGTTGCACACCACGAGTCCCGGCACCATCTGCATGGACTCGGTGCAACTCGTGATCAGCGACCACACCGTCTCGCGGCGCGCATGAATCCTGACGACCGCAGTCGCCGAGCCGCTCTGCTCCGCCGCGTCCAACGTGACGTTCATGGCAATGTCGTTCGGCGCCAAATTCGCGGCGTACGCCGACACCTGTAGAATCATCCCGAGCCAAGGAAGTTTGCTGCGCACGAAGCAATGAGACTCCAGGGAACCCTACACGTTCAACCATCATGGTGCGGATCCGGACCACGTCTTCATACGCGCTTCGAGAATATCCATCGGCATCGCGCCGCCGCTCAAGACGGCGCTGTTGAATTCACGCAGATCGAAACGCGCGCCCATGACTTCCCGGGCGCGGCTGCGCAGCGCCTGCAGCCGCAATTCACCCAGTTTGCAGGCGAGGCCGGCGGCAGGCCTGACTGTAAATGCATCGATCAGCACCTGTGCATCATCCTCGTCCAGGCCGCCTTGGGTCCGAAGATAATCGGCGGCCTGGGAGCGCGTCCAGCCCAAGCCGTGCAAGCCGGTATCGACGACCAATGCCAGATCGCAGCGTAGTTGTTGACGGAGCAGGTCGATTTTGGCCGCATCGTCGGTGTAGACACCGAGTTCCTCCCCGAGCGAGGTGGCATACAAGGCCCAGCCTTCGCTGAAGGCCGGTTCCTCGCCGTAGCGGCGAAAGCGCGGCAGGCCGGCATTCTCCTGCGCCAATGCTACCTGCAGATGCTGACCCGGTTCGCCTTCGGCCAGGAATGCCGCGGGTGCCAGCTGGTTGGCAACGTGGCCTGAGATCACGTAAACGACAGCAGGGCTATGGTCCGTGGTATCGCGACCCTGGTAAAACAGCGCCGCTCCAGGCGGCCGAATGTAGTCTGAAACCCGGATCTCGAAGCCGGACTTGGGCTGGGCGGTGACGACCTTGTCCAACGCAGCATGCACCTGCGTGGCGAGGGCCTCATAGTTCTCGACCCGGGCCGCTGTGTTGCCGGTACCCGACGCGCTGCCCGGAGCCGTCCCCGCAGCGGCGGCAGGCTGCAGGGCCTGCAGGCGTGCGTGGATGCGCTCGGTTTCCGTGACGCCGAGGCGATGAATGTCGGCAATGGCCATGCCTGCACCGGGCCAGCCGCCGGCAGCGCGCACCTTGTAGGCATACCAGGACTGCCCCAGCGGCAATTCGGCCATGCTCACGGTGGCACGCGCCTGCGGCAGATAGTCGCGCTCCAGATAGTCGTGCAACGCGCGAAATGCCGGCAGTAGGTCATGTGCGACCATACTGTTGAGTGAAGTGCTCAGGCGCGTGCGGTCAGGTTCTCGCAGGGTGGGCGGCATGGCGCGCACCGGCACGTAGAACACGTTGCTGGAGCTGTCCTCACCGAGCCGCGCAAACTGTGCCACTGCGCGCTCGGTGATCGCGCGCGGCTCCAGGAAACCGCGCCGCGCGCCGTCCCGCAAATTGGCCGCTGCCTGGTTTAGCCAGCGCACATGCTCGGCGAGCCGCTTGATCCAGCTTTCGTAGTCGGCTGCGGACGCCAGCGGATGCTTCACGGTATCCGCGGCGGCGGTGGCGAGGCGCAGCGACGGACCACTGAAGGGATTCAACGGCAGTAATTCATCGGGATAGGTAAAGCCTTCCAACTCGCGTTCGCGCGCCCGTTTGAATATGTCGTACGTCAACCTCGATGCAGGGTCGAGGCGTTGCGCAGGCAATGCCTTGATGGCATCGAGGTAGCGCTGCTCGACGCTGCGCGCGTCCGCGAGTGTCTGCGGCGCTATGACGCCGTCGAGGGGAATGCGCTCGCTCCAGTAATGCTCGACCAGCGCCTTGAGATCGTCCCCACCCGCGGGTGGCGTGGCGATGGCAGCTGCTTGCTCGCCCGCCGACTTCACGCAGGCTGTGAAACATAACGACATGCAAATCGGAATTAGCAGCGGCAAACGGCTCATGCACCGATTATAAGCTGCGTGGCCGGTTCATAATCCTGCGCCATTAGCTATCGGGGAGTAACGCTATGTTGGTCGGGGCAAGTCCGCGGCGGGTCGCAATCATCGGCGGCGCGCGCATTCCTTTCGCGCGCGGTAACGGTGTCTATGCGCAGGTCGGCAACCAGGAAATGCTGACCGCCGCGCTGCGCGGCCTGGTCGAACGCTACAACCTGCAGGGCCAGCGCGTCGACGATGTCACTGCCGGCGCCGTCATGAAGCATGCCAGTCAATGGAATCTCACGCGCGACGCGGTGTTGGGCTCGGGCCTGGCGGCGGAGACACCGGGGATGGATTTGCAGCGCGCATGTGGCACCGGGCTCGAGGCCGCCATCCTGCTCGGCAACAAAATAGCGCTGGGTCAGATCGAGAGCGGCATCGCCGGCGGCGTCGATACGGTGAGCGATCCGCCCGTTGCGTTTCCGCGCAGCTACCAGCAATTGCTGCTGAAGAGTTTTCGCGGCCGTACCAGCGGCGAGCGCATGCGGCCGTGGTTCGGCATCAGACCGCGGCACTTCAAGCCGGTGCTCCCGGGCATTGCGGAATCGCGTACCGGACTGTCCATGGGCGAACACACGGAGCTGATGGTGAAGGCCTGGGGCATCACACGCACCGACCAGGATCAGCTGGCGCTGGAGAGCCACCAGAAAGCGGCAGCAGCATACGCCGCAGGTTTTTACGAGGGGCTGGTGCACGACTACCAAGGTCTCGTGAGGGACAACAATATCCGCAGCGATACCTCGCTCGAAAAACTCGGTGGACTGCGGCCGTCGTTCGATCACTCCGGCGCAGGTACGCTCACGGCAGGGAACTCGACGCCGATGACCGACGGGGCGTCTGCGGTGCTGCTGGCAAGCGAAGTCTGGGCGCGTGCACGAAACCTGCCGGTGCTCGCCTACCTGACGCACGGCAAGGTGGCCGCGGTCGACTACAAGGACAAGCCGGAAGGTTTATTGATGGCGCCGGCGTTCGCCGTCGCGCGCATGCTGGAAGACGCACATCTCGCCTTGCAGGATTTCGATTACTACGAGATTCACGAGGCATTCGCGGGCCAGGTGCTGTGTACGCTCAAAGCGTGGGCTGACCCTGCCTACTGTCGCGACAGACTGCGCGTCGCCGCACCGCTTGGCGCTATCGACCGCACCCGCCTCAACGTCAAGGGTGGCAGCATTGCGATCGGGCATCCGTTCGCCGCCACCGGCGGCCGCATCCTGGCGTCGCTCGCCAAAACTCTGGATGAGGCCAAAGCCAGGCGCGGCCTGATCTCGGTATGCACCGCCGGCGGCATGGGCGTTACGGCCATTCTCGAGCGTTGAGGGCTCGCTGTCGGTGGGCTCCGATTGTGGCTTAGCATCGGTAGGGCGTATTCTCGGCGCCCCAATCGTTCTCAGGATGTCCATGGGTCAGCACATCGAACTTCATGCCGGCGATGGCTTCAAGCCCACGGCGTATCTCGCCACTCCACCAGGTAAGGCGCGCGGCGGCATCGTCATCGCACAGGAAATCTTCGGGCTCACGAAGCATATTCGCAGCGTGGTCGATCAATATGCCGCGGCCGGCTATCTGTCCATCGCGCCCGCCTTGTTCGACCGCGTCGAGCGCAATGCCGATGTGCCCTACTCGGATGTGAAGGCGGGCTACGCCATCATGCAGAAGCTCGACACGCATGCAGTCATGCTCGATCTGGCAGCAGCCATCGATCACGTCAAAAGCAGCGGTAAGGTGGGCATCGTCGGTTATTGCTGGGGCGGTACCATGGCATATCTCGCCGCCTCGCGTCTCGAAGTGGACGCCGCAGTGGCCTATTACGCCGGCGGTGCTGATCGGTATGCCGCGGAGACCCCGCGAAGTCCTATCCTGTTTCACTATGGCGCGCGTGACGAGCACATCAGCCGGCAGGCGCGCGAGACCGTGCAGGCGGCGGTGCCGCATGGCATCTTTCATTTGTACGATGCCGATCACGGCTTCAACTGTTCCGACCGCGGCAGCTACGACGCGGCGGCGGCCAAACTCGCTTTCGAGCGCAGCATCGAGTTCCTGCACGAGCATGTGGGCTAGGAGTTCTCATGGATAGTTCCGCCGCCTTCAAACTGAAAGATATTAAGCTGCATCGAGACGCGTGCTACATCGATGGCGCATGGCAGGCGGCAGATAGCGGCAAGACGATTGCCGTGGACAACCCGGCCACCCGCACGGCGATCGGCAGCATCCCGAACATGGGGCAACCTGAAGCCAGGCGAGCCATTGAGGCAGCGGCCAAAGCGCTGATCTTGTGGAGGGCCATCACGGCCAAGGAACGCGCGAATCTCATGCGCAAGTGGTTCGATCTGATCATGGCGAACCAGGAAGATCTGGCCATTCTCATGACCGCCGAGCAAGGCAAACCACTGGCAGAATCGCGAGCCGAGATTGCCTACGCGGCTTCCTTCATCGAATGGTTCGGTGAGGAGGCCAAACGGTTGAATGGCGACGTCATTCCCGGGCATCAGGGCGACAAGCGCATCCTGGTGCTGCGTCAGCCGGTGGGCGTCGTCGCGGCCATCACACCCTGGAATTTTCCCGCGGCGATGATCACGCGCAAGGCCGGACCTGCGCTCGCGGCCGGCTGTACCATGGTCTTGAAGCCGGCCACGCAGACGCCGCTATCGGCGTTGGCACTGGCTGAGCTCGCCGACCGTGCCGGCATACCGAAAGGTGTGTTCAACGTCATCACCGGCTCGGCCACCGCGATCGGCGGCGAAATGACCTCGAATCCGCTGGTGCGCAAGATCACCTTCACCGGTTCTACAGAAATCGGCAAGAAGCTGATCGAGCAAAGCGCTGCAACCGTGAAAAAAGTCTCGATGGAATTGGGTGGCAATGCACCGTTCATCGTGTTCGACGACGCCGACCTCGACGCCGCCGTGCAAGGCGCGATCGCGAGCAAGTACCGCAATACCGGCCAAACCTGCGTATGCGCCAACCGTTTGTTGATTCAGGACGGTGTTTACGACGCCTTCACGCAGAAACTGATTGCAGCAGTCGCAAAGCTGCGGGTCGGCGATGGTCTCAAAGGAGAAACGGATCAAGGTCCGCTGATCGATGACAAAGCCCTCGTCAAAGTCGAGGAGCACATCGCGGATGCCATCGGCAAGGGCGCCAAGGTCGCATTCGGCGGCAAGCGCCATGAACTCGGCGGATCTTTCTTCCAGCCCACGATTTTGACCGAGGTCACGTCGTCGATGGCCGTAGCCCGCGAGGAAACGTTCGGACCCGTGGCGCCGTTGTTCCGCTTCAAGAGCGAAGCCGAGGCCATCCACATGGCCAACGACACCGAGTTTGGCCTCGCCTGTTATCTTTACACCCGCGACCTCGCGCGCAGCTGGCGCGTTTCCGAGGCGCTCGAGTACGGTATCGTCGGCCTCAATACCGGCATCATCTCCACCGAAGTAGCGCCCTTCGGCGGTATCAAGGAATCGGGCATGGGGCGCGAGGGTTCGAAGTACGGCATTTTGGACTACACCGAATTGAAGTACGTCTGTGTGGGCGGCGTCTCCTAAGCGTGCTCGGCCGGTTCCTCGAGTACTCGCTCGCGACACCGGATATACGCGCCTCCTTTGAATTTTACACAGCGCTCGGCTTCGCTTCGGCGCAGGTTGGCGATGCCTGGCCGCATCCGTACGCGGTGGTGACCGACGGCCGCATTCACCTCGGCTTGCATCAAACCGACTTCCTGGCGTCTTGCCTCACGTTCGTGCGACCCGATCTGTTGAAGGGGCTGGATGCCCTCGAGGCGGCGGGAGTCGAGTTCGAGTACCGCACGCTCGGCAACGACGTGTTCAACGAAGCCGGCTGGAAGGATGTCTCGGGACACGCCGTTCGGATCATCGAGGCGCGCACTTTTTCACCCGCAAAGCAAGCACTGCAAGATTGGTCGCGCTGCGGCTACTTCGAAGAAATCGCGCTGCCGGCAGCGGACGCAGAGGCCGCAAAAAAGTACTGGGAGCGCTTCGGCTTCGTCGGCATGGACGAAATGGACGACCTGCTGCCGCACATCGCCTGCACCAGCGATCATATTGACGTGGGCCTGTACGACCCTGCGGAATTGCGGCGCCCGGCGCTGCGCTTCGACGTCACGGATTTGAAGCGCACCGTCGCGGCGCTCGCCGATGACGGCATCCTGCAGTGCAAAGCGCTGCCGGCCCTGAGCCGTAATGCGGCGGCCGTCTACCAGGCGCCCGAGGGCACACTCCTGATCCTCACCGCGACGCGGCCAGACTGAATTTCACGACGATGCGGTCATCGACGCTGAGTGCGCCCATGGCCAGGCTGTAGGGCACCAGGCCAAGCTCGGTCTGCCGCAGCTCGACGATCCCGCTTGCAAAGAGATCGCCGCCATCCTGGCGCAGCGTAAACGGGATATGACGCGTCGAGCGGTGGCCCGCCACCAGCAAGGTAACGTCGCTGCTCCAGGTCGCGCCGTCGTAGCGCACCGCCGTGCACGCAACCCGCATGTCCGGGAAGCCGGCCGCGTTCAATACGGCTGGGCCGAGCAGATTTTTGAGCGTGCCCACTTTGGCGTCGTCCGGCACATCCGCGGGGAAATCGGCGCCTTCCTCGCGCCGCGCGTAATCCTCGT
Organism: uncultured Steroidobacteraceae bacterium; assembly: GCA_964658805.1. Taxonomy (GTDB): domain Bacteria; phylum Pseudomonadota; class Gammaproteobacteria; order Steroidobacterales; family Steroidobacteraceae; genus Bog-1198. Next base: position 58,913 of record CAZZZU010000002.1, read on the forward strand.
CGACCAAAAAGCCGGTCACGGGCACGCGCAGCTCGAGCACAGGGTCGCGCGAGCCGTCCAGGATGCCGTCCACCGAGTGATTGACCAGGACATGGTTGTGGCCGAGCCGCGCGAGTGTGCCGGCCCGGTAGACCAATACGCGCAACTCCGAGCGCGCCGCGTCGACGTGATAGGAGCCGGGAGGCAGGTTCACCAGGGAAGTGGCAGCGGGCATCGGCAACTGCAGCGGAGGCGCCGCCGGCGGCCCTTTGGCGGGATGCGTAGTACCACAAGCTGCGGCGAGCAACGCCAGAATCGCGCAAACACAACTTCGCGGGCCGTAATGCAAGGCGCTGGGGGTCATGACCACTTCAATCCCTGCCGCTTGGCTTAAACTAAGCGCCGCAGTTTGCCCCTGGAGTCTTCTGGATGCCAATCGAAAACAAGCCCGCTCGTTATGGCGGCGTCGCCCAAATCCTCCACTGGGTCATCGCCGCGGCGATCGTGGCGCAATTCGCGCTCGCCTGGTCGGCGGAAGACCTGCCGCTCGGTCCGCACAAGATCGGCCTGTACGCACGTCACAAAAGTATCGGCATGACCATATTCGCACTCGCGGTCTTCAGGCTTTTGTGGCGCGCACTCCATCCGGCGCCGCCGCTGCCGGTGGATATGAGCAAAGCTCAAAGGGGTCTGGCGCATTTTTCACACTTCGCACTGTATTTTTTCCTGTTCGCCATGCCGCTCACCGGCTGGATGATGTCCTCTGCGAAGAATTACTCGGTGAGCTGGTTCGGCTTCTTCACGTGGCCGAACCTGATCGGACCGAGCGACGCGGCCTTCGACGTCCTGAAGAACGCGCACGACTTCATGAGCTGGGGACTGCTGTCGGTGGCCGTGCTGCATCTCCTGGCTGCGTTCAAACATCATTTTTTCGACAAGGATGACGTGCTCCGCCGCATGTTGCCCTTCACTAAAACGGAGAAACGTTCATGAGATTCATCGTTGCAGGCGTCGTGTCGATGCTCGCCACCAGCGCCTTCGCCGCGGGCTACGGCGCCGACCCTGCGCAAAGCAGGCTCGAGTTCACCGGCGTACAGGCGGGCGCCGAGTTCAAAGGGACGTTCAAGAAATTTACCGCGGATGTGGATTTCGCGCCGGACACGCTCAGCAATGCCAGGATTGAGGTGACCATCGACATGACCTCCGAGGACAGCAAGGACGGTGACCGGGACAAGACCATCCGCAGCCCGGACATATTCGATGTGGCCAAGAACCCGACCGCACACTATGTCACCAAGAATATCTCCAAGAGCGCAACGGGCTATGCGGCCACCGGCGCGCTCACGCTGCGCGGTGTCACCAAGGACGTGCCTATCACCTTCACCTTCACACCCGGCAGCGGTGGCGCCAAGCTCGATGGCAGCGCGCAATTGAAGCGTCTCGACTTCGGCGTGGGCCAGGGCGATTGGAAGAGCACGGAATGGATCGGCGACCTCGTCAAAGTCAATTTTTCGCTTACTCTCAAGCCGAAGAGTTGACGTCGGCCAGGTTGGAATGTTCCCGGGGACGCGAGTAACCTTGCCCACCTCAAAACTGCCGTGGAGCCACAAATGAAGATTGGCGTCCCCAAAGAAATCAAGATTCATGAGTATCGGGTCGGTCTGGTGCCGGCGGGCGTACGCGAGCTGATTGATGCCGGCCACCAGGTCGTCGTACAAACCGGCGCCGGCAGCGGCATCGGTTTTGACGACGACGCCTACAAGGCGGCCGGCGCCGGCATCGCGGCCACCGCCAGGGACGTGTTCGCCGAAGCGGACCTTGTCATCAAGGTGAAGGAACCGCAGATCGCAGAGTGCCGGATGCTCAAACCCAATCAGGTGCTGTTCACCTATCTGCACCTTGCTGCCGATCCTGCCCAGGCGCGCGCGCTGATCGATTCAGGCGCCACCTGCATCGCCTACGAAACCGTCACCGCGCCCGACAATTCACTGCCGTTACTCACACCCATGAGCGAAGTGGCGGGACGCATGTCCATTCAGGTAGGCGCGAACGCCTTGCAGAAGGCCAACGGCGGCTCAGGCGTTTTATTGGGCGGGGTACCGGGGGTGGCGCCGGCCAAGGTCGTTATCTTGGGCGGTGGTGTTTCGGGCACCCATGCAGCCGAAATGGCTGTGGGGCTGCGTGCCGATGTGACCGTAGTCGACCGCTCGGTAAAACGCCTGCGCGAACTCTCTAGCCAGTTCGGCAATCAGCTCAGCACCATGTACTCGACCGCCCTCACCATCGAAGCCTTGGTTCGCGACGCTGATCTGGTCGTGGGTGCCGTGCTCATCGCAGGCGCGGCGGCGCCCAAGCTCGTGACGCACGCGATGATCAAACGCATGAAGCCGGGTTCAGTGCTGGTGGATATTGCCATCGATCAGGGTGGTTGCTTCGAGACCAGTCGGCCGACGACCCACGCCGAACCTACTTTCGTACTCGACGGCGTGATTCATTACTGTGTCACCAACATGCCCGGTGCCGTGCCGCGCACCTCGACCTTCGCACTGACCAATGCAACCCTGCCTTACGTGCGGGCGCTGGCCGACTGCGGTTGGCGCAGCGCGTTGGTGAAGGATGTGGGATTGGCGCGCGGCCTGAACGTGCATGCCGGTCAGGTGACGCACGAAGCTGTGGCGGCGGCGCTGGGTTTGGACTACCGGGCCTACCTTGCCGCCTGATGCAAAGGGCAAGCGCCGCATGCCGAAATTCCGGCGTGCGGCGCCGGCAGATCGCAAGCAAGCACTGGTGGCAGCCACCTTGCGCTGTCTCAAGCGCTACGGACACGAGGGTGCTTCGGTGCGGCGCATCAGCAAAGCCGCCGGCGTCTCCATCGGCCTCATCAACCATCATTTTCCGAGCAAAACGGGTCTCGTCGCGGCCGCCTACGAAACGCTCGCTCTGGGGATGTACGACAGCCTGCGCACGATCGCCGCCGCCCCGCGGCTCGGACCACGGGAGCGCCTCTCGGCATTTTTCAAAGCGTCTTTCGCCGCCGAGATCCTGGACCCGCAGCTCTTCAAGGTATGGATCGTGTTCTGGAGCATGGCGGGGCATTCACGCCAGATCCGGGCCGTACATGAACGCACCTACGCCGAGTACCGCGCCATCATCGAGGGTTTGCTGGACGGTTTGACTGCCTCAGGCGCGGCGCCACGCGTCAGGGTGAAACCGGCTGCGATTGCGCTCACCGCCATGTTGGACGGTCTGTGGATCGAACTGAGCCTAAACCCAAGCGCCTTCAAGCCGCGCGCGGCCATTGCCTTGTGCGAAGACTGGGTCAATGCGGTCTGTGCCGGCGCACTGCCGGGACTGGTGCGCGCCCGCCGCTGACGGCCTGCCCTGCAGGTTGCTATACTACCGTTCAACAAGCGAGGACACGCTCATGGACGTAGGAAGATCGATCAAGCAGCCCGCCACGACTGCCCGCCTCTGTGACGACTTCAGTCTGCCCGGATGGATTTATCGGGATGCGGATTTCCTGGCTGCCGAGCGCGAGCGTGTGTTCGCCTCCTCATGGCAGATCGTTTGTCACCTGAACGACATCCCGCGGCCGGGCGACTATCACACGCTCGACTTCATGGGCGAACCGTTGGTGGCATTGCGCACGGCGCTCGGTGTGAAAACTTTCTTCAACGTCTGCCGGCATCGCGCCTCACGGCTGCTGGACGGCAATGCAGGGCATTGTGCCGGCCGCATCGTGTGTCCCTATCACGCGTGGACCTATGATCTCGACGGCCGGCTCACCGCCGTACCGCATCGCAACGAGTTCGGCGATTTCTCGTTCGATCAGTACGGCCTCAAACCGTTGGATTGCGAGGTCTATCGCGGCTTCGTCTTCGTCCGCCTGGCGCCAGGACTGCCGAGCGTCGCGGATATGTTTGCGCCGTTCGATCAGGAACTCGCGCCCTATGCCTTCGAAGAACTGCAGCCGCTCGGCCGCGTGACGTTGCGCACCCGCTACGTGAACTGGAAGAACGTCACGGACAACTACTCGGACGCCATGCACATCCCGGTGGCGCACCCGGGGCTCACACGTCTGTTCGGCGTGAGCTACGGTGTCGAAGCCCAACCTTGGGTCGACAAGATGTGGGGTGGCCTGCGCGATGCACCGTCGTCGCAACCCTCGGAGCGGCTGTATCAAAAAGTGCTGCCGCCGGTTGCACATCTGCCGCCGGAACGGCAGCGCCTCTGGACCTACTTCAAGCTGTGGCCGAATGTGGCCTTCGACATTTATCCGGACCAGATCGACTTCATGCAGATCATTCCGATTGCGCCCGGTGAAACGCTGGTACGCGAGATCGCGTACGCACTGCCGGATGATCGACGGGAGATGAAACTCGCAAGATATTTGAATTGGCGCATCAATCGTCGCGTCAGTCTCGAGGATAAGGCGCTGATCGAGCGCGTCCAGGCCGGCATGGGATCACGCAGCTATTCGCCCGGGCCGCTGGGTCGAAACGAAGTCAGTTTGCGCAGCTTTGCGACGCGTATGCGCGAGTTGATACCGGAGAGTCGTCTCGAGCAGGCACCCGCGGCCGGCTGGCACACTCGAGCCGGCTTGAGCCTGCACCGCGGTGATGCCCGTGGCTGACGTGGCGCGCGATGCGGTCATCATCGGCGGCGGCCACAATGGCCTGACCTGCGCCTATTATCTGGCCAAGGCCGGCATGAAGGTGACGGTGCTCGAGCGCCGTCACGTGGTCGGCGGGGCGGCGGTGACCGAAGAGTTTCATCCGGGTTTTCGCAACTCGGTGGCGGCGTACACCGTGTCGCTGCTCAATCCGAAGATCATTCGTGACATGGAGTTGGCACGCCACGGCCTGCGCGTGGTCGAACGGCAGCTGTCGAATTTTTTGCCGCTCGAGCATGGACAACATCTTCTGATCGGTGGCGGCAAGACGCACGAGCAGGTCGCAAAATTCTCGGTGCGCGATGCGGAGCGGCTGGACGACTACGCCGAGCGTCTCGACATCATTGCGGATGTACTGCGCGACATGGTGCTGGAGACGCCGCCCAACGTCACCGCCGGCGGCTGGTGGACGGCCCTGCCGGAACTCCTGCGCAGCGCCAAGATGGGCAGGCGCCTCGCCAAACTCGACCTGCCGATGCGGCGCGAGCTGCTCGACTTGTTCGTGAAATCAGCCGGCGATTACCTCGATGGCTGGTTCGAGAGCGCTCCCATCAAGGCGGCTTACGGCTTCGACGGCATTGTCGGAAATTATGCGAGCCCCTACTCCGCGGGCTCCGCCTACGTGCTGCTGCACCACGTATTCGGCGAGGTGAATGGCAAGAAAGGCGTGTGGGGCCACGCCATTGGCGGTATGGGCGCCATCACGCAGGCCATGTCGAAGGCGGCGGCAGAACAAGGCGTGGAAATACGCACGGAGGCGGCCGTGCGCGAAGTAATCGTCGAAGGCGGCAAGGCTGTCGGCGTGGTCACGGAGCAAGGCGAAGCCATCCGCGCGCGCTGTGTGGTCTCGAATCTCAATCCAAAATTGCTCTACGGCTCGCTCATCGACCCGTCTTTTCTGCCGCGCGATTTTCGCGAGCGAATCGCCAACTGGCGCTGCGGCTCGGGCACGTTCCGCATGAACGTGGCGCTGTCGGAACTGCCTGATTTCACGGTGCTGCCAGGCAAGGCGCAACAGGCGCATCACACCGCCGGCATCATCATGGCGCCGAATCTGGCCTATATGGACAGGGCGTATCTCGACGCCAAGGCCGGCGGTTGGTCGCTCAAGCCCATCGTCGAAATGCTGATTCCCTCGACCCTGGACGACTCGCTCGCGCCCGCCGGGCAGCATGTCGCGAGCCTCTTCTGCCAACATGTCGCGCCCACGCTGCCGAACGGCTGGTCCTGGGACGACAAGCGCGAAGAGGTGGCCGACGTGATGATCGATCTGGTGAATCAGCACGCACCGAACTTCAAAGCCTCGGTGTTGGGCCGACAGATTAATTCACCGCTGGATCTCGAGCGCACCTTCGGACTCGTCGGCGGCGATATTTTTCACGGCGCACTCAGTCTCGATCAGTTGTTTTCGGCACGACCGATGCTCGGGCATGGCGACTATCGCGGACCGATCCCCGGCCTGTTCATGTGCGGGTCAGGCACGCATCCGGGCGGCGGCGTGACCGGCGCGCCGGGTCACAATGCGGCGCGCGAGATCGTGGCCTCGCACGCCGGCTGAGGTGCACGACCGCTAGTGAAAAGCCGCGGCGACGGTGATGTAGGGATCACTGTTGTGCGACGTCGTGAAAGTACCGGGGGCCGCACCCGCCGCCGTGACGGTCCTGGTTTCGAGGGTCGCGAGATTACAGGCAGACTGGCCGCTCGGCGCCCAATTCCACAACTGGATCACCTGCGTGAATGCAGTACCCGGCGGCAGCGCGCAATTGCCGGTGCCGCCGATGTCGCTACCGCCACCGTCCGTATCCATGGTCAGGGCCAGAATGAGGGTGGGGCCCGCATTGGGCGGGACCATCATGCCACCGGATACCACATTGTCTTTGCTGCCGGTGATGCCACCATCCTGGAGATTTGCGCCATGCGCCACCAGCGGCGACGCTTTCACACCGGCAATTTCAGCAGCGATCACGCCTTTGTAATTGTCCGCGCCCCAGTTCACGGTGATCGTATCGGCGCCGCCGACAATGTTCTCGGCATAGAAGTGCGCCACCGACTGCGCACCGGGTCTGCCGTCATTTTCCTGATTCAACGCGTAGTAGGTGTTGTGCTGCGAGTCGGTGACCGTGATGGAATGGATGCCACCGTAGTCGCTGACCGTGGCCGCCACCCAGATGGCGTCGCCCGCGGCCGTCGCCTTGGCAAATGCGACGCTCGAGTTGCCGGTCATCGCCGGCACGCAGCCCGGTTGGTTCGCCGGACAAACGGCTGAGGTGTAGATTGCATTCTGCACCAGGCTGGGACCGCGCGGATCTGCCGGCGCGCTCGTCCACGACTGCCCGTTCCAGGCATACCACTGGCTGCCGGTATTCTCCGAGTAAATGACATTGTTGTAGAACAGGACCAACTCGGTGTTGGCGTTGTTGCCGGCGCGGTAGCCGTTCTCGAATGCGTATCGGTCGCCGGTCAGCGTCCAGGTGTTGTCGGAGGCATCGGTGATGGCGCCGGCACCCGGACTGATGGTCGTGCCGCTGGCCGATGGGGTGTGCGCGGTCGTCACCGTCGGATCGCCCGCCACTTGTGTCCAGCGGGAGCCGCTCCATGAATACCATGCGTGGCTGGTGTTCTCGCTGTAGATCACCTCATTGAAGTAGAGGACGGCGATGGTGTTGGCGTTGGTCGCGGCGCGGACGCCATCGACGTATGCGTACTCGTTGCTGCCCAGCGTCCAGACATGCAGCCCGGCGTCGATCAAGGTCGCAGAGCCTGTGCCGATGCGCTTGCCGCTCGCCGACACGACGCGCGGGTCGGGTTCCGCGGGCCACGTGCTGCCGTTCCATTTATACCAATGGTTGCTGGTGTTGCGTTGATGCATGGTGCCGTCGAGTAACAGCAGGAGATTGGCATTCGACGTCGTGCCGGCGTGGATCTGGTTTCGCTCGACGATGCCGGACGCGATGGTCCAGGTCGCGGCCTGCGCATCGTTGATCGACGGTAGCGTGAAGACATTCGCGCCGTTGACGGACGCGGCCGCTCCGGCAGGGGTGGCCGCGAAGAGGGTGCCGCAGCACAGAGCGACGCTCATACTCAGACAATTGGCAATGATGTGTTTCATGTGCTGATGAAATATCAGCACGGCTGTACGCGCGAATGTCGCGCATTCGCGCCACGTGCATTCACGTAATGACGACGCGATCACGTTCTGGAGCACACGGACGACCCGCGCGGTCGTGCGTCACGATACGAGTCTGTCGAGGTGTGCGGCGCGTCGCGTTTGCAACGCACATTTTTTTCGCCGCGCCGGCTCGAGTCAGCGCCGACCCCGGAACGCGTCACGGTGCAGCGAATCCTTCACACGCGATTGCGGCGTTTGGGCAGCGGCCCGTACCCGGTAGGAGCGATCGCGCAGGTTATGTCCAAGTCAGCCAAGCCGTTGCAAGCAGCTGTTTTTGCTGCTCTCAACTGTGTTTAATTGCTAAGATGACGCGCATCAGCAGGCGGCCTCCGAGCTGCCACAATTCGAACTATTCAAGAGCGTAATGAGCTGGCGATGCGCCGGCAGCGCTCTTTTTATGTGCAGGGGAAGTTAACGACATGGCGCAGGTAATCGGAATTCCGAAGGAAGTCTTTGCGGGCGAAAAACGCGTCGCGACGGTACCTGACGTCGTCGAGAAGCTGATGAAGCTTGGCTTCAGCGTCAATGTCGAGGCGGGCGCCGGCGTGGCGGCAACCATCGACGATGAGGCCTATCGAGCGGCGGGCGCGACCATCGTGCCGGATGCCGCAGCGCTGTGGTCGGGTGCCGACATCATCTTCAAGGTTCGCGCGCCCAGTCAGGAAGAACTCGGCTTGATGCGCGAGGGTCAGACGCTGGTGAGCTTCATATGGCCCGCCCAAAACCCCGAGTTGTTGCAACAGTTCGCGGCGAAGAAGGCGACGGTGCTGGCGATGGACAGCGTGCCGCGCATTTCGCGCGCGCAAAAGCTCGACGCATTGTCTTCGATGGCAAACATCGGCGGCTACCGCGCCGTCATCGAAGCGGCGCATGAGTTCGGCCGCTTCTTTACCGGTCAGATCACGGCCGCCGGCAAGGTGCCGCCCGCGAAGGTGTTCGTCATCGGTGCCGGCGTCGCGGGCCTCGCCGCCATCGGTGCGGCCTCAGGGTTGGGCGCCATCGTCCGCGCCAACGACACGCGTCCCGAGGTCGGTGACCAGATCAAGTCGCTGGGCGGCGAGTTCATCCCGGTCAATTACGTCGAGGAAGGCAGCGGCGTCGGCGGCTACGCCAAGGTCATGAGCGAGGGCTTTCAGAAAGCGCAACGCGAGGTGTTCGCCCAGCAGGCCAGGGAAGTGGACATCATCATCACCACCGCCTTGATCCCGGGCAAGCCGGCGCCGAAGCTGATCACCGCCGCGATGGTGGAATCGATGAAGCCGGGCAGTGTGATCGTGGACATGGCATCGGAACAGGGTGGCAACTGCGAATTGACCGAACCCGGCAAGGTCGTGGTCAAGCACGGCGTCATCATCATCGGCTACACGGATCTGCCCAGCCGCTTGCCGCGCCAGGCCAGCAACCTGTATGCAACCAATTTGTGGCGCATGTCCGAAGAGCTGTGCAAGGCAAAGGACGGCCAGTTCAACGTCAACATGGAAGACGAGGTCATTCGCGGCAGCACCGTCGTCAGGGAAGGCGTGGTCACCTGGCCGCCGCCCGCGCCGAAACCGTCCGCCGCACCGGCCGCTCAGAAGCCGGTCGCCGCGGCGCCGGCCGCACCGGCCAAGAAAGGTCATGGCCACGGCGGTGCCGGTGAGCCGATGTCGGTCGGCACCACGGCATTGATGTTCGGCGCCGCTGCACTGCTGTTCATCCTGATCGGGGTGTTCGCGCCGCCGGCTTTCCTCGGTCATTTCACCGTGTTCGTCCTGGCCTGCTTCATCGGTTATCAGGTCGTGTGGAACGTCACCCCTTCACTGCATACACCGCTGATGAGCGTCACCAACGCGATCAGCAGCATCATCATCATCGGTGCACTCGTGCAGATCGCGCCCCCCGTGATTGCCGCGATGAGTGGCGAAACCGCGCGACCTGACGGCATCATTCGCTGGCTCGCCGTGGCGGGCATTGCGTTGACCGCCGTCAACATGTTCGGCGGCTTTGCGGTCACGCGCCGCATGCTGTCGATGTTCCGCAAGTAACGGAGAATAAGAATGTCTGGGAGTCTCACCTCGGTTGCCTACATCGGCGCAACCATCCTGTTCATCCTGAGCCTCGGGGGACTGTCCAATCCCGAAAGCTCACGCCGCGGCAACGTCTACGGCATGATTGGTATGGCGATCGCCGTGCTCGCGACGGTGTTCGGGCCACGCGTGAGCACCGAGGGTTTGGGCTGGATAGCCATCGCCCTGGTGGTCGGTGGTGCGGTGGGGGTGTATCTCGCGCGCACCGTGCAAATGACGCAGATGCCGGAACTGATCGCGTTCATGCACAGTCTGGTGGGTCTCGTGGCCGTCGTCGTCGGCTACGCAAGCTTTATCGATCCGACGGCTTCGGCGGGCATGACGCCGGCCGAGGAAAGCATCCACCACGTCGAGATCTACCTCGGCGTTCTGATCGGCGCCGTGACGCTCTCCGGGTCCGTGATCGCCTTCGGCAAGCTATCGGGCCGCCTCGGCGGCAAGCCGCTGCTGCTGCCGGCGCGGCATTGGCTGAATCTCGTGCTATTGATCATCGTAGTGGTACTCGGCTACCTGTTCCTCAGCGCCGACACGATCGATCACGGCATGATGCCGCTGATCGCCATGACCGTCATCGCGATCTTCTTCGGCATGCACCTGGTCATGGCCATTGGCGGTGCCGACATGCCGGTGGTCGTCTCGATGCTGAACAGCTATTCGGGCTGGGCCGCCTCGGCCACGGGCTTCATGCTGTCGAACGATCTTTTGATCGTCACCGGCGCCCTGGTGGGTTCGAGCGGTGCGATTCTTTCGTACATCATGTGCCGCGCGATGAACCGTCAGTTTCTGAGCGTGATTGCGGGCGGCTTTGGTGGCGACACCGGCAAGCCGAAAGCGGCGGGCGGCGAAGCCCAGCCCGCCGGCGAAGTGGTCTCGATCAGCGCCCAGGAAACGGCGGAGTTGCTCAAGGAAGCCGGCAGCGTCGTCATCGTGCCGGGATACGGTATGGCGGTCGCCCAAGCGCAGCACACGGTCTATGAGATCACCAAGCTGCTGCGCGAGAAGGGCAAGAACGTACGCTTTGCCATCCATCCGGTGGCTGGGCGCATGCCGGGGCACATGAACGTGCTGCTGGCGGAAGCCAAGGTGCCGTACGACATCGTGATGGAAATGGACGAGATCAACGAAGATTTTCCGGACACGACCGTTGCCATGGTGATCGGCGCCAACGACATCGTGAATCCCAACGCGCAGGACGATCCGTCGAGTCCCATCGCCGGCATGCCGGTGCTCGAAGTCTGGAAAGCGCAGAACACCATCGTCATGAAGCGCGGCATGGCGTCAGGGTATGCAGGCGTGGACAACCCGCTCTTCTACAAGGAGAACAACCGGATGCTGTTCGGTGACGCGAAGAAGATGCTCGACGAGGTGCTGGCGGCTCTCAAGACCTAGTTTGCATTTCCAGGCGGCGCTTCAGGGTTGCCCGGGGCCGCCGTCCCGCGCAACGGGTCC
>CAZZZU010000002.1:70257-82018 GCA_964658805.1 uncultured Steroidobacteraceae bacterium
TGCGGCACGGCCGCTTTCGGTTCCACCAACTCAGGGTAATCCTTCAGCATTGGCGCGCCATACAGCGGCTTGTTGGTGCCCAGATGGCAGGTTGCACAATAGATCTTGGGCACATCTCCCGTCGGACCGAGCCGCTCGGATGGCAGCATCGCCTGGAGCGGCAGCATGGTGTTGTTGTTCAAGTCACGCACCATCCGGATGCCGTACCAGGCAGTGGCCCGCTGCGGCGTGCTGACCTCCCAGTTATAAAACGCGGCCGTGTAGTGGCAGAAGGTGCAATTGACCCCGAGCGAGTCGGCCATGACCATCATGAGCGAGTAGGTGTCCTGGGCCTGATAGATAGACCGGCGGTTACCGGATTGCAGTGCCGTGGACCCAACGATCCGGATATTTTCATCATGCAACAGAAAATCCGACATCGGATCGGCGGGATAGGTCGTGTTCGCTGCGCTCGGTGTCGGAGGTCTGCCAGGTTTGACCACGAACAGCCCGTTCAGCGTCTTATCCGGCGCGGCGAACCAGACTTTGGGTGGTACCGCCTGGCCTCGATGACAGGTGAAACACGTTACGCCGGTAGCGCCGACGTGCTTCGACCAGGCGCTGTTGATGTGTCGCGTCATCTTGATCATTTCGCGCGCTACGCGCTTCTGATACTTGTCATCGTTGGTATAGTCAGGCGCGTTATGGCACAAACCGCAGCCTTCCTGCGGCGCCAGCCAATCCTTCATCGACGACATCAGGCGGGCGAACTGTTGCTTGCTCAAATCGCCAGCCACGTGAACATTTTCATAAGCCTCGGCGGCCGTCGGCGCGTTGGTATTTGCTTTGCGTAACGGCTTCGGGTATCGGTTTACGGCATCGAGTGTTCGCAGCGTACTCGGACTGTAAAGCTCGACACTATTCTGCCCGCGGTAGCCTCTTTGCACCGCCTCGGTACGATGACAGGCGGTCACTACTGGAAGCAGCAGGGTTGCAGCGAGAGCGATCTTGCGAAAGCTCGAAGCTGAATTCACGTGCCGGCCTTTTTCGAATTAGGCGCATTCTTGTCGGTCCAGCCGCTGCAATAGCAATGGCTGCAGACATCGCCTTCGAGCAAGGCACAGTCACCTGAATCCGCACCGTACTTGCCAGTACTTTTGGCGGTGAAGTTGATGCAGCCGGTGCAGTTCTTACCGCTCTCGTCAGGCTCCTCCTGGAAAAAGAAGTCATCCTTGGCGGATTTGGGCTTCGCCATCGCCGGTTTGGCGACGACGCACACGACTGCAATCGCGGCCAAGGCCTGGCCTACCCCCGAGCATGCCGCGCGCCGCGTCAGCATGCGCGGGTGTTTACTGTTATCCATCGTCTTTACCTCGTGATCAGCAGCCATTCACACGAACACGGCCCACGGCCGGGCCCTCGATACGACGCAGTGCGCCGCCGACATCATGCCGATTTACATAAGTACATCTAGCAAACCCCCACACCCGAGTCGCCTAACGGCACTTTTCAGGGACGATCAATTTTTTATTGGCCTACTCGGCAATGAGTCGCCGATCTGTTAGCGTCGGCTTGGCTCTGGACTACAAAGTAGTCCTTACCTGGCCGGCAAGTAAAACGAAGAATTCTTCAGATGATTGTTTGATTTCCTTAAGTGATAGCGGGGAGCAAGGGAATGCAACGAGCCACACTGAGACAACTGCGAGCCTTTTCGGTAGTGGCCCGCCATCGCAGCTTTTCCCGGGCCGCCGCCGAGTTGCACCTGACACCCTCCGCCGTCTCGTTACAGATCAAGGAACTCGAGCATGCGGTGGGTGTGCCGCTGTTTGGCCGCGGTGGCAAGGCGGCGTCCCTGACCAGCGCCGGCGAGTTGCTTCTGCACGATGTGAATCGTGCGCTGGACGGTCTGAAAGAAGCCGAAGAAAAGTTGGGCCGCCTGCGCGGCGTCGAAACCGGCGTGGTGTCGATCGGCATCGTCAGCAATGCCAAGTATTTCCTTTTCCGGCTGCTCGGTCGCTATCGAGTAGCCCACCCTGGCGTCGAATTGCGGTTGTGTGTCGGCAATCGTGACCAGCTACTGCACAAGCTCTCCAATAGAGAAGTCGATTTTGCGGTCATGGGTTCGCCGCCCACCGCGATGGATGCCCGCTGCGAGACCATCGCGGCCCAACCGCTCGCCATCGTCGCCGCGCCCGAACACCGCCTGGCGGGTCGATCCGGCATCGTGCCGCAGGAACTCGAGTCCTGCGAGTTCATCATCCGTGAGACCGGCTCTGGCACTCGGGCGGTAATGGACCGCTATTTCGAGCAGGAACACATCTCGCCGGGACGCGCCATGGAATTGGCGAGCAACGGTTCCATCAAGCAGGCGGTCATTGCAAACATGGGTGTCGCTTTTATCTCGCTGTACACGGCGAGTCTCGAGCTGGACGCCAAGCTGCTGGTGGTGCTCGATGTGGTAGGGCTGCCGTTGATGCGGCATTGGCGACTGGTCGACATGCGCTCATCGACCCTGAGCGATGCTGCAGAATCCATACGCTCATTCATTCTGAAAGCCGGCTGCGAAGCGGTCACCACGCAGTTCGGCACCGCCCGCGTCACATCGACCTTCATATGATTGCCGTTTACGGCTTTTGCGGCTCCACATAGCGATAAGGGTCGGTTACTTTGGGCTCCGTCGGTACGCCCTTGCGCGGCAACGGCTTGTCGGTGTTCGCCGCATCGACCAACACGGCGGCCAACACCACTGCTGCCTGCTTCATATCCTCTATCCGCAGATGATCATATGTATCGAGGTCGGTGTGATGGACCCGCGTTTCATAGTCCAATGGATCCTGGACGAATTGAAATGCGGGCAAACCCAGTCGGCTGAAAAACACATGGTCCGTCCCCTCCGTTGGTTCTGCTACAACCGCATTGGCGCCAAGACTGCCAAACGGCGACATCCACTCGCGCAAAGTCGGCACCGCGGCCAGGTTGCCTTCTGCGTATACGCCACGCAACTTGCCCGAGCCGTTGTCGATGTTGAAATAAGCGGTAAAGTCGTTGAACCCGCCAAGAGTCGTCACCGGGAATGTGTCTTGTGTGAAATAAGGCGGCAGGTCTCGTAAGGCGGGATCGGCGTTCACGGCACGGTGTGCAATGTGTCTGTCGACATATGCCGCTGACCCCAGCAGACCCTGTTCTTCGCCCGCCCACAACGCGAATCGGATGGTGCGTCGTGTCTTTACCTGCAGCTTCGCAAGGATGCGGGCGGCTTCCATGATCATCACGCTGCCGGCCCCATTGTCCGCTGCACCGTCACCGGCCACCCAGCTATCGAGGTGCGCGCCGGCCATGACGTAACCTGCTTTGGAGTCTGATCCAGGAAGGTCGGCGAGCACGTTATAGGCGTTACGATCCGCATCCTCGAAATGCACATGGTTGTCGATGTCGAGGCGCACGGTACCGACCTTGGCAAGACGGGCCAGCTTGCGGTAATCCTCAGCGGCAAGCTCGAGCGCCGGCAGCAGCGGCGTTTTGCCCACCTGATAGGCGTAGCCTTCGCCGTGCACGAGTCGGCCGTCGTGGCGCGACATGAAGATCGTGGCGAGAGCACCCTGCTCCGCCAGGAACTTATCCAAAGCGGCGCGGTACTTATAGCGCTCGATGCGCTTGCGCAGCACCTCGGGATCAGTGCTCGGCTGTTTGAGTTTGTCGAGCTTGGTGACGTCGCCATCGGCGAGCCGTTGAAAGGGCACCTGGGCGTCGTCCTTGGGACCCTCGGGATAGCTCACGAGCACGATTTTGCCGGCGAGCTTTCCCTGCCATTGCGGGAAGTCTTTTTCACTCGCCATGGGCGCCACGGTGATATCGGCGATCAGGGAGCCGTTGGTGGCCGGGGTCCAGGCAGTCGGGATGCCTTTCAGCTCCTGGATGCGTGGCAGCGTCATACGCACATGCGACGACTCGATCCACCAGCCTCGGCCGAAATCGAAGCCTTCGGTGCGGACGTCGCGCAGCCCCCATTCCTTGAACTTCTGCTGCGTCCAACGCTCAGCATTACGCATCGCCGGCGAATTGGTCATGCGGCCGCCGATCTGGTCGTCAAGGTAGCCGGCAGTCGTCGGAATCTCGCTGTGATTGAACGCCTCATCCGTAATCCGGTTGATGAGAGCGTCACTCGGCGTCGCAGCGGCGATCGACAAACCACTGACCAACGCTGCCGCACATCCCCAGACTATTCGCTTGAGCACTAGCATCCCCTTTGAGTCGATCCCGCATGCTAGCAAAAGAGAATGCGGCGGTGCGCGTTGCACATCGACGCTAGCTAGCTCTCTACCCCTTGCGTCTTCAGGTACTCGTCATAGGTGCCGCGGAAGTCAGCGATCGTCCCATCCGGCTTCAGTTCCATGATGCGGGTGGCAAGGCCGCCGACGAATTCTCGATCGTGCGAAACGAACAGCAAGGTGCCCAGATATTTTTCGAGCGCGATCTGCAGCGACTCGATGGTCTCCATATCCATATGATTGGTGGGTTCGTCCATCAGCAGCACGTTCGGCTTCGTCAGAATGAGCTTGCCGTAGATCATGCGGCCCTTCTCGCCGCCTGACAGCACCGTTACCGATTTCTTGGTTTCGTCCCCGGAAAAGAGCAACCGACCCAACGTGGCGCGCACGATCTGATCGTCATCGGCCTTGCCGGTGTAGTGCGACATCCAGTTGAAGAGGTCGATCTTGTCGGCAAATTCCTTCTGCGGGTCCTGCGGCATGTAACCAGGCTGCGCGTTTTCCACCCAGGTGATGGTACCGGAGGTGGGCCTGAGCTCACCGGCCAGCAAACGCATGAGCGTGGACTTACCGACACCGTTCGGACCGATGATTGCGACCCGCTCGCCGGCCTCTATGTTGAAGCTGATGTTCTTGAGGATCTGCTCATTGCCATCCGGGTACGTGAAATTGACGCCCTCCACAGTGACCGCGGAGCGGTAAAGCTTCTTGCCCTGTTCAAAACGAATATACGGATTCTGGCGGGTAGACGGCTTGATGTCCTCGAGCTTGATCTTATCCAACTGCTTCTTGCGCGACGTGGCCTGCCGCGCCTTGGATGCATTGGCTGAGAAGCGCCGCACGAATTCCTGTAGATCGGAGATCTGCGCCTTCGCTTTGGCATTGGAGGCTTCCACCCGCTCACGCGCCTGCACGGAGGCGAGCATGAAGTCATCGTAGTTGCCGGGGTAGATCTTCACCTGTCGGTAATCCAGATCCGCAATGTGCGTACAGACCTGATTGAGGAAATGGCGGTCGTGGCTGATGATCACCATGGTGGCGTTGTACCGGTTGAGAGCACCTTCGAGCCAGCGAATCGAATTGATATCCAGGTTGTTGGTGGGTTCGTCCAACAGCAGCACATCCGGGTTTGAAAACAGGGCCTGCGCCAGCAAAACGCGCAGCTTCAGTCCCGGCGGCACCTCACGCATCGGACCGGCATGCTTCTCCTCAGGGATGCCGGCATCGATCAGAATAGCGGCAGCGCGCGCTTCGGCGTCATACCCGCCGTATTCGGCGAACACGCCCTCGAGTTCGGCGGCCTTCATGTAGTCATCATCCGTGGCTTCCGGATCGGCATAGATCCGGTCGCGCTCTTTCATGGCCTGCCACAACTCGGTGTGCCCGCTCATGACCACGTCGAGTACGCGCTCATCCTCATAGCCGAATTGATTCTGGTTCAGCTTGCCGAGCCGCATCCCGGCCTGCAGCATCACGTCGCCCGCACTCGGCTCGAGGTCGCGGCCTAGCACCTTCATCAAGGTTGACTTACCGCAGCCATTGGCACCGATCAGGCCGTAACGGTTGCCGTCCGAAAATTTGACGGTGACCTGCTCGAACAGCGGCTTGGCACCGAATTGAACCACGATGTTGGATGTCGAAAGCATGCACTTGGACCCCGAGCGGCCGAAGCCACGCGACTAAAATAACCCGTTGTTTTGGAGCGCCGCAACAGCGTGCGACAGGTGCCGGACGCAAGGCCCAGCGATGGGATTTTAGCACGGACCCCGCTTTTTGAGCTGCGGGTGCAGGTAGCCCCGGCTAGCGCTCGCCACGTAGGCGGGCGCCTTCCGCATCTGCCGCAGACACGCGGCTGAATAGTTGGTTTCCAGCTGCCATTGTGATCCCCTCACTTAATTAAAGGGGGTCTCACTGTGGACTCGATCAACAAAAATCAACCGGAACAGAACCACGCCGATTTAAGCGGCCAGCCCGCGGTCGAGCGGATTCGCGACGTCATCAAGCAAACGGAGAGCTGTTTTTTCTGTACCGCATTGAGCAAGGGCGGCTCCGATGCCACGCGGCCCATGAGCGTTCAGGAGGTCGACGCTGCCGGCACGCTCTGGTTCTTGAGCGCGAGCGACAGCCACAAGAATCTGGAAATTGCCCAAGACCCTGCGGTCCGGCTGTTTTTCCAGGGTTCGGAGCATTCAGGCTTTCTGACGCTCACCGGCAAAGCCACGGTGTCGACCGACAAAAACAAGATCAAGGAGTTATGGAAGCCCATCCTGAAAACCTGGTTCACCGGCGGTGTCGATGATCCTCGCATCACCGCGATCGCCGTTTCCCCAAGCAGTGGCTACTACTGGGACAACAAGCACGGCAACGCGGTGGCGGGCATCAAGATGATGGTAGGTGCTGCGATCGGCAAGACCCTCGATGACTCCATCGAGGGGAGGGTTACCCTTTAAGGCGGTCGTCACGGCTTGTGACTTCCTGACCTGCACCCCCATAGATGGTGAAGGAATCGACGTGCCGCGAAAAGGCGCCACCACCATCTCATATTCCAGATCGAAGGTTCTCGTGATCTGAAAAACATCAGGCGACTCCTCACGCCCTCGCGAAGTTTTTCAAACGCGTGCTAGCCTCGGTCCCGGAAGACTCATAGGGGACAATTCGATGCACCATTTGAAATGGGCGCTGGGCTATCTTGCCTGCGCCGCCATGCCATTTCTCGCAGCCGCCGACGACGCGCCCACTCCACCGCTCTACCCTGACTACCCGAGCGAGACCCCTGCGACGTTCACTGCGCCCACTGTCGGCATGGACTATGAGCGCCGCGAAAGCATGGTGCCCATGCGCGACGGCGTAAAGCTTCGCACTGTGATCTTGGTGCCGAAAGGCGCGCAGCACGCCGGCATGCTGCTGACGCGAACTCCATATGACGCCCGCGCCCTGACGTCCAACACGCACAGCGTGCACTTGGGTGTCAGCCTGTATGGCTACGACAACGCCACTGAAACGATCGTCGAGGGCGGCTACATCCGTGTTCTGCAGGACATTCGCGGCAAGTATGGCAGCGAAGGCGACTATGTGATGAATCGCCCAATGCGCGGACCCCTGAATCCCACCCCCGTGGACGAGTCCACCGATACCTACGACACCATCGACTGGCTGGTGAAGAACGTGCCCGAGTCGAACGGCCGTGTTGGCGTCCTTGGCATTTCCTACGATGGATTCCTGGCGCTGACGCCGCTGATCAATCCGCATCCTGCGCTCAAAGTCGCGGTGCCCATGAATCCGATGGTGGACGGCTGGCGCGGCGACGACTGGTTTCACAACGGTGCATTTCGCCAACAAACCATGCCCTATATCTATGAGCAGACCGCGAGTCACTCGAACGACGAGCATTGGCAGAGCAGCAACTTCGACGACTTCGACACGTACATGCGCGCCGGCTCGGCAGGCGAACTCGGCCGTCGTCGCGGGATGGAACAGATCGGCTTCTGGAACAAGCTGGTGCAGCACCCGGCGTACGATCAGTTTTGGCAGGAGCAGGCATTGGATCTGTTGCTGGCACGTCAGAAACTGACGGTTCCGACCATGTTGGTCGCGAGTCTCTGGGACCAGGAAGACATCTACGGGGCCACGGCCGTCTACAAGGCACTCAAGGAAAAAAACCAGGACACCTTGTTTCTGGTGCTGGGACCCTGGCACCACGGCCAGGAGATCGAAGAAGCCAGTTCGCTGGGCGCCATTCGTTTCGATGGCGATACGGGACTGTATTTCCGCACGCAGATTCTGGCGCCGTTCCTGGCGCATTACCTCAAGGACGACGCGCCGCCCATCAAGGTAGCGCCAGTGTCGGCATTTGTGACCGGCGCGAATCGCTGGGAGCGTCTCAATACCTGGCCATCCGGCTGCGAATCGGGGTGTGCGCCGCAGATCCGGAAGCTTTATCTCGATGCGAATTTTGGATTGAGTTTCACCGAGCCCACCGGCGGCGCAGCCTTCGATGACTACGTCTCTGATCCGACCAAACCGGTGCCCTTTCGCAGCCGTCCCAGTCAACCGACTGGCTACACGCCGAATCTGTCCTGGGTGCGTTGGCTGGTGGATGATCAGCGTGAGTTCTCGGGACGGCCGGATGTCCTTTCCTACACGAGCGAGGCGCTGACCACGCCACTCAAGATCAGCGGTGAACCGGTCGCGCGCCTGACGGCCTCCACCACCGGCACCGATGTCGACTGGGTGGTCAAGCTGATCGACGTATATCCGGATGAGGTCCCCGGCCACCCCGAGCTGGGCGGTTATCAGCTGCCCATTGCGATGGATATCTTCCGCGGCCGATACCGCGAGAGCATGTCGATGCCGAAAGCCATCGTCCCCAATAAGCCACTTGTATATCGCTTCGCGCTGCCCACCAGCAACCATGTTTTCCTGCCGGGTCACAAACTCATGGTGCAAATCCAGTCCGCCTGGTTCCCGCTGTACGACCGCAACCCGCAAACCTTTGTCCCTAATATCTTCTTCGCCAAACCCGGTGACTACAAAAAAACGACCGAACGCGTCTATCACTCGGCGGATAAGTCGAGCTTGATCGAGTTGCCGGTAGTCCCCGGCGGCGCTATGTAGCACCTGCTCCACAGCGCTCAAAAAGGCTCAACCCCCGCTGCCGTCCTTTAGCTTTCGGGGGTCAGGTCCGCGGTGACCACCCAGCGCAGCGGCCCACCGGGCACCATCGCGTCGAAGGGATAGCAGGTTACGAGCGTCAGCCGCGGATGATCCGCAGCAAGCGCGATGCGCGCGTTGCGGCTGTCCACGATTCGAGCATCGGTCACCGCGAAGCGCAGTTGCCGGCCCGTGACGGTCTCGACCTGCACAGCGTCGCCGACGCGAGCGCCTCGGAGTACGGCAAAGTGCGTATCGCGGTGGCCTTCGATGACGCTGTTGCCGACCGCGCCGGGCGCCACGCTGGCAGGATCGTGCGCCGGGCCGAAGGCAAGATTCCGGCCGCTGGCGCCCTCGAGTACCATGAAAGCCGGTGCGTCCGCCGTATCGCCCAATATCAGCCGTACGAGCGGCCGGGTGTCGGCCCAAGGCCACGGTTGCGCATGGCCCTGCCCGTGTTGTTCGCGTAGCCATGCCGAGCGGATCAGTACCTGGGCCAATGCAGCCTTTGCCTGGATCGAACCGGCGGCCGCTATGCACATGATGCCCGCCGTCAGTGTCGCGATGGTCGCGGCCCGGAGAATTCCGCGCCGCGAACCGGAGCGACGCCCCGCGCTCATCGCTGCACCCTGCGACACCGCGTACTGAAGTGCATGGCGCTCAAATACAAAGCCAGGCTCACGAGCAGCGCTGCAAAACCGCTCCAAAGCAGCAACTCTTTGGGCGTTGCAGTCTGCGCGAAGCCTGTGGTCGCCCAGTAACTGCCGGTGGGCGCAGACGTCGCCGGCTGTTCAACATGTCCCGACTCGTCGGCACCGCGCACGGCCTTGTCATCCACCGCAACCAGGCTGGTCATCTCACTCACCACGTGGTGTTCGAGCGCCAGCGAAAGGATGCGTGCCTGCAACTCCGCACGGTTGCCGCCAGACTGCACCTGTCGGGACAGGTCGCCGATGCGATTGCGCGCCCAGAGCTTGGCCAGACCCGACTGCTCACCCACCTCCGTCAGGCTCACCGTTTGTTGCCAATCCTTGCCGAGAATGTGGCCTGAGAGGACTAAACCGCCCGACGGCGTGCGTGGCAGCCGCGCGAGCAGCACCACCGGATCCCCGGCATAGACATCGCCCGGCAGATGCGAAGCGAAGTCCGCCTGCGCGCCCGGCCATTGCAGCATGAGATCGACCAACGCGGGTCGTTCGAGCTTCTGAAACAGATCCGCCATGCGTGACTGCACCTGGTCGCGCTCGGCGATGAACGTGTAGCTGCCGCGCCCGGCTGCAGCCGCTTCACCGAGAAAATAGGAGTTGGGTGCGGCGCCAATACCCACGGTGAAGAGGCGCGCAGCGCCAACGTCATGGTGGATGAGGGCAATCAGTTCTGCCTCGTCGCCGACGCTGCCATCGGTGATGAACACGATCTGCCGCAGGTAGCCCTGCGCCGGCGGGGTTGCCATGGCCGCTGCCAGCGGCGCGCGCATCTCCGTTCCGCCATCGGCCCGTAAGCGGGCGATGAAAGTAGCGGCAAGGTCTCGGCTCACATCGCTGACGTCGCGTGGACCGGGAAACAAGGTGGTGTAGTCGCTGGCAAAACGGATCACATTGAAGCGGTCACCGTTCTTGAGACGATCGACGCCCATTTGCAGCGCCGCGCGCGCCTGCTGGATCGATGGCCCACTCATCGAGCCGGAGGTATCGATGATGAACGTCACTTCGCGTGGCTGCGTCGTCTCTTCGGCTGACGCCGGTGGCGTCAACATGATGAGGGCATACGTCTCCGCCCCCACTTTCTCCGCGTACGCCGCGGTCTGCATCGTGTGCGCGACTGCAGGCGTCCAGGTCAGCTCAAAGTCGCGGTCGGCCGGCACCTGGTCGCCGCGCAGCTGCAGGTGAGTCCCCGTGCGGTCGGTGCTCGAGGTCATCTCATGATGCAGGCTTTGGACGCTCGCAAGCGGGAACCCCGCGGCGAGGTCAATTTGGATGTCGACGTGCTGTACGGTCGGGCTGACATGTTCGGGCGTCGCCGTAGTTCCAAGGTTGGCATTCACCAGAGCAGCGTCCAGCGCCGCGCTCGGTGAACGCGCATCCACCGGGGCGCCCGGTGTGTAGCGAGGCGTAATGGCGAGCGGCAGCTTCAGGGTGTAACGCGCATCGCGATACGGAATCGTCTCGAGGTAGGTGATTTCGATGGAGATGCCCGAGTGCGGCGCAACGTTGGCCACCGCGGTCGTGAACATATTCGGACGTTCCTGATTGACCAGACTCGCCTGCCGGCCCTCGCTACGCGCTTTGTCGTAGGTAGCCTGCGCCTTGACCTTTTCCTGTATGTCGCCGCGGATGGTGCGTTCGCCCACGTGCATGAGGAGTTCGTCCACCGCGGCAGCGCTGGACAGCGGGAAGACATACAAACCTTCCACCCAGTCATCGCCGGTGTTCTGGAATTCCTGCGTAACCCGCACGCGAGCGACATTGCCCGTCACTTGCGCATGCATGTGTGTGGCCAGCCGCAGCGCCTCGACCGGCGCACTCTCCGATGACGATTTGAAGTACAGCGTTCCCGCGTCGGGATCGAGCGCCGGGGCGGCGCGCGCAGGCAACGGCGCGTTCCAGCAGAAAATCAACATCGTCATCCAGACCATCATGCGTGTACTCATCGGCTGTTCCTCGTGTGTGACTCGAGGAACATTTCACGCGCGTAATGTGGAACGTCGCTGCGAAACCAGCGACGAAATGCGGCTCGATTGAGGCGAATTGTGGCAACCGGCAGATCGGTATCCGCCTTGATGCCGCGAGCCGAGCTATTTTTTCCGAACCGCCTTTTGCTTCGCTTTGCCCGCGACTTTGGTTTTCGCGACCAGTCGCTTCTTC
>CAZZZU010000003.1:0-4608 GCA_964658805.1 uncultured Steroidobacteraceae bacterium
CGCCCGTAATGGAATCAAGAGTCGTATAGCCCGATTTGAAAATAAGCTTGATGGCCTGGCGGTCGCGCAGCCGGCCAGCCGCTTCTTCGGAGACGATCCCCTTTTCCACGGCGACCCGGCGTACCTGGTCGGGGTCCAAGCCGCGACCGTCGTCCTGGAACAGAATTTCGTAGAGGCCCTCTGGTATCCGTCTGAACTCGAGCGTCAGCGAACCTTGTCTGGCCTTGCCGGCGGCAGCCCGCTCGTCAGGCGATTCGATGCCGTGCATGACAGCGTTGCGGATCAGCTGGATCGCCACATTCTTGACCGTCGCTTGATAGGGAGGCGGGACGAGATCAAGCCCGATGCATTGCATCGTTACGCTCTTCTGATGCTCCTGTGCCACAAGATCCATCAGTGTTGCGAGGGTGCGGTCGAGCGTGCCGGGCGGCACGACGCGGCGTGCCTGCAGCGCGGTGGTTTGCAGCGCTTCCCGTGCAAACGGTGCCATGTCGATGATTTGCGTGGTGCCGTCTGCCGCAGGCGTCTCCTCTGCCGCCGGCGGAGCAATCGTTTCCTCTGGCTTGGGCGATCGTGACTGCTGTGAAGATAACGTACGCAGCAGCATGAACTGCTCATACATCCGGTCCAGTTTCACCGCCAGCGGCAGGAAGTCGCTACCGCTCAAGCTGGGGCGATCCGCGAGCTCCTGCAGGGCTGCTTCGAAACTGCGCCCGGCAGCGTCGAGCGAACTCAAATGCAGCGAGGCGGCATCGTTGCGGATCCCATCGACCTCGCGCAGGATGTCATCGAGCTTGAGGCGGAACGTTTTCGGGTCGCGCGCCGGCTTCTTCAGCACCGCATCGATGCTTTTCATGGAAGCATCGGTACGCTGCACGAACGAACGGAAACGGGTGCCGCCGGCGGTCAGCAGGCAACGCACCAGGTCAGCTTGCAGAAGCGTCTGGACGCGTAAATCTTCGAGCTCACGTTGTTGTTGTACGCGTGCGCTGATATCCGTCACACGCACCAGCCACTGCAGCTCTTCGCCGGCCGTAAAACCGGTGAATTCGAATGAATAGTGACCCGTTTCAAAACTGCCGTCGGGATTCGCGAGTTTGACCTCCACATCCTGCAACGGATTGGTGGCGTCAGCGCCGTTCGAACCCGCAAGCAGACCGCCGACGAAGGCGCGTGCAGCAGCCAGCGTCTTCGGCGTCAGCAGGGGTGCGACCAGGGCTTCAAACGTCAGGCTCGCAAAGTCCTCGCGGCGCACCAGCGTGGCCAGGGAACGCGACACCTGCGGCTGTACGGCGCCCTGCGCATCGATCACGAACAGGCCGAGCGCAGTGCTCTGCAATATGACTTCCGTCAGCCCTCTGCTGGCACTGATGACTTCTTGCTTTTCGCGCTCGTGGCGCTTAGTGCTCATGAACATGGTGGCAGGGTGCCAAAGCAGCACGAAGTTCGGGATGATGGCTGTCACAGCCTTGGCGAGTGCCCTGGTACGCCATGCGTCGCCAGGACGAGCGTGGCGGACGTCGCGTCAAGCCGCAGCGTTCATCGGGCCGAGATCGGCCAGTAGTTCGTCCACCGACGCGTAACGATCGTTAAGCCGTTTGGCCATCAGTCGGGCCAATAAGGGCTGTTGCACGGCGAGGGGTTTGGGAAGCGTTGGGACCGCTGAGGAGGTGTGCTGGGCCATAATGGCGACCGCGCTGCGGCCGCCGTAGGGGCGTTTGCCGGTGAGCATCTCGTAGAACATCACGCCGAGGCTATACAGGTCGGTGCGCACGTCGACCCGATGACCCTGCGCTTGTTCCGGGCTGATGTAGTAAGGCGACCCGACCACCTGTCCTGCCGCCGTCGTGCCGTCGTCGAATGAGCGCCGCGCCAGTCCGAAATCGATCAGCACCGGCGAGTTGTCTTCGCGCAGCATGACATTGGCGGGTTTGAGATCGCGGTGCAGAATTCCGAACACATGAATGACGCGCAGCGCCTCGGCGATGGCGCGCAGGTAGTACAGGCTTTCCTCGACGCTCAATGGGTTGCGCAGGCGGTCGCGCAGATCGCCACAGGGAAAATATTCCATGGCAAGGTAGAGTCGCTGT
This sequence comes from uncultured Steroidobacteraceae bacterium, assembly GCA_964658805.1. GTDB lineage: Bacteria > Pseudomonadota > Gammaproteobacteria > Steroidobacterales > Steroidobacteraceae > Bog-1198. The sequence goes on from CAZZZU010000003.1 coordinate 2,091, forward strand.
GGAAGCGATCCAAAGTCGTAGATCTCGGCGATGGCGCGGTGCGCGATGCTGGAGATGATTTCGTATTCGCGCTGGAAGCGATCGGCATCATCGCGCTCGCGTTCCGACTCGCCCTTGTTCATGGTCTTCAACACGACGTTGCGACGCAGGCGGTTGCTACGCGCGAGGTAAACCGACGAGAAATTGCTGGTAGCGATTTCTTTGACTACCGCGTAACCCGGTACCTCGATGAACTGCCCCTCGGCATTGGGTGACATCAGTCCACCTGCCATGGGGATCGTGGCGCGCCGCTGCGCGGCAGCATCGCGCACGGCGGCGAGCAATGCCTCGCGCGTCAACGCGGCGAGAGGCAGATAATCCCGGGCGCCGCTCTTGAGGGCGCGAACCGCCGCGAGTTCAGAGCCGTGCTGCGCAAGCACGATGCAGTAGGAGGACGGCTGCACCTTCAGAAGTCGTGCCATGTCCTCAAGGAGTGCTGCGCTTGCCATTTCGTCGGCAAAATCGGCCTGCAGCAATACCGCGTCGGTCGCATCCGCGGCGGCTTGTCGCACGAAACCCTCTTTGTCATCGCATTGCAGCTCACTTATCCGGGCGGTCGGCCATTGACTGGTGACATGATGGGTCAGCCACTGGACACGCCTGGAGTCGCTGCCCACGATCAAAAGGACCGGCCCGGCTGCATCTGCCATAAAATTAGAGTTTGCGGCGAAAGACGAGCAGATTAGCCTTTGAGGGTGCATTTAGCGCCCTTGGGATTCACATTTTCGGCAAGGATGGCGCACGTGCGCCGATTTCAACTGTCTTAGGGGAGCCAACGCCTAGAATAAGCATCCCGGGGTCTGGAAAAATGAAACGAAAGCCCCAGTTATCGGTCGATTGGTGAATTCAGTAACGTTTTATGCGTAGAGGTTTTCTCAATGGGTAGCGTCAGAACCTGGTCGCTTGCGCTGGTCGCAGGCATCTTCATAGTGGTCGTTGCACAGCAACGCTCGCACGCCGATGTCAGTCCGCCCCCCGGCAATCCGGGCATGGCTACCCCGTCGGTCACTCCGGTGCCGACCTCCCAGGCGCCGGGACGCGTGACGGGCCTGCCTGATTTCTCAGGACTGGTCGCTGAAAACAGCGGTGCGGTCGTCAATATCGCGGTTATTGAGAAAAGCAAGAAGGGCGCAGCCGCGCAAGGCCCTGGCGGCGGTGGCGGCGACAATGAGGGCGAGTCCGGTGAGGACCCGCTGTCGCAGTTCTTCAAGCGCTTTGGCGTTCCTGGGCAGGGCCAGGGCGGCCAGGGTGGCCAAGGTATGCAGCCTCGCCAGATGCCGCCGAGCCGTGGCATCGGATCAGGGTTCATCGTGAGTGCCGACGGCTATGTGCTGACCAATGCCCACGTGGTTGCGGACGCTTCCGAGGTGCGCGTGAAGCTCAATGATCGGCGCGAATTCGACGCCAAGGTCATCGGAATCGATAAAGGCACGGATATTGCTTTGATCAAGATTCCGGCGACGGGTCTGCCGATCGTGCATTTCGGCGATCCCGCCAAGATTCGTCCGGGCCAGTGGGCCATTGCGATCGGCTCCCCGTTCGGATTCGAGAGTTCGGTCACGGCCGGGGTCGTGAGCGCGCTCGGCCGCCCGCTGCCGGCGGACGAAGGCGTTGCGACGAATTATGTCACCTTCATTCAGACCGACGCTGCCGTGAATCCCGGCAACTCGGGCGGGCCGCTGTTCAACGTCGACGGTCAGGTCATTGGCATCAACTCGCAGATCTACAGCCGCACGGGTGGCTACATGGGCGTTTCGTTTGCGATCCCGATTGACATCGCACTGAACGTCAAGGATCAATTGCAGAAGAACGGCAAGGTCGTTCGCAGCCGTATCGGTGTGGCGATTCAGGACATCCAGCAGCAGCTGGCGCAGTCGTTTGGTCTGACGACACCGCATGGCGCCCTCGTCAGCTCTGTCGAGCCCGGCAGCCCGGGTGAACAGGCCGGCCTCAAGCCGGGCGATGTGATCACCAGCGTGAACGGCAAGAACATCGATCATTCCTGGGACCTGCCCACGGTGATTTCGCAGCTGCCCCCGGGCACCACCGCGAAGCTCGGCGTGTGGCACGACCGCAAGGCGACCGAACTCTCCGTCAAAACCATTGAGTTGAAGGAAGGTCCGCTGGCAGCGCAGCGCGCGACGGGCAGCGATGAGGAGGGCGGTAAGCTGGGTCTGGCCCTGCGTCCGTTGCAGCCGAACGAGCAGAAGGAATTGCACACCAAGGGCAAGCTGGTGGTCGAGCAGGTCGCAGGTCCGGCGCTCGCGGCAGGCTTGCAGCAAGGTGACGTGGTGTTGGGCGTCAATGGCGCGAGTGTGGCATCCCTGGCTGATCTCAAGCGTGAGGTGACCAAAGCCGGCCACAACGTGGCGTTGCTGATTCAGCGTGAGGATGCGCAGATTTACATTCCGATCGATGCAGGCTGATCCTCAAACCGCGGTGCCCATGGCGCCGTTGTTTCAACCCGTTACGAAAGTCG
>CAZZZU010000003.1:4618-81991 GCA_964658805.1 uncultured Steroidobacteraceae bacterium
CCGGCGACTTTTTTACCGACCTCGCGCGCGGAGATGGATGCGCTTGGCTGGGATTTGTGCGACATCATCGTCGTGACGGGCGATGCGTATGTAGATCATCCGAGTTTCGGCATGGCCATCATTGGCCGGGTGCTCGAAGCGCAGGGCTTCAAGGTCGGCATCATTCCGCAGCCCGGTTGGCATAGCACTGCAGACTTTGAGGTCCTCGGCAAGCCGCGGCTCTTTTTTGGTGTGACCGGCGGCAATATGGATTCAATGGTGAATCGGTATACGTCCGATCGTAGGGTCCGCAGCGACGATGCTTACACGCCGGGCGGCAACGGTGGCAAGCGGCCCGATCGGGCGGCGATCGTCTACTCCCAACGCATTCGCGAAGTATTCAAGGACTCTCCCATCGTGCTCGGCGGCATCGAGGCGAGCCTGCGACGCATTGCGCATTACGATTATTGGAGTGAACACGTGCGTCGCTCCGTGCTGGTCGACGCGAAAGCCGATCTGCTGGTGTATGGCAATGCCGAGCGTCAGGTGCTGGCGATTGCCGAGCGGATGCGTCGCGGCGAATCCATCGACGCCATCACTGATTTGCGCGGCACCGCTTATCTGCGCCGCGCGGTGCCGGCGGATTACATCGAAATCGACTCGACGCAGATCGATACGCCGGGTGCCCTTAACCCACCCATCGATCCTTATGCCAGCGAAGAGTCGCGCGTCGCGACTGCAGCGGCGGCGCCGCAGTCGGATACTGAGGCGAAGGTGGTCCGGTTTTATCGCAAGGTGCCGAACGCGCAGCGCGAACGCAGCGTCATCCGCATGCCGTCGTTCGAGCAGGTTAGCCAGGACCCGGTGCTGTACGCGCACGCCTCGCGAATCCTGCACGCCGAGGCCAATCCCGGCAATGCCCGGGCGCTGGTGCAACGCCATGGCAACCTGGAGTTGTGGCTGAACCCACCCCCGGTGCCGTTGAGCACTGCCGACATGGACGCTATCTACGAATTGCCGTATGCGCGCCGCCCGCATCCCCAGTACGGCGGTGCGAAGATTCCGGCGTATCACATGATCAAGTATTCCGTCTCGATTCAGCGTGGCTGTTTCGGCGGCTGTACGTTTTGTTCCATCACGGAGCACGAAGGGCGAATCATTCAGAGCCGCTCGGAGGACTCAGTCATCCGTGAGATCGAAACCATCCGTGACAGCACGCCGGGATTCACCGGTGTGATTTCGGATCTGGGCGGTCCTACTGCGAACATGTATCGGTTGCGCTGCAAGTCGGTGGCCGTCGAGTCGGCCTGCCGTCGACCCTCGTGCGTGTTTCCATCCGTTTGTCCTAATCTGAATACCGACCATGCGCCGCTCATCAATCTTTACCGTCGCGCCCGCACGCTCAAGGGCATCAAAAAAGTGCTGATTGCGTCCGGCGTGCGCTACGACCTCGCGATCGAGTCGCCGGAGTACGTCAAGGAATTGGCCACGCATCATACGGGCGGCTATCTGAAGATTGCGCCGGAAGCCATCGGTGATGGGCCGCTGTCGAAGATGATGAAGCCGGGCGTCGGTACCTACTACCGGTTCAAGGAGTTGTTCGACCGCTACTCCAAGGAAGCGGGCAAGGAACAATATCTGATTCCGTACTTCATCGCGGCGCATCCGGGCACACGCGAAACCGACATGCTCGAGCTGGCGCTGTGGCTGAAGAAGAACGGCTTCCGCGCCGATCAGGTGCAGGCCTTTCTGCCGTCACCGATGGCGACGGCCACGGCGATGTACCATTCGGGCAAAAATCCGCTCAAAAAAATAACGCGCAGCAGCGAAGAAGTGGTGATACCGAGAGGCATCAAGGTGCGCCGATTGCACAAGGCCTTCCTGCGCTATCACGACTCCGAGAACTGGCCGCTGTTGCGCGAGGCTCTACGACGGATGGGTCGCGCGGACCTCATCGGCAATGGCGTGCGGCATTTGATCCCCTCCTATCAACCGGTTCGGCCGGGCATGCCGCGGCCCGGGGTGGCGCGCCCAAGTGAACGAAAGGCGGGTGGACCTCGGCCCGGCGCAGCCCCTCCCGCTGTGGCGCGTCCCAGTTCCGGCCAGCCGTTTCGCACCCAGCACACGGGCTTGCCCTATGCGCCAGGCGTGCCGCGGGGCTCGCGCGATGGGCGCCTCAAACGCGCTGCCAGGAAGCCGCGTCCCTGATCTGTCTCGCAAACGAGAACGAAACTCTTGCTAGCGTCCCTTTGGACCGATTACAGTTCGGCCAAATTTTAGAATCGATGTTCTGTGCGAGGGATCGCCCGGGATGCGCGGGCGGTGCAGTATGGACAAATGGTTAGTACATAAATTCGGCGGCTCAAGCGTCGCTGACGCTGCCTGCTTCCGACGCGTAGCCGACATCGTCGAAGCGTCCCGCAATCCGCGCGAAGCCATCGTACTGTCTGCCTGCCGTGGTGTGACGGACGCGCTCCTGAACCTTGTGCTGATGGCCGAAGTTCCCGCCGCCGACTTCGACGCTGCCCTCGGCGCTGTGCGCCTCCGGCATGTAGAGCTTGCGCGCGAATTGGTTTCGCCCGGCGCTGCCAGAGAATACTGTGCGGCACTCGAGCGTGATCTCGAGGAGATCACCGGTATTCTGCACGGCGTGCGCCGGCATGGGTCGGCTTCCAATTTCATTCGCGAGCGGGTTTCTGGTTTCGGCGAGATCTGGTCGACCCGACTTTTCACGCCCTTTCTGCGGGAGCGCGGCCTGACGGAAGGCGAGGTGCTCTGGCTGGACGCGCGGGACGTGATCATCGTGGAATGGGGAAGCCTCGGCCCCGCAGTGCAATGGGCGACCTCCGAGGCGAATATCAAGCGTGTCGTGCCGGCGTCCTTCGAGGGTCGTCTGGTCGTCACAGGGTTCATCGCCACGACCGTCGAGGGCGTTCAAACCACACTCGGCCGCAACGGCAGTGATTTCTCGGGCTCCATTTTCGGCGCGCTGCTCGATGCCTGCGAAATCATCATCTGGACGGATGTGGACGGCGTGCTGTCCGCGGACCCGCGGCTGGTCCCGAACGCTCAGGTAATTGATCAATTGTCGTACAACGAAGCCATGGAGCTCGCCTACTTTGGCGCCAAGGTGATCCATCCGCAGACCATGGAACCGGCCGTCGCGCGCGGTATTCCGATCTACATTCGCAACACCTTCGCTCCGGAGAAGCGGGGCACGCTGATTTGCGCGAAGCCGGTGTCGGCGCTGCAGGTCAAGGGCATCACCACCATTGACCCGGTCGCGCTGGTGAATCTGGAGGGTGCCGGGATGATCGGTGTGCCGGGTACCGCACATCGGCTGTTCGGCGCGCTGCGTGATGCGGGCATTTCCGTGATCCTGATTTCGCAGGGCAGCTCCGAACATTCGATTTGCTTTGCCATCCCACAGATTCAGGCCGTCCGCGCCGAACGGGCGGTGCGTAGCGCCTTCGATGTGGAGTTACGGGACGGCAAGATCCAACATATCGACGTAGGTCTGGGCTTGAGCATACTTGCGGTGGTGGGCGACGGTATGGCGGGCGCGCATGGCACGGCAGCCAAGGTATTCAATTCACTCGGCGATGCCGGCATCAGTGTCCGCGCGATTGCGCAGGGCGCTTCGGAGCGCAATATCTCAGTCGTCGTTGACGGCAAGGGCGCCGCCAAAGCGTTGCGAGCTGTGCACGCTGCGTTCTACCTGTCGCCGAACACATTCTCCATTGGCTTGATCGGGCCGGGTACAGTCGGGCGCGAACTGCTCGACCAACTTGCGACCCAGATAGAGCGGTTGCGTGCGCTGAATCTCGACCTGCGCGTTCGCGCCATCGCCAGTTCCACGCGAATGCTGCTGGATAACAACAGCATCGATCTGGAGCACTGGCGTGAACGTCTGCAGGAAGGTGAGCCGCTCGATCTCGAGAAATTTGCCAACCACGTACAGGCCGACTACATCCCGCACGCCGTCATCATCGACTGTACTGCGAGTGGCGACGTCGCCTTGCGGTACAAGGACTGGCTGGCGCGTGGCATACACGTGGTCACGCCGAACAAGAAAGCGAACAGCGGTACGCAGGAGTACTACGCGTTACTGCAAGAAGCGCGGCGTGAGGCCGGGTCGCATTATCTCTATGAAGCCACGGTGGGTGCCGGTCTGCCGGTGATCCAGACGCTGCGCGACCTGCGTGAGACGGGCGATGAAGTCACCAGCATCGAGGGCATCTTTTCGGGCACGCTGGCGTACCTCTTCAACGTGTTCGACGGCAAGGAGTCTTTCTCCTCCATCGTGCATGTCGCCAAATCCAAGGGCTACACCGAGCCGGACCCCCGTGACGACCTGTCTGGCATCGATGTGGCGCGCAAGCTCATCATTCTGGGTCGTGAGATGGGATTACGGCTGGAGATGGCCGATGTCCGGATCGAGGGTCTGGTACCTGCGGCGCTGAAAGACTGCAGCGTCGAGGAATTCATGTCGCGTTTGCATGAGTCAGACGCAGGCATGGCGGCGGTGCTGAGTGACGCCCGCAGCCAGGGTCAGGTATTGCGTTATGTGGGGCGCATCGATGCTGCCGGCACCGCCACCGTCGGGTTGACGCGACTCGACGCGAAGCATGCGTTCGCGCATATCGCGTTGACCGACAACGTCGTACGTTTCGCGACGCGGCGCTATTGTGACAATCCGCTGATCGTGCAGGGGCCGGGAGCCGGCCCGGAAGTCACTGCGGCGGGCGTGTTTGCGGATTTGCTGCGACTCTCAGCGTATCTTGGCGCACACATTTAGCTCCCCATTTTGCGAGGTATCCCGTGTTAACCGACGTCACCGCTTTCGCGCCTGCCACGGTGGCAAACGTGGCAATAGGTTTCGATATCCTGGGTCACACCGTCGATGCCGTCGGCGATCGCGTCCGTGTGCGACGCATCGATGAACCCACGGTGCGCATCAAAGCGATCAGCGGCATTCCTGACGATCTACCGATGGAGCCGAAGAGCAACACCGCCGGTCGGGCCGTACAAGCGCTGCTTGAAGCCCTGCATCTGGACTTTGGTTTCGAACTCGAGATCGAGAAAGGCATCCCCCTCGGCTCCGGGATGGGCGGTTCGGCTGCTTCCGCCGTGGCGGCGGTCGTGGCGGCCAATGCACTGCTCGAGAAACCCGCACCGCGCCTGCAGTTGTTGAAGTTCGCCATGCAAGGCGAGATCGTTGCCAGCGGTGCCGCGCACATCGACAACATCGCGCCGTGCCTGTATGGCGGTCTGATTTTGACCGTGGGGATCGACAATCCGCGCGTCAAGCAGATTCCGGTGCCACCGACCTTGCGCTGCGTGCTGGTGCATCCACACATGTACCTGGGGACTCGCGAGGCGCGCGCGATCTTGAAGACGGATATCACCCGTTCGGACTACGTCTGGCAGAGCGCCAATCTCGCCGGCTTCATTTCCGGATGCTATTCGAACGATCTGGAAATGCTGCGTGATTCTTTCAACGACGTGATCATCGAGCCACAGCGCCACCTCATGATTCCGGGATTCAAGGACGTGCAGAAGAGCGCCATGTCGGCCGGCGCATTAGGGTGTTCGATATCGGGCGCGGGCCCTACTGTGTTCGCATGGGTCGAGGTCCAGGATGCCGAAGCGGCGCGGGGGGCGATGGTGGCGGCGTTTGCCGAACACGGGTATGAAACCGACGCCTGGATTTCGGGTATGGAAAATTTTGGCGCGCGTGTGGTCAAGGCTTGAAGATGGACCTCGCCTATGTGAGCACCCGCTCGGGCGCCGCGCCGGCTTCGTTGAGCGAAGCGATGCAGCGCGGCCTGGCACCCGACGGTGGCTTGTACATGCCGCAGCAACTGCCGCAGGTGGATGTGGCGGGGCTGGTGCGCGATGCTCCGCTGTACGACCTCGCGGCTGCAACGTTGCGTGGTTTCTTTGCAGGTGACGTGCTCGAGTCGGCGCTCCCTGACATCACTCGTGAGGCGCTTGACTTCTCCGCCCCTGTGACGCGCGTGCTCGGTTGCGACGAGCCCTTATACGCACTCGAGCTGTTTCATGGGGTGACGGCTGCGTTCAAGGACTTCGGCGCACGTTTCCTGGCAGCGAGCCTGCAGCGTCTGCAGACCCCTGGCTCGCAGCCGCTGACGATCCTGGTGGCGACGTCCGGCGATACGGGCGGTGCCGTCGCGGCGGCGTTTCATCAGCGGCCGTGGGTACGCGTGATCATTCTCTATCCGAAGGGTATGGTGAGTCCGCGCCAGGAGCGGCAACTGACCTGCTGGGGCGGCAATGTGAGCGCCCTGCGAATCGATGGCACCTTCGATGACTGTCAGCGTCTGGTCAAAACGGCATTGGGCGACGCGGGCTTGAGTGCCCGACATCGCTTCAGTTCCGCCAACAGCATCAACATCGGTCGCCTCCTGCCGCAAATGATGTACTACGCGTCATCGAGCCTGGGCCTCGAACGCACCGCCGGAGCGCCGTCGTACATCATTCCCGCCGGCAATCTGGGTAACGCGCTTGCGGCTGTCTGGGCGCGGGCCATCGGCTTTCCGATCAGGCGCATCGTGCTGGCGCACAACGCCAACCGCACCGTCCCGGATTACCTGCGCTGCGGTGAGTGGCTCCCGCGGCCGAGTGTGGCAACACTCGCTTCGGCCATGGACGTAGGCAACCCCAGCAATATGGAGCGCTTGCGCGCGTTATTTCCCAACATCGACGCCGTGCGTGAACAGGTGAGCGCGGAGAGTGTCGATGACGCTACAATCCGGGCACGCATCAAAGAGGACTTCATGCACTACGGCCGCGAATGGTGCCCGCACACCGCGACTGCGGCGGAAGTCTATGCGCGGCTTGAGCGCGGCGAGCGGCGCAACCAGCCTTGGGTGGTGGTTGCCACCGCGCATCCGGCCAAGTTCAACGAGATCGTGGAGCCCATCATTGGTAAAGCGGTGGCGGTACCGGCAAGCCTGGCACGATTGTTACAGCTGCCGCAGCAGCTACAGGATCTGCCGCCATCGTTCGAGGCGTTGACTGCGGCGCTCGAATGATAGATCCCGCTATCGATCCCGAATGGTTGCTGTTGATTGTCGGTGTGCTGCTGATCGGCGTCGCCGGCTATTTTGGCGTGCGCGTCTACAAGCGCCGCGCGCGGCGCAAGACGCTGCTCGCGCGCCTGGAGCGCCTCGGCTATCAGGCGGCCCATGCGGTGATGGTGCCCGATGGCATGGGCGGCAGCATCCATGTGGATCATCTGCTTCTGACCGCGCGTGGCATATTGGTACTCGACACGCGCCGGGTGGCCGGACTGATCTTCGGCGGCGACCAGATGAGCGACTGGACTGTAATGGGGCGTCGGCGTTACACCTTCGACAACCCGCAGCCCGCGCTGTATGACCGGCTAGCGGCCGTCAAAGCCATTGTGGGGGACGTGCCCGTCGAAGGCCGCCTGCTGTTCTCCAATGTCGGCAAGTTCACCAAAGGAATTCCCAAATGGGTGGTGATGCTGGACGGTATTGAAGTCGAATTTCCACCGGTGGATCGGAGTGCGATGTCCTTGGCGGCGCACGCGCCGATGGCGGAGGCGTGGAATCGCCTCACGCAACATCTCAAACCGAGTCCGCATCTCTTTACCGATCTGTAGCGTTCTTGAGGCGAAAAAAAGATTCCGCGTTGGCAGTGGTGTAGGCCGCCAATTCTGCCGGGCTTTCCCCGCGCAGCAGCGCCAGTGCCGTTGCGACGTGCGGTAGATAGGCAGGTTCGTTGCGTCGGCCCTGCACTTGGGCGTTGAGATCGCGCGGCAGCAGGTAGGGAGCATCGGTTTCCACCATCAGCCGGTTGCGCGGGACATGCGGTACGGCGTGGCGCAGGTCCTGGCCGCGGCGCTCGTCGCAGACCCACCCCGTGATGCCGATGAACAATCCAAGGTCGAGATAGCATTCGAGTTCCGCGCGCGTGCCGGTAAAACAGTGGGCGACGCCTGAGATGCGCGGCGCGTAGTCAGTCAGAATGGCGGCGAAATCGCCATGCGCCGCGCGCTGATGAAGGAACACAGGCTTCGCGGTCGTGACTGCCAATTCCAGTTGAGCGATGAACGCGGTTCGCTGCGCTTCCGGCGAAGCGAAGCTGCGGAAGTAGTCGAGACCGCATTCGCCAACGGCGACGGTACCCGGCTCCTCGAGCAGGGCCTCCAGCTCACCGCGTAATGAGGGTGCGAAGTCAGCGGCGTGATGCGGATGAAATCCCGCCGTGCTTCGCAGCCGGGCGGGATATCGCGCAGCCAGTCCAGCGGCCTGCCGGGAGCTCGCCAGGTCTGCGCCGGTGACGATCATGCGCGACACGCCGGCTCGTATGGCGCGCGCCATGACCGCTTCGAGATCAGTGGCGAAACTGTCGTGTGTAAGGTTTGCCCCGATGTCAACAAGGTCGATCAAGCGGCCAAACTCGCTGTGTTATCGTTCATTGATGAAATTTTCCGCGGGCGCCCTGGCAGCGCTGCTGATGATGCATTCATATGCCAATGCGCAAGAGGGTGGCGACCTGCAGGCGCAAATCCTGTACGCCTTTGAGACGGAGGATACCAACACTCTGCGAGCCGTCGCGCAAAACCTGAGCGCGCAAGCGGCACAGGCGCCGGGTGATACGGCAACACGCTATCACGCCGCACATGCGCAGTACCGACTGGGACTCTTGCTGGCACAACAGCGCAGCGGCGGTAGTGCCGCCGCCTTCGGCAGCTGCATCGATACGCTCAAGGCCGCGCTCATGAATGATGTCAAATCAGCCGATTCCTACGCATTGCAATCAGCGTGTTATTTCCAGGCGGCGCAAATCAACGTGGTCGAAGCGCCACTGTTGCGCTCCCGCGCTGCCAGCCGCATCCAGACCGCGCAGGGACTGGCGCCGAAGAATCCACGCGTCATATTCATTGCAGCCGCGCAGGCGCTGGCGCGTGCGCGTGCCGGTAGCCGGGAGCATGCAGCGGCAGTCAAGCAGTTGCAGGATGCCGCGCGCATCTTTGAAGCTTCTTCGGCGACCCGCATAGATGCCCCGGCCTGGGGTGACGCTGAAGCCTACCTTATGCTCGGACGCGAGTTTGCGGAGCGTGGCGACCGTGTTGCTGCCCGCAATTGGGTCGAGAAGGCGGTGCTGGCGGCACCTCAATACAAGGCGGCGCAGCAACAGCTCAAACGCCTGGCCGCGTCTTAAGTCCGCTTGAGTTTGTGCCAACCGTTAACTGGTATCATTCGAGGCGATGAAGCCACAAGGCACGCAGCTTTCCTTGTTTGAAACGCGCAGCACGGGCGATCCGTTCGCGGTCCGCGTCAGCCCGCGCGCGCGCCGCCTGACGGCACGCGTGCATGTCGGTGGGCGTGTGGAAATCGTCGTACCCGTCGGCGTCAATGCGCACGCGGTGCGTGACTTCGTACAGCGATTCACACCGTGGATCGACCGCAAGGTCGAGGCCATGCGGGGCTTGATGACCGCGGCTGAAAACGTGCCGCGGGTCATCGAATTTGCTTATAGCAACGAGCGTTTTTCCGTCGATTGGCGCCACGGCGCGCCGCGCAAGGTGACCGAGAATGGCCGCCACCTCACCGTGCAGGCGCCGGACGAAAAGACAGCGCGCGGTTTGCTGGTGATTTGGCTGAAACGCGCCGCGCACGAGCGCTTGTCGCCGCAATTGCTGGGGCTCGCCGCCAGTCTCAAATGTGCGGTGACGCGGGTCGCGATTCGCTGTCAGCGTACCCGCTGGGGCAGCTGCTCGACGCGCGGTACGATCAGCCTCAACTGCTCGCTGGTTTTTTTGCGTCCGGAGATCGTCCGCTATCTCTTCGTCCATGAATTGGCGCATACCAAGCACATGAATCATTCTGTGCATTTCTGGTCCTTGGTTGAGAAGATCGAACCGGACTACCGGCGTCTCGATCGCGAATTGCTCGCCGGTTGGCGCACCGTGCCGCACTGGGTTTTCAAGAACTAAAGATGGATCCGGTCAGCACACCCGGCAAACCGTTCGTCGATCTGACGGATGAGGACGTGCATTGGGATCTGACTCAATCGTTGAGCTATTCCCAATATCTGCATCTCGACAAGCTGCTGGCAGCCCAGCTGCCGCTCTCGTATCACCACGATGAAATGCTGTTCATCATCATCCACCAGGTTTCAGAACTTTGGATGAAGCTCTGCCTGCATGAGCTGAATTCCACCTTGGACTGCGTCCGTCGCGATGACCTCGGGCCCACCTTCAAGATGCTCGCCCGCGTGTCGACGATTCAGCAACAGCTGCTGCAGTCCTGGGATGTGCTTGCGACGATCACGCCGCACGACTACTCGGCGTTCCGAAACACGCTGGGGCGCTCGTCCGGTTTTCAATCGCCGCAGTATCGCATGCTCGAATTCTTGATCGGCAACAAGCACGCCGATGCCATCGAGGTGTTCCGCAGCGACGCCGCGGCCTACGAGACGCTGGAGCGGGCTTTGAACGCGCCGAGTCTGTACGACGAGGTGCTGCGGCTGCTCAGCCGGAGAGGTTTCGACTTGCCGCCGGAGACCGTCGATCGGGATTTCGCACAGCCCTACCAGCCTAGCAAGCAGGTGGCTGCGGCCTGGCTCAGCGTTTATCACAACTCCGAGAAGGAGTGGGATCTGTATCAGCTGGCCGAGCGGCTCGTGGACCTCGATTATAAATTTCAATTGTGGCGTTTTTCACATGCGAAAACGGTCGAACGAATCATTGGCTACAAGCGCGGCACGGGCGGCACCGGCGGCGTGTCGTATCTGACCAAGGCGCTGGAGCTGAAATTCTTTCCGGAGCTGTGGACCATACGCACCTCCATGTAGGTTGACCCGTGTCGATTCCTCAAGATCAATTGCAGAACGTCAATGTGGCGTCCAGCGAGCTGCTGGCGACCCCGGAGGACGTGAAACGCCGGCTCCCCATGACGCAGCGGGCAACCGATACCGTGCACCGCGCCCGCGCGGCCCTGCGCGATATTCTGGCGCGTCGCGACCCGCGTCTGTTCGTCGTGGTAGGCCCATGTTCCATTCACGACATCAAGGCTGCGCATGAGTACGCCGCGCGCCTGCAGGCGCTGGCGTCGCGCATCGAATCGACGATGCTCATCGTGATGCGCGTGTACTTCGAGAAACCGCGCACGACGACCGGATGGAAGGGATTGATCAACGATCCCGATCTCGACGATTCGTTTCACATTGAGAAAGGCATCCTGATGGCGCGCGAGCTGCTGCTGCACATTGCGGAGCTCGGCCTGGCCGCAGGCACCGAAGCGCTCGATCCCATCATGCCGCAATATCTATCCGAGCTGATCACCTGGACAGCCATCGGCGCGCGCACCACCGAGTCGCAAACCCACCGCGAGATGGCAAGCGGCTTGTCGACGCCGGTCGGTTTCAAGAATGGCACCGATGGTTCGCTCGCAACGTCGATCAACGCCCTGCAGTCGGTGCGCCGCCCGCACCATTTTTTAGGGATCACGCAACAGGGTCTGTCGGCGGTGTTCCGCACGCGCGGTAACGAACACGCGCATATCGTGATGCGTGGCGGTGGTGGCCGCGGCAATTATGACGCCGTCAGCATCGCGCTCGCGGAGCGCGAACTCGCCGCCGCCGGGCTGCCTGCCAATATCGTCGTCGACTGCAGTCACGGCAACTCGAACAAGGATCCTGAACTGCAACCCCTGGTCGCGGAAAATTGCGTGACCCAGATCGAGGACGGAAATCGGTCGATCGTCGGCGTGATGCTGGAAAGTCATCTGAAGGCCGGCAGACAGCCCATTCCGAAGGATCTGAGTCAGTTAGAGTACGGCAAGTCGATCACGGATGGATGCATCGATTGGGCGACGACGGAGCGACTATTGCTCAAGATGCACGAGTCATTGCGCGCGGTGAAACGCTGACGCGCGACGTCTTTTTTCGACCCTGCCAGATACGATAAACGAGCAGCAAGGCGACCGCGCAGGCATACATGAGCGGCGGCCGGATATCTTTTTTGACCAGCCACCAGTAATGCCAGACGCCGAGTCCGGCGATCACGTAGATCAACCGATGCAGCTGCGTCCAGCGGCTCTTGAGACGGCGCTGCGCTTTGGCCGTCGAGGTTACGGCCAGTGGCACCAGCATGAGTAACGCGGAGAAACCGATCGTGATGTAGGGGCGTTTTATGATGTCGTCCCAGAGACCGCGCAGATTGCCGCTTTGGTCGAGGAATAGATACACCGAGAAATGCAGCAGCGCATAAAAGAAGGCATACAGGCCGAGCATGCGGCGAAAGCGCAGCCAGAGAATCGAGCGCGTAAGATTGCGCAGCGGTGTCATGCACAGCGTGATGACGACGAAGCGCAAGGCCCACAACCCCGTGGTGTGCGTCATCAGTTTGACCGGGTCGGCGCCGAGGTCGATCCCCAACAACGGCGTCGTAGTGGTGGTGTTGTACGCGCCGATCAGAAGGTAGAGCGCCGGCAACAAGCAGGTGATGAACACCACCGGCTTGAGCCACTTGACGTAGGCCATCAGAAAAATTTCCGCAGGTCCATGCCGGTATAGAGACTCGCGACCTGCTCGGCGTAGCCATTGAACGGCAGCGTCGGGCGGCGTGAGTCGAACAGGCTGCCGCCGATGTGCCGTTCCGTTGCCTGGCTCCAGCGCGGATGATCCACGGCCGGATTCACATTGGCATAGAAGCCGTATTCCGCCGGCGCGGATAAGGCCCACGTCGTGTCCGGCTGACGCTCCGAGAAATGTATGCCAACGATGGACTTGATGTTCTTGAAGCCGTATTTCCAGGGCACGACCAGCCGCAACGGTGCGCCGTTCTGGTTGGGCAAAGTCTTGCCGTAGAGCCCCACCGCCAATAATGTCAGCGGATGCATGGCTTCATCCATGCGCAGGCCTTCAGAATAGGGCCACTTCAGGATCGAGGTGCGTTCGCCCGGCATCTGCTTCGGGTCGTTGAGCGTCTTGAACTCGACGTACTTGGCCCGGTTTGTGGGCTTGAAGCGCTTGATCAGGTCGGCCAGAGGAAAGCCCACCCACGGGATCACCATCGACCAGGCTTCGACGCAGCGAAAACGATACACGCGCTCCTGCAACGGATGCGGCTTGAGGATGTCCTCGAGGGTGTAAGTGCCTTTGACTTCCGCTTCGCCCGAGACGGCCACATTCCATGGCTGCGTCTTGAATGCTTGCGCGTTCGCGGCGGGGTCGGACTTATCGGTGCCGAACTCGTAAAAATTATTATAGGTGCTGATGTCCTTGAATGAATTCGGCGCATCCTTGACGCTCAACTCGGCATTGCGAGTGAACTTAAGGTCGCCGCCGGCAGGCGCGTCGGCCGCCTCTGCGGTGCCGATGGAGTGCAGAGCGGCCAACCCGACGCTGCCCGCCAGCAGCGCACGCCGCGACATGAATTTGTCATACGGAGTGATTTCCGACGGGGCAATCGGCGCCCCTAAGATTGAACGCTTGCGCATGGTATCTCTCGCTGTTGCATGTAATGAATGAGACCGGTGCTCCGGCCAGTTTGTTTCAAACCCATTCTGCCGACTCGATCCGCATCGCTGCTGCCCGGATGCGCGTTTTGCGATCTGCGTTCACTAACAGGGCGCGTTCAGTCTGCTGCATGTGTTCAAGGTCGGACGCCGAATTTCCATAAGCGACGAATTCGCACCCGGGGTAGCGGGATCGCAGTTCCGCAAGGCAATGTGTCTTTTCTGTGCCTCGCCGGTTGGGCGTCTTGAGGCTTCCCTCGAGCGTGTCTCCCTGCCAGGTGATCTCCGTGCAGACAGTATGCTCAAAGCCGAGCAGCAGGCCGATGCGGGGGACATATAGGTCCGGACTGGCAGAGAGCAAGACCAGCGTGTGGGCGGCTGCGCGGTGCGCGTCGAGGGCTGCCAACGCCTGTGCACGGAATCGACCGCCCGGGCGCAAGCCGGCCACGAATCGGTCAGCCCAGGCATCGACAGCCACGCGGGACTCACCGCGCATCGCCATGCGGATCATTTGCGCCTTGAGACGGCCACGGTCGCGGTGGACGAGGTAGCGGAGCAGCTCCACGGGCGCCCGCCACAACTTCGGCCAGCGCCGCGGATGACGCGCGATAAAGCCGCTCAAAAACGGGAATAATGTGTCACGCCAAGTCAGGGTGCCGTCCAGATCGAACAGCGCGACGCAATTTCGTTGGGAACAAGTAGTAATGCCGGCAGTATACCGGGAACGGCGCTGCGGCCGGACGGCAAGCCTGCGTCCGTAGCGATCGTGGGCGCCGGTGCGATCGGCGGGTGGATCGCCGATGCTTTGCAGCACGCCGGATGGCCTGTTTCGCTGCTGGCGCGTGGCACGACGCTGGAGCGACTGCGGGCCGACGGGCTGCTCATCGAGGTGGACGGCGTCGCACGCTGCAGCCGACCGCGCACGGGCAGCGCGATGGACCTCGGGCCGCATGACGTGGTCGTGCTCGCCCTCAAGGCGCACTGCCTGCCGGCGCTCGCACCCACCCTCGCGCCGCTGGTGGGCCCGTCTACCACCGTCGTCAGCGCTACCAATGGCATTCCATGGTGGTTCTTTCATGGGTTCGCAGGTCCGTTGTGCGACACATCGTTGCAGTCGGTAGACCCGGGTCAGATACAAAGCCACGCGTTCCCTAAAGGGGCCGCGCTCGGCGCAGTCGTGCATGCGTCGGTACAAGTTTTGGCGCCGGCGCACTTGCGCGTGGTGGCCGCCGACCGGCTGGTGATTGGCGAACCGGATGGCAGCGACTCCGCGCGGGTGGCGCAGCTCCTGGCGGGACTGCGTGCGGGCGGCATCAATGCCGTTGCCTCGACGTGTATTCGTCAGGAGGTGTGGGCCAAGCTCTGGGGCAACATGAATATGAATCCGCTCAGTGCGCTGACCCGTGCCAGCACCGGCACGATGCTCGACGATAGAGAGATTCAAACGCTGTGCATTCGAATGATGGAGGAGATGCAATGCTGCGGCGAGCAGTTAGGACTCGAGGTGGGCATGTCGCCGCTGGAACGAATCGGCATCACGCGCCGCCTCGGGAACTTCAAGACATCGATGCTGGTCGATCTTGAGGCGGGACGGCCGCTCGAACTCGAGCCGCAGCTGGGTGCCGTCGTTGAAATCGCCACACGCCTCGATATTGCGGCGCCGTTTTGCCGTGCTGTGTTGGGCCTTGCGCGGCTCATCGATCGAGCGCGCCTGCCGGGAAACAATTAGAATTGCGCGTTTGGCGTCGGCCATCGGAGTTGCGATGCGGGTAGGACAAGGTTGGGTGGCTTTGACGTTGCTGGCGTCGCTGTGCGCAGCCGACGTCGAGGCGTCGGCCGCTCCGGCGCGTGGACGTGCCGCGGCGCAGAAAACCGGTGAATTCATGCACGTCCGGACCCTGGGGGGAATCGACGAGTACCGTCTCGAGGATAATGG
Organism: uncultured Steroidobacteraceae bacterium; assembly: GCA_964658805.1. Classification (GTDB taxonomy): domain Bacteria; phylum Pseudomonadota; class Gammaproteobacteria; order Steroidobacterales; family Steroidobacteraceae; genus Bog-1198. The sequence continues at coordinate 20,051 of CAZZZU010000003.1, forward strand.
CTTGACGGTATTACTCGCGCCTGATCACTCTGCTCCGGTCGTGACCTTCGAGGTGACGTATCAAGTGGGCTCGCGCAACGAGGTGACCGGTACCACCGGCGCGACGCATATTCTCGAGCACATGATGTTCAAGGGCAGCGACGGTTTCAACGATGCGCGCGGCAACAGCGTCAAACAGATGCTCGAGCGGGTGGGCGGGATCTTCAACGCCTCGACCGGCGCTGATCGCACCAATTACTTTGCGACCATCGGCAAGGACAGCCTGGAGGGCTACGTCGCCATCGAAGCGGATCGCATGCGCCATCTTTGGTTGCACGACGAGGATCGACAGGCCGAGATGACCGTGGTCCGCAACGAATATGAGCGTGGCAAGAGCGACCCGGAAAACGTGCTCGTGGAGGAGGTGAGCGCGGCGGCGTACGTGGCGTTGCCTTATCACCACCCGACCATCGGTTGGCGCAGCGACATCGAACACGTCCCCACACCCAAGCTGCAGGAATTTTACTCGACCTTTTATTGGCCAAACAACGCCGTCGTGACGGTCGTCGGCGACTTCGACACGGCTTCTACGCTGGCTTTGATCAAGAAATACTACGGCGTCTATCCGCGCTCTCCCGCGTCCATCCCCATGATCTACACCGAGGAGCCGGCACAGACTGGTGAACGGCGTGTGGTCGTCAGGAAGCCGGGCGAATTGGGTTCGGTGATCATCGCGCACAAAGTGCCGAACGGTCGTGATGCCGATCAGCCGGCCCTGGAGATGCTCGATGCCGTTTTGAGTTCGGGCAAGAACGCGCGCCTCTACAAGGCGCTGGTCGACAAGGGTCTGGCGTTGAGTGCCGGCGCCGATACCGAGATACGCCATGATTTGTCGCTGCACACTCTGTTTGCGGGGCTTGCGCCGGGCGCAACCCACGAGCAGGTCGAGCAGGCATTGTGGCTGGAACTCGAAAAAATCAAGAAGCAGGGTGTCACCGAAGCCGAGGTGGCCAGCGTCAAGCAGCAGTCCACTGCACAGGATGCCTATAAGCGCGACGGCACCGCGGCGATCGCCAGCGAGATCAGCGAATGGGTCGGCATCGGCGACTGGACGCAGTACGTCACCTTTCCGGAAAAGATCCAGCAGATCACCCCCGCCGACGTACAGCGCGTGGCGCAGAAATATTTCGACAAGGATCAGGCGACGACCGGCTGGTTTGTGCCGCTCACGGAGAAAGGGTCATGATGCGCCTCCTCGTTCTGGTCGCCATGCTCTGCTGCGTGGGCATCGCCCAAGCCGACATGGCTGAACAGGCCCACCGGTCCAAACCTGCTGGGATCGATCTCATTACTTACCAGACTCGCGTGAAAGACGTCGTCGTCATCCTGGCGACCCTGCCCGCGGGCGACGCCATGGCGAGCGGCAACGTGGCGGTCCCGACCTTGTCCGGCATGATGCTCGATCGTGGTACCAAGAAAGAAGACAAGTTTGCCATCGCCGAAAAGCTGAACAACGTGGGCGCCGAGATTGGCTTCGAGACCGGGCCGCAGTCGCTCGAGATACATGCCAAGTGTCTGCGCAAGGATTTGCCGTTGGTGCTGGGCTTAATTGCCGACGAGCTGCGAATTCCCGCGCTCTCCTCGGCAGAATTCGGCAAAGCGCAGCAGCAATTTCTCGGTGCGCTGCAGGCGTCCGCACAGAACCTGGGCGCGCGGGCGCGCGAGGCATTCGATCGCACCATCTACCCGGTGGGCCATCCCAACCGGCCCCACAGCCTCGAAGAATATGAAACGGCAGCCCAGAGTGCCGCGCTCGATGAGGTCAAGACTTTCCAGAAGAAGTACTACGGTCCCGCGCACATGACCATGGTGGTGGCCGGCGATGTGGGCGACAGCGAGACGCAGGCCATTGTCACCACGGCGTTCTCGGGCTGGAGTGGCGGCTCGGACTACATCCGTCCGGCGCAGCGCGCAGTCGCGACGAGTGCGCGCGACGTGTCAGTAGTCCTCAAGGACAAGCCGAGTGTCACCATGATCCTCGGACAGCCGACGGGCCTCGTATATCGCGATCCCGATGCGCTCGCTTTGCGGGTGGGCACGGCCATTCTCGGCCGCGGCTTCACCGGCCGCTTGATGCACACCGTGCGCGACAAGGAAGGCTTGACCTACGGCATCAGCGCGGAGGTGGCGGGCGACAGCGTGGCAGATGGCGAATGGGAAATCGCGGCAAGCTTCGCGCCCGCATTGCTCGACAAGGGCATCGCCTCCACGCGCCGCGAACTCGCCACCTGGTGGCAGGATGGCGTTACCGAGCAGGAGTTGAATTCACGCAAGCAGGGCATCATCGGTGCCTATCAAGTCGGCCTCTCGACCACCGGTGGCCTGGCAACCCAGATCTTGATCAACGCGCAGCGGGGCTTCGATGTCACCTGGCTGGACGAGTATCCGAAGGCGGTGCAGGCGCTCACCCGCGAGCAGGTGAACGCCGCCATCAAGGGGCACTTGAACCCCACTGACATGGTGCTGGTGAAGGCGGGCAGCGTCGCGCCCAGCCCGCACTAGACTGTCAGGCCGCCTTGCCCGAGGCGGCGAGTTGCCGCAGCACGTATTGCAGTATGCCGCCGTGCTGGTAGTACTCGAGCTCCTTGGGTGTGTCGATACGCAAACGGACTTCGAAGTCGGTCAAGCCGCCGTCGTCGCGACTCGCAAGGACTCTGACCAGTCTGGCGGCGCCGCGATTCAGGCCAACGACTTCGAACCGTTCCTTGCCGGAAAGATTCAGGCTCGCAGCGTTCTCGCCTTCCTTGAACTGCAGCGGCAGAACGCCCATGCCGATCAGATTGGAGCGGTGGATGCGTTCGAAGCTCTCGGCAATGACGGCTTTTACGCCGAGCAACATGGTGCCCTTGGCGGCCCAGTCGCGTGAACTGCCGGTGCCGTACTCTTTGCCGGCCAGGATCACCAGCGGCGTGCCTTCGGTCTTGTACTTCACCGACGCGTCGAAGATCGACATCGGCTCGCCGCTCGGTAGGTGCACCGTCACGCCGCCCTCTGTGCCAGGGGCCAACAGATTCCGCAGTCGGATATTCGCAAACGTACCGCGCATCATGACTTCATGGTTGCCGCGTCGCGCGCCGTAGGAGTTGAAGTCCACGGCCTGCACGCCCTCGGCCATCAGATAGCGGGCAGCCGGGCTCGACTTCGAGATGTTGCCCGCAGGAGATATGTGATCGGTGGTGACTGAATCACCCAAGACGGCCAGCGCCCGCGCGCCCTTGAGGTCACCCACCGGCGCCGGCGTCATGCTCATGCCGTCAAAGTAGGGCGGGTTCTTCACGTAGGTCGACTTGGCATCCCAAGAGTAGATCTTGCCGGCCGGCGTGTTGATCGCGATCCAGTTGGCATCGCCGGTGAAGACGTTGGCGTAGCCCTTGATGAACATCGCGGCGTCTACCGACGCTGCGACGGCTGCCGCCACATCCTTGGCGCTTGGCCAAATGTCCTTGAGATAGACCGGCTTGCCGTCCGCGCCGGCGCCCAACGGCGCAGTCGTGATGTCGACATTCAAGTTGCCTGCGAGCGCGTACGCCACCACCAGCGGCGGCGATGCCAGGAAGTTCATCTTGATTTCAGGGTGCACCCGACCTTCGAAATTGCGGTTGCCGGACAACACCGAGCAGGCGACCACGTCACCCGCTCTGACCGCCTCGGTAATCTCGGGCTTCAGCGGGCCCGAGTTTCCAATGCACGTAGTACATCCGTAACCCACGGTGTAGAAGCCGAGCGCTTCGAGATCGGCGAGCAAGCCGGCCTTCTGCAGGTATTCGGTGACGACGCGTGAACCCGGTGCAAGCGATGTCTTGACCCAGGGTTTCGATTTCAAGCCGCGCGCTCGGGCATTGCGCGCCAGCAAGCCTGCCGCAACCAACACGGCGGGATTCGACGTATTCGTGCAACTCGTGATGGCAGCAATCAGAACGGCGCCATCGGCTACGTCGAATTGCTCGCTGCCGACCACGGCGGAGCCCACGCCCTTCGCTTGCGGGTTTTTCTGGGTGCGCTCCTCGGCCATCTTCTTCAGGCTCGATTCGAATACGCGCTTGGCGTTATGCAGCGGCACACGGTCTTGCGGACGTTTCGGTCCGGCGAGCGACGGTTCGACGGTCGACAGATCCAATTCCAGTACGTCCGTATAGTCCGCCGCGGGTGCGCCATTTACGCGCCATAGGCCCTGTGCCTTGGCATACGCCTCAACCAGCAAGATTTGCTCGACCGGCCGGCCCGTCAGTTCGAGATAGCGAATCGTTTCTTCATCGATCGGAAAAATCGCGCAGGTCGAACCAAACTCAGGCGACATATTCGCGATGGTGGCGCGATCTGCGAGCGGCAGGCCTTTGAGACCGTCACCGAAGAATTCCACGAACTTGTCCACCACCCCCTTCTTGCGCAGCATCTCCGTAACCGTCAGCACGAGATCGGTGGCCGTTGTGCCGGCAGGTAATGCTCCGCTGAGTTTGAAACCAATGACCTGTGGAATCAGCATGGTGACCGGCTGACCCAGCATCGCAGCCTCGGCTTCGATGCCGCCTACGCCCCATCCCAATACGCCGAGTCCGTTGACCATGGTGGTATGCGAGTCCGTGCCAACCAGCGTATCGGGATAGGCCAACTTGCCGCCTGCAACGTCGTCTGCGAAAACCACACGCGCCAGACGCTCTATGTTGACCTGATGCACGATGCCGGTGTTCGGCGGGACGACCTTGAAATTACTGAAAGCGGTCTGACCCCAACGCAGGAATGCATAGCGCTCACCGTTGCGGCTGAATTCAATTTCGTTGTTGTGCTTGAGCGAATCGGCAGTGCCATATTCGTCCACCTGCACCGAGTGATCGATGACCAACTCGGCGGGCGCGAGCGGGTTCACTTTTTGCGGGTCGCCGCCGAGTTTGACGATGGCCTCGCGCATGGCTGCGAGATCGACCACGCATGGCACACCCGTGAAGTCCTGCATGATGACGCGCGCGGGCGTAAACGCGATTTCGTAACTCGGTGCCGCCTTGGCATCCCATTGCAACAACGCTTCGATATCTTTCTGCGTGACGTTCACGCCGTCCTCGAAGCGCAGCAGATTTTCGAGCAATATTTTCAGGGAGAACGGCAGTCGCTCCACATTCCGCGACTGCAGCGCTGCAAGACTGAGGATTTCGTAACTTTGCGCACCGACGTTGAGTGTGGTGCGCGCCTGAAAGCTGTCAGTCATGTCCCCTCCAAAGATAATTCCGCATTGTAGTTGATTGCATTCCGGTGATGCGCAATGATCCCGCCGCCCAAGCATTGGTCAGCGCGATAAAACACGGCGTACTGGCCTGGCGTGATGGCGCGCGCCGGCCGGTCGAGTGATACACGCCAACCGCGCGGTGCGCGTCGTACGAAGCAGGGCAGATCGGCCTGCCGGTAGCGCGTCTTGACGGTGCATGCGAATCCCTCGCCTGACGCGCTGTCATCCAGCCACTGCACATCCTCGACGTCGAAGGAACCGGACAACAGCAGCGGATGATCCTGCGACTGTACGACAACGAGCGCGTTGCGCTCGCGCTGCTTGTCAGCGACGTACCAGGGTGCCGCGGCGCTGCCGATACGTCCGCCCACCTTGATACCGGAGCGCTGCCCCAGCGTGTAATGAAAGAGGCCGCGGTGCTCGCCAAGCACCCGGCCGTCGTCCGTTTCTATGGGTCCCGGGGCAGCCTGCAGGTAACGGCTCAGGAATTCCTGGAAAGGCCGTTCACCGACGAAGCAGATCCCGGTGCTGTCAGGTTTGTCAAAAACCGGCAAGCCGGCGCTGTGCGCCAGCGTACGCACCGCGGCCTTGCGCATCGAACCGATAGGGAAGAGGGTGCGCGCCAGGGCCGCACGCCGGACCCCGTGCAGGAAGTAGCTCTGGTCCTTGGCCGGGTCGAGGCCTTTCAACAAGCGCGGGCCGTCTGCGGCGTGCTGCACGCGCGCGTAATGGCCGGTCGCGACCCAGGCCGCGCCAAGCCGCTGCATGTAATCAAGACAGACACCGAACTTGATCTCGCGATTGCACAGCACATCAGGATTCGGCGTGCGACCGGCCGCATACTCCCGCAAGAAATGCGCAAACACCTTGTCGCGATAATCGTTCGCAAAACTGACACGATGCAGTGGGATGCCTAGCACCTCGCAGGTGCGTCGAGCGTCCTGAAAGTCTTCGGCAGCGGTACAGTACGTGTCGTCCTCGTCCCAGTTCGACATGAACAGGCCCTGGACCGCGAATCCAGCATCACGCAACAACAAGGCGGCGACGGCAGAATCGACTCCGCCCGACATGCCGACGATTACAGTTCCAGCAGTCTGGGGGTTCGGCAGCGCATCCATGGCGCCGCATTATACGGGCGCAGCGCGGCCAGCCGAAGATCACATCAACATTTGCCGCATTTGCGGCTCTTGCATGCTTACTTGCCAGACTTCATCGAAAAAATTCAGGTAGCGGCGCACGACGGCGGGGTCGTTCATGTCCGAAATGCCGTCCCAACGGTCTGCCTGCAGGCGATAGACCAGGGCGCGGTCGTCGGCGATGATGAAGGCGCCGGCGCTGGCCGGATACTCGGCGCTCATCGCGCGCAGGTCGATACAGCTGGTGAGACGACGCGCAAGCGCAAGGAATCGGTTGTTGTCGACCATGGCACGCGCCGGGTCTGCCAGCAGCACGCGAACCTTGGCATAAGACCGGGCAAGCACCAGCCGCTTGATCGCCTCCAGAAACGCCTCTTCGCCGTACACGGACGGTTCGAGGTCCTGCGTAAAAATAGAGAGCAGGCGCTGCGCCGACTTGGCGACTTTCAGGCTGGCATCGCGCACTTCGGGCATGGTCGACAGGATGCTGCGCGTACCGGCAAGCGGGGTGTCTGGACCCGGTATCGGGCTCTTCACGGCACCCGGTTTTGACTTATCTCCCGAATCACCCGTCATAACGAACCCCATCTCGACATTGGGAGAATAGTAGCGTCTGACCCTCGCATGCCCGTGCCAACTGCGTCACGTTTCGGACGCATCACAACATAACCGCTAGCGCTGCGGCATGCCTATCGCCAGCAGTGGCGCAAGCCCCAGATAGCTGCCGGGGGTCAGTGCGAGCAGCCGCTTTATGTCTTCCTCCGGCAGCGCCAGAGAACCGATGAATGCATGCATGGTCGCCTGATTCATCGGCTGACCGCGTGTGTAGGCTTTCAGCTTGTCGTAGGCATCGGGTATTCCGTGCGCACGCATGACGGTTTGAATCGCCTCCGCCAAAACCTCCCAGGCACGCTCGAGGTCGCGTGCCACGTGCGCCGTGTCCAGCTCGACTTTCTGCAAACCGCCGGCCAGAGACCGATAGGCGAGCGCCGAGTGACCGATGGCAACGCCCAGATTGCGCAATACGGTGGAATCAGTGAGGTCGCGCTGCAACCGGGAAATGGGCAGCTTGTCAGCAAAAAAGCCGAGGAGCGCGTTGGCGAGGCCCAGATTGCCTTCCGCGTTCTCGAAGTCGATGGGATTGACCTTGTGAGGCATGGTGGACGACCCCACCTCTCCACTCATCATCCGTTGTTTGAAATAACCCAGCGAAATATAGGTCCACATGTCCCGTGCAAGATCCAGCAGCACCGTATTGGCCCGCATCAGTGCATGACAATACTCGGCGATCCAATCGTGCGGTTCGATTTGCGTCGTGTGCAGATTGGCCACGAGATCCATCGATTCGATGAAGCGGGTGCTGACGCTGAGCCAGTCGACGTGCGGAAGCGCTGTGACGTGGGCATTGAAGTTGCCCACCGCACCATTCATCTTGCCGGCAATGGCGACGCGCGCGAGCGTCGCTCGCTGCCCCGCCAGGCGCACCGCGACGTTGGCCATTTCCTTGCCCACCGTCGTCGGCGTGGCAGTCTGGCCGTGCGTGCGCGACAGCATGCCAATGCAGGCATGACGCGCCGCCATGCCCTCGAGCGTCGTGCCCAATGCCCCGAGCATCGGCAACAACACGGTGGCACGCGCCCGCTTCAACATGAGCGCATAACTCAGGTTGTTGATGTCTTCGGAAGTGCAGCCAAAATGAACCCATTCCAGGTGCGCCGGCGCGGCGCCGCGCGCCGTCAGCTGCTCGCGCAGCCAGAGCTCCACCGCCTTCACATCGTGATTGGTGCGGCTTTCAATCGTTTTGATCGCGGCTACGTCAGTCCCGGCGGGGTCGCGCGCCAGGACTTCAAGAAAATCTCGCGCGCCCGCTGGCAAGCCCGCGAGCCCCTCGCCGGCGGCACCGGCCGCCAATGCCAGCAGCCAGGCGCACTCCACGCGCACCCGCTCGCGCATCAAGCCGGCTTCGCTGAAGATTTCGCGCACCGGGCCCAGCTTGGCGGCATAGCGGCCGTCGAGCGGCGAAAGCGCGTCGATCACATCCGTAGACATCGGGGAGCCTGGCGGTCTCAGGTGTTAGAATGCTTTGATTCTATCGTAAACGTTCCTCGAAGCAGCGGAGTAAGGCGATGACGGCCACTACTCGCACCGAACGCGACAGCATGGGCGCACTCGAAGTGCCTGCGGACGCATTGTGGGGTGCACAGACGCAGCGCGCCGTGCAAAATTTCCCCGCCTCTGGTCTGCGTATGCCGCGCGAGCTGATTCGCGCGCTCGGATTGATCAAATTTGCGGCCGCGGGCGCCAATGCCGAATTGGGCGATTTACCGCCTTCTACCTGCGACGTCATACAGGCGGCGGCGCTCGAGGTAGCGTTTGGTTTACATGACGACCATTTTCCGGTCGATGTATTCCAGACCGGTTCGGGCACCAGCAGCAACATGAACGCCAACGAAGTCATCGCGACGCTGGCGAGTCGCGCCGGCAGCGCGAGCGTGCATCCGAATGATCAGGTGAATATGAGCCAGAGCAGCAATGATGTGCTGCCGACGGCCATTCACGTTGCGGCCGTGCTGGGCGTCGTCGAAAAGTTGTTGCCGGCGATCGCGCAATTGCACGACGTCTTGCTCGAGCGGGCCGAGCAGCTGGCCGACGTAGTCAAGACCGGTCGTACCCATCTGATGGATGCCATGCCCATCACGCTCGGTCAGGAACTGGGCGGTTGGGCGGCCCAGATCGACGCCGCGGCAGCGCGACTTGATTCGGTTTTGCCGCGGCTGCGGGCGCTCGCGCAGGGCGGTACCGCGGTGGGCACGGGCATCAATGCGCGGCCTGCATTTGCTGCCGCGTTCGCGCGTCATTTGTCGGTGCAAACCGGCCAGGCCTTTCGACCGAGCGCGAACTTCTTCGCAGCGTTGTCGAGTCAGGATACTGCGGTGGAACTATCCGGGCAGCTCAGGGTGCTGGCGGTGAGCTTGACCAAAATCGCAAACGACTTACGCTGGATGAACAGCGGGCCGCTGGCCGGCCTGGGCGAAATTGCGCTGCCGGCTCTGCAGCCCGGCAGCAGCATCATGCCGGGCAAGGTGAATCCGGTGATTGCAGAGGCGGTGCTGATGATGGCGGCACAGGTCATCGGCAACGATACCGCGGTGACGGTCGCAGGCCAGGCGGGGAATTTTCAGCTCAATGTCATGCTGCCCATCATTGCATTCAACGTGCTGCAGAGCATCGAATTGCTGAGCATCGGGTGTCGGAACCTGGCCGAACATGCCATCGCAGGCTTTGTCGTGAATCGCGCGCATCTGAGCGAGGCGCTGGCGCGAAACCCCATGTTGGTCACGGCTCTGAATCCGGTCATCGGTTATGAAAAAGGGGCTGCGATCGCCAAGCAGTCGTATGCGGAAGGACGCTCCGTCATGGACGTGGCCCAAGAGATGACCGATCTCGGTGAGGACCGGTTACGACGCTTGCTTGACCCGCTGGGTCTCACGGCCGGCGGGATCAAAGGAGGCGGAGCCTGACGGCGGAGATGATGTTGGAGTACACCAAAGCGCAGATCCGTGCTGCGCTCGATCAGAAACCCTCGACTCCCGAGGAAGACATGCATTGGTTGGTGGGCGCCTCGCCCGACATCGTGGCGCGTGTGCGGGCTACGCTACCGGCACGCCGCATTCCGGCCGCAGTCCTGGTGCCTTTGATCGAACATTCGAGCGGTTACACGGTGCTGCTGACACAGCGTGCTGCGACTTTGAAAGATCATGCCGGCCAAATCAGCTTTCCGGGTGGGCGGATCGAACCCGATGATGTGGACGCCTGGGCAGCCGCGCTGCGTGAAGCGCATGAGGAAATCGGCCTCGCGCCGGCATTGGTGGAATTCGGCGGATATCTCCCCGATCATGTGGTCGTCTCGGGCTTCCGGGTGACACCGGTGGTCGGTTTCATCAAGCCGCAGTATCAGCTGCACATCGCCGCCGACGAAGTACACGATGCGTTCGAAGTGCCGCTCAATTACATACTGGACGCGGCGAATCACAAGTCGCGCCAGCGCATGGTCGGAGATACGGCCATTGAGATTCGCGACATTCCGTTCGGCGAGCGCAACATCTGGGGCGCCACGGCCGGCATGCTGATGACTTTTCGCCGGCGTTTGCAGCAGCGCGAGCCGGTGCATCCGTGACGCCGCGGTTGCTGGAACTGCTGGCAGTGATGCGACGGCTGCGTTCGGCCGACGGTTGTCCATGGGATCAGGCGCAAACCTTCGCAAGCATCGCGCCGCACACCATTGAAGAAGCTTATGAGGTTGCGGACGCAATCGAACGCGGCGACATGCACGGTTTGCGGGAAGAGTTGGGCGATCTGCTCTTTCAGGTGGTTTTCCAGGCGCAGATTGCGAGCGAAGCCGAGCTCTTTGGTTTCGACGATGTGGCAGGCGCCATCTGCGATAAATTGATACGGCGCCATCCGCACGTCTTCGTGGGCGGTTCCACTGCGCTATCGGTCGAGGACCAGAGCGCGCTTTGGGAAGAGATTAAGGCAGACGAGCGTCGTACCGGACGCGCAGCAGTTGACGTCAGTCATCTGGACAACGTGCCACGCGCGCTGCCTGCCATGAGTCGCGCCCACAAGTTGAGCAAGCGGGCAGCGAGGGTCGGTTTCGACTTCGAACACGCCGGCCAGAGTGCCGACAAGGTTGCTGAAGAGTTGGCAGAGGTGCGCGTCGCCGCGGCTCAAGCGGAGTACACGGCGGTATTCGAGGAAGTCGGCGATCTGCTGTTCGCTGCGGTGAATCTGGCGCGTAAGCTGAATGTCGATTCGGAAGCTGCACTGCGCGCCGCTAACGTCAAGTTCGAGCGCCGTTTTCGCGGCATGGAGCGTCTGGCTCTGGAACGCGGCGAGCGCTTCAACGGGTTGGATCTGGCAGCGCAGGAAGCGCTCTGGCAAGCCGTCAAGCGTACCGAGTGAACGCCTCGGTTCCTGGCCGCAGCGAGGCACGTCGCGCTGCCCGCAGTTCAGTGCAGCTCGAATTCAAGCACAGCCCGGAGCTCCCGATCACGCAGCAGCGCGAGGCGATCTGCAGTGCGCTCGAGCATCACCAGGTCCTCATAGTCGCGGGCGATACGGGGTCGGGCAAGAGCACTCAGCTACCCCAGTACTGTCTCGAGATGGGCCGCGGCGTCGATGGGCTGATTGCGCATACCCAACCGCGCCGCCTGGCCGCACGCGCACTCGCGACGCGGATTGCCGACGAATTCGGGCAAGTCGTCGGCCGCAGCGTCGGTTATCGTGTGCGCTTTGCCGACCGCGTCTCGGATGCCACGAGACTGGTGCTGTTGACGGACGGTTTGCTATTGGCGGAGATCGCCGGCGACCCGCTCCTCAGCCGCTACGACACCGTCATCGTCGATGAGGCGCACGAGCGCAGCTTGAACGTCGATCTGCTGCTCGGCGTGTTGAAGCAATTGCTGCCGCGTCGTCCCGATCTGAAATTGATCGTGACCTCGGCGACCCTCGATGTCGAGCGTGTAGCAGAGTTTTTCGATTCAGCCCCGGTCATCCGGGTCAGCGGCCGCGGCTTTCCGATCGAAGTGCGTTTCACTCCGCTGCAGGAAGCGGACGAAGAACCGGATCTGGCTGTCGCTGTATTGGCGGCCTACCGGGAAATCAGTTCGGAGCCAGGCGACATTGGTCGCGGCGACGTCTTGGTCTTCCTGCCTGGCGAACGCGAGATTCGCGATGTCGGCGAATTACTGGAACGGGAATTGCGGCAGGAAGCGGAGGTCCTGACGCTTTATTCACGCCTCTCCTGGGAACAACAGAGCAGGATTTTTGAGCGTGGCACACGGCGGCGCATCGTGCTCTCCACCAATGTCGCGGAAACCTCGGTGACCGTGCCTGGCATACGCGCGGTCATCGATTCAGGCCTGGCACGCATCAGCCGTTACAGCAGCCGCAATCGGTTGCAACGCCTGCCGATCGAGCGCATCGCGCGCGCCGGTGCCGACCAGCGCAAGGGTCGCTGCGGACGCATCGGTGCGGGGCTTTGCATACGGCTTTACGGTGAAGACGATTTTGCGGCGCGGCCCGCGTTCACCGAGCCCGAAATTCTGCGCACCAATCTCGCAGCCTTGCTGCTGCGGCTGGCCGCGGATGGGCTGGGCGACGCCGAGGCGTTTCCGTTCATCGATGCGCCGGATACGCGCGCCCTGAACGACGGCTACCGGCTGTTGCAGGAACTTCAGGCGCTCGATGGCCGACGCATTACGCGCCGCGGCCGCGCAATGGCGCGGCTGCCCCTGGATCCGCGGCTGGCGCGCGCCTTACTCGAAAGTCAGCGCTTTCATGCAGAGGCGGAATTGCTGGCCATCGTGGCGGGCTTGAGTGTGCCGGAGGTGCGCATTGTCGAGCGTGCGGCACCGCGGGGTGGCACGGCAGCGGAGGCGGACGCGGGACCTGAATCGGTGTTTCAGGACAACAAATCGGAATTCGTCGCGTTGTCGAAGTTGTTTCGAGCCTATCGACGCATGCGGGAGGGGCCGCGACGTGAGCTGCGGCGTTGGTGTAAGGAGCGTCAGTTGTCGTTACTGCGGCTCTCCGAGTGGGATGACGTGTACTCGCAGGTAGCTGACCGTGCACGCGAACTCGGCATCGTCGCGCAACCGCAAGCAGCGAGTTATACAGGCGTGCATCGCGCTTTGCTGGCCGGCTTCTGTACGACAGTGGGGGTGCGCGAGGAAGAGGGCACCTATCTGGGCACGCGCGGTGTGCATTTTCTCATCTTCCCCGGCTCGCCTTTGGCCCGCCGTCGGCCGCGCTGGGTCATGGCCGCCAATATCGTGGAAACGACGCGGGTGTTCGCGCGCTGCGTGGCGGAGATCGAACCGAAGTGGATCGAGTCAGCGGCAGCCCATCTGCTCAAGCATGAATATCTTGAACCCGACTATGACGAGGTTCGTGAGGAAGTGGTGGCGCGCGAGCGCATTGGGTTTCTCGGACTGACCTTGAGCGCCAATCGGCTGGTTAATTACGGCCCGATCGCGCCGGAACTATCGCGGCGCATCTTTGCACGCGAGGCCCTCGTCTATCAGCGCCTGCCGAACCGTCCCGCATGGCTGCGCCGTAATGATGCAGCCGTGCGCGCCGCGAAGCAGATGGAGGAGCGTTTGCGCAGCCGGGATCTCGTGCTGAATGCCGAAGCGTTCGTGGATTTTTACGACCACGCGCTGCCGCGTCAGGTCTCGAGCGCCGCGACGATCGAGTATTTCAGCCGGCATCTCACGCCATCCGAAGAGACTGCTCTGACGATGAACGCCGAGCAAATCTTTGCACGCGAACCCGACGCGCTGGCTTTATCGCAGTTCCCCGAGCAGACCCGTATTCAAGCGCTCGACGTGCCGGTGCAATATCGCTTCGCACCGGGCGAAACGGGCGACGGGGCGACGCTGACGGTACCGTTATTGGCCCTGCCGGGCATGACACGCGCTACCGTTGATGCCGCGGTGCCCGGCCTGGCGTTGCCGCGTGTTGAAGCATTGCTGCGTTCGCTGCCCAAGGACGCGCGCCGCTTGCTCATCCCGATGCACGAAACGGCGCAGGCCTACGTGCGTGCAGCGGTCGACACGCCCACCGATCTGAGCGCACTAGGCAACTGGTTGAAAGAGCATCGCGGTGTGCCCGAGGGGCTATTGCGCTTCGATGCAACGACCTTGCCTGATTTTCTGACGGTGCAGATACGCGTGCTCGAGCGCGGCCGTGAGCTCGCGCTTGATTCCGATCTGGGACGTCTGCGCCGCACGTGCGCCACTGCCGCACAGCGCGAACTGGAGCGGATGTCACGGATGCTGTTTGACGCCGCCGCCTGGCGGCGCTTCGAAGCGGCGGAGATTCCGGAGCACGCGAGCATCCCGCTGGAGCAGGGCGAGGTGACGCTTTTCCCAACGCTCCAGATGCAAGCGGGGCAGCTGCATCTGCAACTGGCCTGGACTGCTGCCGAGGCACAGCATGCCTGGGCAGACGCAGCGCCACGTCTGGCGCGGCTCATGCTTGCGCCTCAGGCGCGCGATCTCGCCAAGGCGATCTCCAGCAATGTTCCGTTGCTATTGAGCGCCACGCCCTTTTTGAGCAGCGACGCGTTGCGCGATCTCATCCTGCAAAGGGTGTTTCAACGCGCCTGTTTCGCGGACGGGGTGGCACCGCGTACGCGCGCGGCGTTCGAGGCCGCCGTGGAGCACGCCCGCACGGCACTCTATCCGACGCTCGATGAGGTGATGCAGCAGCTGAAATCCTGGTTTGTCGAGGCGACCGCAATCCGCAGAGCACAAGATGTGTCCGGCGTTGTGCATGCAATGGCAAGCGACGAAAGTCGGGCGCATCTGGCGCAGTTGCTGAGCGCTGACATGATGTTCATGGCATCGCCCGTGTGGCTGGGTCAGTACCCGCGCTATCTCAAAGCGGAGCTGCGTCGCTGGCAGAAAAATTCGACGCGCGCGACGGATGATGCCGTGGTGTCGCAAATGCGTCAGTGGCAGGAGCGCCTCGAGTTACTCCGTCAGCGCGTTCTGGCTGAGATGCGTTGGCTGCCGGCACTCGATGATCTTGCTTTCTGGATCGAGGAATTCCGCGTGTCGATTTACGCGCAGGAATTAAAAACCTTCGGACCGGTTTCGCAGCAACGGCTGGAGGGCCGGGTGGCCGGCATCGAGGCGTGGCTCAAACGCTGAATTTGATGCCCTGAGCCAGCGGCAGGTGCGCGCTCCAGTTGATCGTCGTGGTCTGCCGGCGCATATAAGCCTTCCAGGAGTCGGAACCCGCCTCGCGACCGCCGCCCGTGTCTTTTTCGCCGCCGAAGGCGCCGCCTATCTCAGCGCCCGAAGTACCGAGATTGACGTTTGCAATGCCGCAGTCGCTCCCTTCGGCGGACAGAAAGCGCTCTGCCGCCTGCATGCGATCACAGAAAATAGCCGAGGAGAGTCCGTAGGCCACGGCATTTTGCTGCGCGATGGCTTCCTCGAGCGAGTCGAAACTCAACACGTATAAAATCGGCGCGAACGTCTCGGTCATGACGACGGCCATATCGGCACGGGCTCGAAAAACAGTCGGCTCGACAAAGTTGCCGTCGCGCTGCAGAACGTTGCCGCCGCACAATAATTCGCCGCCTTGCGCGCGTGCGGCAGCGACGCTTTCTGCATAGCGGGAGACAGCCGTCTGATCAATCAGCGGTCCCATCAGGGTGTCGGGTTCCAGCGGATCGCCGATGCGCACCTGGCGGAATGCGGCTATCAGCCGCTGCTCGAGTTCAGCTGCACGCGATCGATGTACCAGCACCCGGCGGGTGGTCGTGCAGCGCTGGCCGGCCGTGCCAACCGCCCCGAACACGATGGCCGGTACGGCAAGATCGAGATTGGCACTCGCGTCGACGATGATGGCATTGTTGCCGCCCAGTTCGAGCAGCGATTTTCCGAGGCGCCGTGCGACTCTCACACCGACCTCGCGCCCGACGTGGGTCGAGCCCGTAAAAGAAACCAATGCAACCCGTGGGTCGTCGACGAAACGCGTGGCAAGCTCCGTGCCCGCATCGATGAAAAGCTGGAAGATGGCGGGAAGGCCGTGCCGCTCCAGCACCTCGTTGCAGATATGCTGTACGGCAACCGAGCAGAGCGCAGTTTTTGGCGAAGGCTTCCAGACGGTCGCATTGCCGGCAATCGCGGCGAGGCAGGCGTTCCAGGACCATACGGCCACCGGAAAATTGAAGGCCGAAATCACACCCACGACACCGAGCGGATGCCACTGCTCATACATGCGGTGCTGCGGGCGCTCGGAGTGCATGGTATTGCCGTAAAGCATGCGTGACTGGCCCACGGCGAAATCGCAGATGTCGATCATCTCCTGCACTTCGCCATCGCCTTCGGCCTTGATCTTGCCGTTTTCCATGGCGATGAGGCTGCCCAGCGCGTCCTTGTGCAGGCGCAATTCTGCACCCAGAAGCCGCACGGCATCGCCGCGCTTCGGTGCCGGCACCTGGCGCCAGGCTGCCGCCGCGGCTACTGCGGCCTGCATGACCTGCTCGTAGTCCTCGAGACTCGCGCCGCGCACACTCGCGATCAAGCGGCCGGTTGCCGGATTCCGTGATTCGATCAGCGGCGCCGAGTCCTGCCGGCTCCAGCCTTGTGTGCCGGACCACGTGCCCGAATTCATTTCTGTCAGGCCGAGTTGACGCAGCGGATCGGTGGTTTTGCTCATGCAACCATTTTGACTTGGGGGCGCGCACAACGCTAGCATTGCAGCGATGTCGATCAGTCCCGTTGTTACGCCCTGGCATCCTGCCAGCTGGCACAGCCGCCCCGCCACTCAGCAGCCTCGATATGCCGATCCGGCTGCGCTTGCCAGGGCCGTCGATTCTTTGGGTCGACTGCCGCCACTCGTCGTGTCGTGGGAGATCGAAGCATTGCGTGCCAAGCTGGGTCAGGCGCAGCGCGGCGAGGCGTTTTTATTGCAGGGCGGCGACTGCGCCGAGAGTTTTGCTGACTGCGAGTCCGACAGCATCGCTCGACGCCTGAAGATCTTGCTGCAAATGAGTCTGGTACTGCTGCAGGGACTCAAAACACCCATTGTTCGTGTGGGCCGCTTCGCCGGCCAGTATGCCAAGCCGCGCTCTGCCGACACCGAGACTCGCGACGGCGTGACGCTGCCGTGTTACCGCGGCGACAACGTCAATCGACCGGGCTTTACTGCAGCGGAGCGCGAGCCGGATCCTGAGTTGCTGTTGCGCGGGTATGAGCGCGCGTCGCTGACGCTGAACTTTGTGCGTGCGTTGATTGACGGTGGGTTTGCCGATCTGCATCACCCGGAATATTGGGACCTGGGCTTCATGCGGCACGCGCCCGCGCGCGACGCTTATCAAAAGATCGTCGACTCGATCGCCGAGTCGCTCGAATTTTTTGAATCGATGAGCGGACAGCAGGTGCAGACCGCCACGCGGGTCGACTTTTACACGAGTCATGAAGGTCTGCATTTGTTATCCGAACAAGCTCAGACCCGGTATATCGAGCGGCAGAAGCGCTGGTACAACCTCTCGACTCATATGCCCTGGATCGGTATGCGCACGGCTAATCTGGACGGCGCACACGTCGAGTACTTTCGCGGAATCAGCAATCCCATCGGCGTCAAGGTGGGCGCCGCAATGAGCGCGGAGTGGTTGCAGGAACTCGTGCAGGTGTTGAACCCGCAGAACCTGCCTGGACGGCTGACGTTCATTCATCGCTTCGGCGCCAAAGAAATTGAACAGCGCCTGCCGGAAATGATTCGTGCCGTGAAGGCGACGGGTACGCAGGTGTTGTGGGTGTGCGATCCGATGCATGGCAATACGGAAACCACCTCGGGCGGTTTGAAAACGCGACGCTTCGATAACATCCTCGCTGAGGTGGAGGCGGCGTTCCGCATCCATGGCGCAGAGGGCTCGCGTCTTGGTGGCGTGCACATCGAACTCACGGGGGATGACGTGACCGAGTGCACTGGTGGAGCGCGTGGACTCACGGAGGGTGACCTCGCGCGCGCCTATCGATCGAACGTCGATCCGCGTCTCAATGCAGAGCAGGCGCTCGAGTTGGCGATGCTGATTGGACGACGTGCGGGGCGCCCGTTGCGAGCCTCCAAGGTGTCCCTCAACCAGCGTTGAGTTGCGTGCTCTTGGGGGACTTAAAGTCATTTGTTAGCACTGCATTTTTAACCACGGTATTCAAGAGCTTATGATTTTAAATTAGAATTGGTACAATATTCTTTCTGCAGTTTTTGAAACGCCCGCTTGCCTCGCGGCGTCGAGGTGTTATTCTGCCTCGCAACCTCTTCCCGCCTGCCTTGGCGCGCCAGGTCAACAGGCTCGAACCGGTTCTCACGGCTCTTAAATTTGCACGGTCTGCTTTCGGGAAACTCGACGTTTCTCGCTCGGTTTGACGCTGGTTTCGTTCAAAATTGGGCCCAGGTTGGGATTGCGCTCGGGTTAGTCCAAGTCCAGCGCGATCGATGGCGGGCTGCGCGGGTTTCCGCGTAGCCCGTTTTTAATTGTGGGTGTCGGCCCGAAGATGGCGTTATGACAAGTGTGTTCGACCCCGCCTGTCGGCGCTGTACTCGGCTGGCGCGCTTTTTGGACGCCGTTCGCTTCGAAGAGCCTGATTATTATTGCCGACCGGTACCGCCGTTCGGCGACCGGTATGCCAGTCTGCTGATCGTCGGCCTAGCCCCTGGGATGCATGGCGCCAATCGCACCGGGCGCCCGTTTACGGGGGACTACGCCGGAATCATCCTGTACCAAACGTTATTTGACCTGGGGTTCGCCACCAGCCCGGTCTCGGTTGCGGCAGACGACGGTCTGAAGCTCGCCGGCGTCCGGATTACGAACGCCGTGAAGTGCCTGCCGCCGGGCAACAAGCCGTTGCCCGTGGAGATTCGGCAATGTAACAGTTATCTGCAGGCCGAGCTCGAACAGAGCCACGATGTCCGCGTCATCCTGGCGCTTGGTGCGATTGCGCATACGGCCGTACTGCAGGCGTACGGACTGCGCCTCAAAGATCATCGTTTTTCACATGGCGCGGAACACCGCTCGGTGCATGCACCCGTCCTCATCGATTCATACCACTGCAGCCGCTACAACACGAATACCCGACGTTTGACGCCTGATATGTTTCGCACCGTCATGACGCGGGCACGCGATCTCGCGGCCACAACGCCGCCATGACCGAGGTCACGCTCAGTCCGGCGGCCGCGCCATTCGACGCCAAGGCCTTCGTCGATAGCCTACCCACGCGCCCAGGTGTTTATCGGATGCTGGATGCGCAGGGCGAAATCATCTATGTGGGTAAGGCGCGCAGCTTGAAGAGCCGCGTGAGTTCGTATTTCCAACCGAGCAACGTGCAGCCCAAGGTGCAGGCGCTGGTCGCGAAGACGGCCGCCATGGAAGTCACCATTACCAATTCCGATACGGAAGCGCTGCTGCTCGAATATAACCTCATCAAGAAGCACCGGCCGCGCTTCAACGTGGTGTTGCGCGATGACAAGAGCTTTCCGTATTTGCACCTGGAGACCGCACACGAATTTCCGCGCCTGAATTTCTACCGGGGGTCGCGCAAAGAGCCAGGGCGCTATTTCGGCCCTTATCCATCGGCCGGTGCCGTACGCGACACCCTGCAGCAGCTACAGAAATTATTCCGAATCCGTAACTGCAACGATTCCTTTTTCTCCAATCGATCGCGCCCCTGTCTGCAGTACCAGATCGAACGATGCACGGCGCCTTGCGTAGGTCTCGTCAGCCGGGAGCGCTATCAAGAAGACGTTGGTTCTGCCGTCAAGGTCCTGGACGGGCGCTCTGACGATGTGACCGAAGATATTGCCCGTCGTATGGAAGTTGCCGCGGAACGCCTGCAGTTTGAGGAAGCGGCGCAGCTGCGCGATCAACTGGCCAAACTGCGTACCATTCGTTCGCAGCAGATCATGGCGGCCGGCGCCGATCATGAGGCTGACGTGATCGCGCTCGCCAGTGGGAATGGGGAATACTGCGTGGCCTTGATGTTCGTGCGCGCGGGGCGGAGCCTTGGTAGCACCACTTTCTTTCCAAAAGCCGCGTTGGCCGAACCACAGGAAGTGATGGCCTCATTCGTGAGCCAGTATTATCTGGAACGCGACCCACCCGCCGAGATTCTGGTGGCGCTCGAATTCGAAGAAATGCTGCTTCTAGAAGAGGCGTTGACGGAACGCGCCGCGCGCAAGGTCCGCATCACGGCGTCAGTACGCGGCATCCGCGCACGTTGGCTCGAGATGGTACACAACAACGCTGAACAGGCGCTAAATATGCGCCGTCTGACGCGCTCCAACATCGAGGCGACATTGGAAGACGTGCGCGACGCATTTGACCTCGATGAAACGCCATCCCGGTTGGAGTGCTTTGATATCAGCCATACCGGCGGCACCGATACGGTCGCATCGTGCGTGGTGTTTGGGCTGGAGGGCCCGTTGAAAAACGACTACCGGCGCTTCAACATCACGGGCATCCAGCCGGGCGATGACTATGCGGCCATGCACCAGGCGCTTACGCGGCGTTACAAGCGGGTTCGCGATGGCGAGGTGCCCAAACCCGATCTGTTGCTCATCGATGGCGGCAAAGGGCAGTTGGCAGAAGCCACGCGGGTGATCGCAGAGCTCGGCATCGAGGGCGTCACCCTGATCGGCGTTGCCAAGGGTGCCGATCGCCGACCGGGCCAGGAGCAGCTTTTTTTGCCCGGCCAGGAGACGCCTGTGATCCTCCCACCTGAATCGCGTGCACTGCACCTGATTCAGCGGGTGCGTGATGAGGCGCATCGCTTTGCAATAGGCGGGCATCGACGCAAGCGCGCAAAGCGGCACAACGAGTCCATACTGGAGACCATTCCGGGACTGGGTCCCGTCAAGCGACGCGACTTGCTCAAGCAGTTCGGTGGACTACAAGGAATCATGCGTGCCGGCATCGACGATTTCACCAAAGTACGCGGCCTCGGGCGCGAGCTGGCCGAGGTAATCTATGAACACCTCCACCCGGGCAGATAGGAGCGCCGTTTGGAACGTGCCGAATACGCTCACCTGGCTGCGTATTCTGATGATTCCTGCGGTCCTGGTGCTTTTTTACTTGCCGTTCTGGTGGGCTCAACCTGCCGCCGGCTTAGGCTTTGGCCTCGCCGGCATCACTGATTCCCTGGATGGTTATTACGCGCGCAAGCTCGGACAAACCTCGCGTCTCGGCGCCTTTTTGGACCCCGTCGCGGACAAGCTCATTGTCAGCGCTGCCCTGGTGCTCATCGTCAGCCGCGATCCGCGTTGGTTCCTGGTCATTACGGCGGTCGTGATCATCGGCCGCGAGATCGCCGTGTCGGCGCTGCGCGAATGGATGGCGGAAATCGGCGCGCGCGGGCGGATCAAGGTGTCTGTGCTGGGAAAGTACAAAACCATCATGCAAATCGTCGGGCTGTCTTTGCTCCTGTTTCGCGAAGACCTTTTCGGGCTGCCTACCTACAAGATCGGCTTGGTGCTGACAGAGATCGCGGGCGTGCTGACGCTGTGGTCGATGATCCAATATCTGAATCTCGCCTGGCCGGAGCTGCGCAGCAGCTCACGGTTGTAGACGAGGGTTCCGCTTGACTCCGCCCGATGCGGCCCTACAATTGCGCCTCGGTCGCGGGCGGGAATAGCTCAGTTGGTAGAGCGCAACCTTGCCAAGGTTGAGGTCGCGAGTTCGAGTCTCGTTTCCCGCTCCAAAACATCACCCAGCAGTTATCGGCGTGTGTAGCTGTGGATAACTCCTAACATTTGAATCCCGCAGCTTCTCCGATGTGCTCCGCTCATGGTTTAAGCATCCCGCTTCTGAGCGTCGGGAAAAGATCATTTTTTCCTAATTTTCATAAAGTTAGACAAGAAACATATTGGTAATTCTGCAAGTTGTACCGGTTTAGGCCCGGGCGATGGTCGTCTAGCTTTTGCTGGCGCATCAATCGCGGTCAAGGCAGCACTCTCAGCGTGTGCACTTTGGAGAGGTCCCGATCGTGAGTAACGTGCTCGTCGGCATTGAGGGAGATGGCGCTCGCTGCTTGCACAGCATCCGCAAGCTTGAGACGCAGCGAGGCGCGCAGTCGGGCCGTAGCGGCAGCGATGTCTGCCTACAATTCGATCAGGTGCCAAGTCTCGAGGACCGCTCGATAACGCTCAGCCAGTGCTTCGTCGCCCGCTTGCAATGAGCCAGTGAGGACTTCTGCCAAACTGATCGTAGTGACGTCGAACTGAACGCGTTCCGCGTCGTGCTTCAATCAGGCTTGGCATCGTGTCATGGAACCATTCAGGCGCTTTGGCGTGGTGCAGGTGGTGCGGCCAAAGCCATTCCCTTGCCTTGTGCGATAGGGGGCGAACTGCTAGCATTTTGGGCTGAATCGCTGAACGCAAACCCCGGACCGCCCGGGGTTTGCTGTTTTAGACGATGGCTAAGTGGCAGAGTGGTCATGCAGCGGCCTGCAAAGCCGTGTACGCCGGTTCGATTCCGACCTTAGCCTCCATGTGAATTTACTTATCCGTCGTGAATACTTGTCCGTTCCTACCGTTGGCGTCCAGCCTGGGGGGTTCATGTGCTTGAAGCTTCTACGATTCAAAGTCGGCATTCCGATCTCTTCAAATACAGGCGCGGCAATCTGCACGCCACAGCGTCGGTCTGCCGTGTGCCCGAAGAGACCAGTGCTGACAGCCTCGTCTACCTCAGCGACAGCAAGCATCTCGCAACCCAGGCCTATCAATCCGCCGCAATACTGATCGTGCATGAACGGTTGCTGCCGCAAGTGCCTGACGAAGATCAATGGAGCGGCTGTCTTTTCACGGTGTCGTCGATCCCGACTGCCATGGCGACCCTATCGAAATATTTTTGTCAGAAGCGCGTGCGCTTCACGCAATGGGGCGAGCAGCATCCAAGCGCACTCGTGCACCCGAGCGCGACGCTCGGAAAGAATGTGGTTCTGGGACCGTTTTGCGTTATCGGGGCGAATGCACTGATCGGCGATGACTGCCTGATCGGAAGCCATACGGTAATCGAGAATGACGCGCAGATCGGCGCTCGCACGATGTTGCATCCGCATGTCTTCATCGGCTCAGCGTGTGTCGTTGGCACCGATTGTGAGATTCACCCGCACACGAGCGTGGGTAGCGATGGCTTCGGGTATGACATGGATGCAACCGGACGGCCGATCAAGATCTCTCAGCTGGGCAACGTGGTCATCGGTAATGATGTGGAAATCGGTAGCAACTGTGCCATCGACAGGGCGACGTTGACGTCGACATTCATTCGCGACGGCGCGAAGCTGGATAACATCTGCCACATCGCTCATAACTGTGACCTGGGTGAAAACGGGTTGTATACGGCCGGCTTCATGATGGCCGGGTCTACCAAAATCGGGCGTCAATTCAGAACCGGCGGCAATTCCGTCGTGTCGGCGCATCTGACGCTGGCTGACAACGTTGCCCTGGCGGGTCGTTCAACCGTGACGAAAGACATCACCAAACCCGGCGCCTATGCTGGATATCCGCTGCAACCTTTGCAGGAAAGCCTGAAGACCATGGTCAGCCTCGTAAAGCTCCCAAAGATGCGACGCGAACTGAAGATGATCATGAAGCATATGAACCTTTCTGATCCGAACGGCCCCGAGAACTCAACATGAAGACCGTGCTGATGCTGCTGGCCGCTGCCTGCGCAACAGTGGCCACAGCTCGAGTCGAAGGCGCGCCCACCGATGGTCCGACGAGCATCATTTCGATCTATGGCGGCGGTGCCTTTATTCGCCAGTACAGCGGCGCCAGCTACGACGATGGTCATGGTTACGGTTATGACTACGGCTACAGTCCTTACTATCGTGTCTCCAATACTTATTCAGGCAGCGAATTCGGCTTCGAAGCCCGCATCGTCATGCCATTGGGTTTTTTGCTCGATGTAACAGGCGAGCAGGCCCGCGTCAGTAATCATGGCGACGCCTATAAGGAGCAGCAGCTGACCGCGGGCCTGGGTTACACCGCGCGGATCGGCAGTCGTTCAAGCTGGTCCGCTGAGGCGTTTTACCAGCATTATCGATTAGGCGAGGATTACGCCGGCTGCGACTACAGCTGCAACGGCTGGTACAACGCCAATGGCGGCGGCGTCAAAGGTGGTTTCAAGTGGCCGTTTGCTGACCGATGGTTTGGCACACTGAACATGAGTGTTTCCTATCTGTCCGGTCAGGGGGCAGATTTCGCTCAGGCGAAAATCGATGGTGCGGTGGGCTATATGTTCACCGACTACACGAGCCTGAGCATCGGTGCTTCATCTCAGGCAATGGACCGCACCGACAACCGCTACTACGATGCGTATTACGGTTACGGCTACAACGATGGTTCCAATGACGTTCTGGGGCACACGGCCGTATTCGCGCAGCTCGCCGTGCATTTCTGAGCGCGCTGCAGGAATGCTAAACTCGACGCTCGAAGGCCCCTGTCGAGGTGGCCGGGAGCGTCCCGATGAATGAAGAAATTTCGAATGTCCACGCGTTGCGCGTTGCGAACTCGCCGAATACATTCGACCTTCGCAAGGTCGGCACTCACCCTGATTACTGGTATCCGGTAGCTTGGGGAGATGAGCTTCAGCCGGGCAGAACCCTGGCCCGGCGTTTCGCCGGCGAACCGATCGTGCTGTATCGGGGTGCCACCGGCAGGGTCTATGCACTCGAGGATCGCTGCGCGCATCGTCAGGTTCCGCTGCATCTCGGCGTCGTGACCGGCGAGGACTTGAAGTGTCATTACCATGGCTGGGTCTACAACTGTTCGGGCAAGTGCGTGAATGTTCCGTATATGGGACCGGAGCGGCTTCCCAACGGCGTGAAGGGGTACCCCGCGCGCGAAATCGATGGCCTCATCTTCATTTTTCCGGGTGATGCGAGCCTGGCAGAGAGCCGGATCCCGCAAGGACTCGGATCGTCGCAGCGTAAAGACTACAAGACGCGGCGCCTCAACCGCGAAGTTGCCTGCCATTACACCTTCATGCATGAAAATCTGTTCGATATGAATCATCAGTTCATGCATCGAAAACAGATGGGTTCGATCCGGGCTCGTTGCCTGGGAAAAGATCATGGCGACAACTGGGCTCAGGTCGAGTATTCCTTCAGTCGCACCGGCGGCAAGTCGTCGGTCGGCGAACAGGTGATCGTCGATTTGATGCGCAAGCGCGGCGAAGCAAAAAAAGATTTTTGTGATCACATGCGGATTCGCACCGACTATCCGACCCAAAATCTCAAAGTCTGGGTGGGACGCGACATCAAGCAAAGTGACGATCCGGTGCTCGATGTGTGGCTCGGGTACACGCCGCTCGATGCAGAGCAGCGTACCAATCGCACCTTCGGTTATTTGTCAGTCAAGAAGCCGGCTATCCCTGGAATCATTCACGTCGTCTGGCCGTTCGTCACCTGGTTCACGGAAAATATCTTTCGCGAAGATAAGGATATCGTCGAGCACGAACAGCGTGCCTATGATGGACAAGGTGCGGATTTCAATAACGAGGTCTTCCCGCCCATTCGGGACCTGCGCAGCGTATTGGCCCGGTGCGGGTCGACCGCGCAGGCGCAGCCTCGCGAATCGAACGTCGAGTTTGCCGCGCTCGTAAAATAGCGGTATTCAGTGGGCGCTGGGGTAAGCCTCAATCCGGCGCGTGTCGCGTACGCGGTGTCGTTATACGCTCGCCGGGATACCAGTTCCAGCGTCCGGCGAGTGCCATCGCCGCCGGTACGACGAAAGCGCGAATCACGGTGCAGTCGACCAGCACCGAGACGCACAAGCCGACGCCCATCATTTTGAGCACAGGCAGATCGGCTCCCACGAAAGCCCCAAAAACCACACCCATGATCAGACCTGCGCCGGTGATGACCGGCGCCACAGCAGCAAGACCATCCACGGTCGCGCGATCGTTATTTCCATCCCGTGCGAACTCACGCTGGATTCGAAACAGCAGAAACAACTCGTAGTCCATCGACAGGCCGAAGCTGAGACAGAACACCATCATCGGCACTTCCAATGGGACTGCCGTGAACGGCCGTTCGAGTCCGACCAAACCGTTCAGCCAGCCGAGCTGAAATACGGCAATCACCGCCCCGATGCCCGCCGCCACGGCCAGCAAATTGGTGATGACGGCCTTGATAGGCAACAAGAATGAGCGAAAGGCGATGAACAAAAATACCAGCGTGGCGCAGACCACGAAGGCGAAGATGCGCGGCAGGCTCTTGAACATATAATCATTGAAGTCGTTGTGTTCAGCCGGACTGCCGCCCAGCATGAGCGTGAAAGGACCTTTCGGCACGATGCTCCCAAGGTCCCGCGTGAGCCGCTCGATCTCCTTGACTGCCAGACCGTTGGCGGGCGTTATCTGAAATAGCGCCGAGTGATGATCCTTGCTGATGTACAACTCGCCGATCAACGGATTGCTTTTCATTGCCTGATCGAAATTTTGGTACATCGCCGTGTACTGAGACACAGTCACGCCGTCGCGCAGATTGACCGGCGAGGCTACGCTCGTGATGCGGTGATCCGACTGCAATGCGCCGGCATAGTCAATCAGAGACGGCACGTGGGCGGGATCGAGGATGTTGCTGCCGTCCGTGGTGGTTACGATGGCATAGATGGGAATGGACGCGTTGTCGCTGCGAGCAGCGGTCAGGATCTCGGCCCCTCGGCGCGCCTCAGTGGTCTTGGGCAGGAACCAGCGCTCGTTGGTGACGCCGCTGTGCGCTTGCAGTAACGGTGCAGCGAGCGCGAGCACGCTGCCTGCCGAGACCAGCAGCGTCAACAGCGGGTGGCGGACGATCCAGGTGCCCATGCGACGCCACATCGCAGTAGCATCAAATTTGCGCCAACGGCGCGGCAGTACCGGCCATCTGTCCAGGTAGGGACTCAACAGAACGAGGCTTGCAGGCAACAAGGTGAGCGCGGCGAGGACCGAGACGCAGACCACCAGAGCGCCACCGATGCCCGCACAGCGTGTTTCGAGAATAGGTGAAAACAGCAGCCCTAAGAATCCGACCATCACTGTCATACCCGACCACGTGATGGTCTGTCCGGCGAGCGCTACCGTACCGGCGACCGTCTCGGCGACGGTGGTGCGTGGCGAGTGCTCGCGATAATGCGTGACCATGAGCAAGGAGTAGTCGATCCCGAGTGCGAGTCCGACCATGGTGACAACGTTGCTTAGGAGATTCGACACTGGCACCAGCACGGCCAGGATATAAGCCAGGCCAAGCGCCACGGTCGTCGTTGCAAGCCCCATCAGAAATGGCAGGCAGCCCGCCACAAAGGTGCCAAACGCCAGCATCAGGATGATCAGCGTCAGGGGCAGGGCGCGCTTTTCCGCGTGGTCGCCACCTGATGCGCTGAACGCATTGACGTCGTAGTCGGCGGCTGGACCACCGGTGACCGCGATTCTGGCGGCAGCGTCCAAATCAACCAGGTCAGCACGTAATGGCGCCATCTGCTCGCGTATGACGACGACGGCCTTTTGTTGCGATTCGGCATCCGTCGCCGCCAGCCCTACGATGAGCATGGTGGTATGACCGTCTGCGGAGCGCATGTGCGCATCTTTCGAGTCCGCATAGCTCGTCACTTTGCGTACTTCATGCAAAGCGCTGAGTTTGGCCTGCGTTTGCGCAATCCAGGCAAGATACGGAGCCGCGTCCACCGATTGGGCCGGCGAGACGACGGCGATGACGAGCGGATCGATGTACGGATTGTTGAATTCCGTGCGCAGTATCCTGGCTGCTAGCCAGGAAGGGCTGCCGTCGATGCCACCGGCGCCGCCCACCGTCACGGTCGGAAATTGATGTTCTCCGACCGCACCGACTGCAATCGCCACGATCCAGAGGGCCACTACGACCCAGGGATGCGAGGCTACCAATCGGCCTAGCTTATGAAAATTCAATGCATTTCACTTTGATGACGCGCCAAGAACAGGCGTAAAATGTGATGATACGCGATTGGTCCCGGCACGCCTTCATGCTCAATCTGAAACACCATCGTCCCTGGGATGCGCGTTTGGCGCGCTGGCTGGTTACGCCGCTCAGGGATACCCGTATCACGCCGAATCATTTGACTACGGCGCGTCTGTTCGTGGGTGTGGCGTCTGCCGCCGCCTTCGTACCCGGCACGTATGGATGGTCAAACCTGGCAGGGTTGCTGCTGGTGATATCCAATTTTCTCGATCACACCGACGGCGAACTTGCGCGTATCAGCGGCAAAGGCAGCCGGCTCGGTCACTATTATGATTTGGTCAGCGACGCCGTGGTCACCATCCTTCTGTTTGCCGCCATAGGCATGGGAGTTGGGGTGCGCTCGGACGCGGCATGGATGTTCAACCCGGTGTTATGGGGCGCATTGGCCGGCGCTTCCATTGCGCTGATTTTTTTCCTGCGCATGCGGATCGAGGCGGTACTCGGCAAGTCCGCTACTCGGCAGGCCTCTTTTAGCGGCTTTGAAACGGAGGACGTGCTGTATCTGCTGCCATTGGCCACCTTGTTCAACGGCCTGTCTGCATTGTTGATTGCGGCCGCGTTGTGCGCGCCATTGTTCGCGGTGTGGGTCGCCATAGACTACCGCCGCGTGATGGTGCGGCGCGATGAGTCTGTGCGTCCTGAGGTTTGGGGGTAAGTGTCGGCGCGGCTTGCCGGCGGGCAAGTGCCCGTCGTGGCACCTTCGCGTTCGATGCCATTGACGCAAAGCTTGGCAACGCTCGACCCGCCTTCCTTGCGCCGGGAGTTTCAGCGTCAAGGGGCATTTCTCAGCCTGAGGCATTTCCTCCCCGTCGAGCTCACCGCCCAACTGGTCGCGGCTGTTGCGGCGGTGGAAGATGCCGTCAACCGGAATTATTTACCCGGCCATAAGCAGGGCGGCAGTGTCAGCCGTCATAGCATCGATGCACGGGCACCGGCCATCGCGGAGTTGTACCGCGCTCCCGCGCTGCTCGAATTCTTGAGCGCCGTGGCGGGCGAGCCGCTTTTCGTGTCGCCGCCAGACGATCCGCATGCCTATGCGCTGTATTTTTATACCCGTCCGGGCGATCACATCGGCTGGCACTACGACACCTCGTATTATCAGGGACGGCGCTACACGCTGCTGCTCGGTCTGATCGACCAATCCTCATGTCGGCTGGAGTACGAACTCCATACCCGCAGTCCCGGTGTTGCGCCGGTTGCGGGTTCAGTGGCAATCCCTTCCGGCGGGCTGGTGTTTTTTGACGGAGATTCACTACGACATCGTGTCACCCCCTTGGGTGAAAACGAAAAGCGCGTCTCGCTGACGTTCGAATATGTCACCAACCCGCGCATGCATGCCGGGTGGCGTCTCATTTCCAACATGAAGGACGCGGTGGCCTACTTCGGCTTTCGTCAAACGTTCAAGCGCTTGTTGAGGCGATGACCCGCACGGCGACGTGGCTCCTGAGCATCGGGCTGCTGCTCTTCATCGTCGTGATCGCCTCGCAGGGCCTGCCGGCAGTGCTGTCGACTTTGTCGCGCGCCGGCTGGGGACTGATTCTGGTGGCGCTCTTTCACTTGCTGCCATTGGTCATCGACGCGATCGCTATCTGGGTGCTGTTTCAGCCGCGGCTGCCAGGTGCTTTGCGAGACGCAGTGCTAACCCGCTGGGTGGGCGAATCTGCCAACAGCCTGATGCCCGGTGGCCAGCTCGGCGGCCCGGTGTTGATGGCGCGTCGCCTCGCGCAAAACGGCATGGCGTTGGAGAGCGCCGCTGCGGCCATTACGATCAGCACCACCATGCAGACCTTTGCTCAGATCGTTTTCGCGCTCATCGGTGTCGTTCTCCTGGGTGAACACACCGGGTTTTTGTCCGAGCAGGCATTACGTACAACGGCACTGGTCGCGAGCGCGTTCCTGGGAGTACAGGTGGTCGGTTTTTATCTGTTCCAGCGCCGCGGCATGTTCGGCAAGGCCACACGTGCCTTGACGCGCTTTTCACGCCGGCGCGATTGGACCGACATCGTGAGCCGTGCCGAAGCCATTGATCAGGCCGTGCAGAATACTTACAAGCGGCCCGGCAGCGTTGGCTTGAGCTTTGGCTTGAACCTGGTCGGGTGGCTCGTCGGCGTGGGCGAGGTTTACCTGATCGCGCAGCTGCTCGGCACCCCGGTGAGCTGGGGCGATGCCGTGTTGCTCGAGAGTCTGGGGCAGGCAATTCGTGGCGCCGCGTTCCTGATTCCAGGTGCGTTGGGTGTGCAGGAAGGCGGCTACCTGCTGCTCGCACCCCTCGCCGGTCTGCCCCGGGACGCAGCGCTGGCATTGTCCCTCGCAAAACGTGCGCGCGAACTATTGCTCGGCGTACCGGGACTCATCTACCTGCATCTGGTGTCGCGCGGTAAGATTCGCACGCTCTTAAAAACCTGAGGGATGCGGATGCGGGCGATTATTTTAGCCGCGGGGCGCGGTACGCGCCTCAATCAAGCGGAGCATGAGCATATTCCGAAATGCCTGCTGCGGTTCGGCGGTATGACCCTGCTGGAGCGGCACCTGCGGTTACTGCGACAGTCGGGAGTTGAGGAGGTCGTATTGGCACTGGGTTTTCGGCATGACCTGATTGCCGCGGAACTCGATCGACTGCGGTGGTCACCGCGGCCGCAGATCGTCATCAATGAGCGCTTCGAACTGGGCAGCGTACTCACGGCGCATGTCGCTGCGGAAGCGATGTGTCGCGGCGGTGACGTTTTGTTGATGGACGCGGATGTGCTCTACGACTCCCGTATCGCGCACGCCTTGACTGCCGGCACGCACGCGGTGAATCGCATCCTGATCGACCGCGAGTTCGAGGCCGGCGATGAGCCGGTCAAAGTGTGCGTGCGCGAGGGTGTACCCGTCGAACTGCGCAAGCGCGTGGAGGCCGACCTACAATTCGACACCATCGGAGAATCCATAGGATTTTTTCGCCTGGATGAAGCGGGCGCCCGACGCCTGGCCACCCTGGTTGCGGCTTATGTCCACACTGACAAGGCCGACATGCCGCATGAGGAAGCCGTGCGCGATTTCGTGCGCGAACGGCTTCATGTCGTCGAAGTGACTGACGTGACCGGTGCACCCTGGATCGAGATAGATTTTCCGGTCGACGTGGCTCGTGCAGCGAGTCAAGTGCTGCCGCGCCTGCAAACCTTGGAGTAAACATGAACGCAACGGTCCAATCCGCCTCAGCCTCTGATCCGGCACGCAGCACCGTTGCCCCGCGGCCGAGCCGTACCACTCAGCTGCGCCAAATGCTCGCAAGCCCGCAGCTCGAGTTCCTGATGGAGGCGCATAACGGCCTGTCGGCGCGCATCGTGCGCGAAGCGGGCTTCAAGGGCGTCTGGGCGTCGGGCCTGTCCATTTCTGCGCAGTTCGGCGTACGCGACAACAATGAAGCAAGTTGGACCCAGGTCGTGGATAACCTCGAGTTCATGGCGGATGCGAGCGATCTGCCCATCCTGCTCGATGGCGACACCGGCTACGGCAACTTCAATAATATGCGCCGTCTGGTGCGCAAGCTCGAACAGCGCGGCATTGCCGGGGTCTGCATCGAGGACAAGCAGTTCCCGAAGACCAATAGCTTCTTGAACAGTGAGCGGCAGCCGCTTGCCGACATGGAGGAATTCTGCGGCAAGATTGCCGCCGGCAAGGACACGCAGCGTGACCCGGATTTTTGCATCGTGGCGCGCGTTGAAGCACTGATTGCCGGATGGGGGATGGAGGAGGCGCTGCGCCGCGCCGAGGCTTACCGACTGGCGGGCGCCGACGGCATTCTGATCCACAGCAAACTGTCCAAACCGGACGAGATCGTCGCGTTCGCGCGCGCGTGGGCACGCCGTTCGCCGCTTCTCATCGTGCCCACCAAGTACTACAGCACGCCGACCGAAGTATTTCGCCAGGCCGGCATCAGTACGGTCATCTGGGCCAATCATCTGGTGCGAGCTGCGGTGTCGGCCATGCAAAGCGTTGCCAAAGAGATTCACGCGAGCGAAACCCTGGTGAACGTCGAGGACCGGGTTGCAGCGGTGAACGAGATCTTTCGTCTGCAGGATGCGGACGAATACACGGCTGCCGAAAAGCAGTACCTGTCGGCTTCGGGAGTGTCGCGTGCGGCAGTGGTGCTGGCGGCGAGCCGCGGCAAAGGGCTCGACGCCATCACGCAGGATAAGCCGAAGGTCATGCTGCCGATCGCGGGCAAGCCGCTATTGCGCTGGCTGATCGACAGTTTCAAGAAAGAAAACATCAACGACATCACCGTCGTCGGCGGATATCGGGTTGATGCCATCGACCCTGCCGGCATCAAGCTGGTGGTGAACGAGCGCTATGCCGAAAGCGGCGAACTGGAATCGCTCGCATGTGCGATGGACGCGCTCGATGCCCAAACGGTGATCTCGTACGGTGACATCTTGTTTCGCAGCTATGTATTGCGCGATCTGGCAGAGACCGGCGCGGATTTTGCGGTGGTGGTGGACTCGCAGCTAGCCGGTGCCGGCCATCACACGGTGCGCGATTTCGCGTACTGCTCGCGTGACGACGACCGCGGCCTGTTCGGCAAAAAGGTTTTGTTGGAGCGCATCACGACAGCAGCCACTCGCGATACGGTCGGTACGGTCGCGGCGCAGGGCCGCTGGATCGGGCTGTTGAGCGTCAGCCGAGTGGGCCTCCAGCAACTCAAAACCAAGCTCGTACGGATGCGCATGCAAGCCGACTTCGACCAGCTCGACGTGCCGGCACTGCTCAATGCGCTGATTGCGGATGGCGCGGCCATCGAGGTGCAGTACGTGCACGGGCACTGGCGCGGCGTCAATGATCTCGAAGACTTGCGGCGTGCGGTCGACTTTGCGCACACGCAAACGCCCTTAGGTACCTGATGATAGCGGCGCGCGATTTTGTCGATGCGGCACGACTGCGCGGATTCGAATGGTATGCGGGCGTGCCGTGCTCATTCCTGACACCCTTCATCAACTATGTTTTGCAGGATGACAGCCTGGAGTATGTCTCCATGGCGAACGAGGGCGATGCCGTCGCGCTGATCGCGGGGGTGACGTTGTCAGGCCGTCGCGGCATCGCCATGATGCAGAATTCGGGTCTCGGCAATGCGGTCAGTCCACTGACTTCTTTGACCTGGACTTTTCGCCTGCCGCAACTCCTGATCGTCACCTGGCGCGGTCAGCCGGGCATCACCGATGAGCCGCAACACGCATTGATGGGTCCGATCACGCTCAAGATGCTCGACGCCATGGAGATACCGTGGGAGCTGTTCCCAACCGACGCCGCTGCCATCGGGCCTGCGCTCGATCGCGCTGTCGCATACATGCAGGCGCACGGCCGGCCGTACGCCTTGGTGATGCAAAAGGGGAGTGTGGCGCCGTATGAGTTGGCGGCGGGAGCCGATGCGATTGCGGCGCCAGCCGCACGCCCGGTGCCGCAACGCCGGCCGCCTCGCACCGCGGAACCGAATGACTCGCGCCATGAAGCCCTGCGCGAGGTGGTGGCACATACACAGTCGGGCGATGTGGCGGTCCTGGCGACCACCGGCTTCACGGGCCGCGAGCTGTACGCAGTGACGGATCGTGCCAATCAACTTTACATGGTGGGTTCCATGGGGTGCGTCGCGCCCCTGGCCCTGGGCCTCGCGTTGGCGCGCCCGGATCTGAAAGTAGTGGCGATTGACGGCGACGGCGCGGCGTTGATGCGCCTGGGCGCAGTTGCAACGGTGGGTGCCTATGCGCCGCCGAATTTATGGCACTTGCTGCTCGATAACGCCGCGCACGATTCCACCGGCGGTCAGGCGACAGTATCCCCCTGCGTCGATTTTGCCGCGATCGCTGCGGCCTGCCACTACGCGTCCGCCACGGATAGCGAGGCCGCTTCGGACATCGGCGCATGGCTCGGCACGCGCAAGTCCGGACCGCATTTCCTGCGGGTCAGGATCCGGCCGGGCGCCGCGCCCGATTTACCACGCCCCGCGGTAACGCCAATGCAGGTCGCGGAGCGGTTCATGCGACAGATCGGCGCACGACACTGATGCTGCTGCTCAACCCGGGACCCGTGACGCTGTCAGAGCGCGTGCGCCGCAGTCTGCTCAATCCCGATCTGTGTCATCGCGAGAGCGAGTTCTTCGACTTGCAAACGGAAGCGCGGAGCCGCTTGCTCGAGGTTTACGAGCTGGACCCGGCGCGCTGGAGCGCCGTGCTCATGACGGCCTCGGGCACGGGCGCTGTGGAGAGCATGGTGGCATCGGTCGTGCCGCGCGACGGGCGCCTGCTCATCGTCGAGAATGGCGTGTATGGCGAGCGCATCGCACAGATGGCGCAGCAGTACGGCATTCGCCATCAACGTATGCAGGGCGAGTGGTTGCGGGCGGTGGACTTTGACGCGCTGGCGCAGCAGCTGGCGGCCGCTGTGCAAGATCGCTTTACGCATGTGGCCGTGGTCCATCATGAAACGACGACGGGACGGTTGAACGATCTGCGGGAAATGCGCCGTGTCTGTTGCTCGCATGGCGCCAAGTTGCTGGTCGACGCGGTCAGCAGTTTCGGTGCGGAGACGATCGAATTCGATGCAACGCTCGCGGCCGTTGCGGGCACCGCCAACAAGTGCCTGCATGGCGTGCCGGGTGCTGCTTTCGTGGTGGTCAATCGTGATGCTCTCGAAACGACGGCGAGCCGAACCTACTATCTGGACCTCTTGCGTCTGGCGCAGGCTCAGGATCAGCGCAACACGCCGTTCACGCCGTCGGTGCATGCTTACTATGCGCTGGTTGAAGCGTTACGCGAGTACGCGGATGAAGGCGGCCTGAGCGTGCGCCATCGGCACTACGCGGATCTGGCTGAGCAGGCCAGAGCCGGTCTTGCGGGACTCGGGATTGGCGCAGTGCTGGCGCCGGCGCAGTCCTCGGTGGTTCTGCGGGCGTACGCGTTACCGGCCAACTTGAGCTATTCGCAGTTACACGATGCGTTGAAAGCAGAGGGCTTTGTTATCTACGCAGGTCAGGGGCCTTTGTCGAAGACGTTGTTCCGGATCTCCACCATGGGTGCGTTGACGCGCGCTGACATCGACCGCTTGTTGAAATGTTTCGCCCGGTTGATGCGGTGACGTTGCGCAGTGCGCTCACGTGTGTTGCGCTGGCACTGGCGCTCGGGTGCATCGCGCCGCCCGTCTGGGGACAGTCGACACCGGGGGATGCCGGCGCTCAGATTCCGGGTGGCCCCTTACCGGTCGAGGCGCCGGCCGCGGTGCCGCCGACGTCCTGGACTGCGTATCTGAACCCAAAAACCTGGTTCAATCCGAAGACCGCACCATTCATACCGATTCCGGAAATCGCGGTGGATCCTGACAGCGGCACGACGCTGGGCATCATTCCGACATGGCTGCGGACCGATGCAAACAGCCAGATTCGGCAGATCATCGCCCCGGATATTCTGCATAACCCGTATTTCGGATGGGGCGTGCACGGCCGCATCTACTCTTATTCTTCGGGTGACGAGCAATGGTCTTTGGTGGCGGGCATCAAGGAACGGGTCGAACGCAAAGTCGACCTCGAATATCAGCAAGGCCGCTTGCGCGATTCGCGCTGGTCGATCAATTACAGCCTGCTCTACGATCGCGACGGCACGCCGCGGTTTTACGGTATTGGCAATCAAACACGCGGCGGCGCTGAAACCAGTTACACCAGCAATCGTGGCTTCGGTCAGGTACAGGTCGGATTCAACTTCACCCATGCGTGGCAACTGCTGTATACCGGACGCTATCAGGCGCTCGATGTGCTCCCCGGTTCGATCAGCGATCTCCCGAGCATCGAGCAACGCTTTCCGACCGTCACGGGCCTCGGCACCAGCAAGCAGTTCTTGAACCGGCTGAGCGTGATCTACGACACGCGCGACGATCTGACCATCCCTACGCGGGGAATGAAGTGGGCGGTGTACGGCGGTGGTGCCAGCAGCCGCGGCCTGCTCAACGACACCATGTACAGCGAGACCGGCGTCGACGGGCGAATCTACTGGCCGCTTGCGCTCGATACGGTATTAGCGGGTCACTTTGCGTTGCGCTACCTGCCGTCGGTGCACGACGTGCCTTTCTGGGCGTTGAGCACGGTCGGCGGCGGCGAGAGCGAAATCGGCGGGGTAGAAACGCTGCGCGGTTATGGCGCGGGCCGCTTTTACGATCGCAACGCGTTCTCGGGCACGGTGGAATTGCGGCGCAAGGTCTATTCCCTCGATATCGTGAGCACCACGCTCGACATCGAGGTGGCGCCTTTCATCGATGTCGGGCATGTGTTTCACGAAACCAGTTCGTTGCCCTTCGACCATCTGCATCCGGTATTCGGCGTCGGTTTCCGCGGCATCGCACGGCCATTCGTGGTGGGATATGTGGACATTGGTCGCGGCAGCGAGGGCGCTGCAGTATTCACGGGACTCAATTATCCGTTCTGACTGATGCATAATGATTAAGGATGAAAGAATTTAAATCGCGTGGACGCACTCGGTTGCGTCCAACAGGCTCCATGTCGGTAACTCAAGTTTCGGCGCCGGTGATCCAGACGTCGCGGGTAACCGTGATGTTTGCGGATCTGCGCGGCTACACCGGTCTCGCCGAGCGGCTGGCGCCGGCGGCGGTATTACCCTTGCTGGACGAATTTTTTCGCCTGGTGGCCACAGCGATTGCCAACCACGGCGGTGACGTGTACCACATGGCGGGCGACGGCATCATGGCGGGATTCGGCGTGAACTCCAAACAAAGCGACGGGTCGCATGAGGCGTTGGCCGCCGGGCACGAGATGCTGCGTGCCTTCGCGCCGATCGCAGAACGATGGCGCGTCGAGCTCGGAATCGATTCCGGAATCGGCGTCGGTCTGCATTTGGGCGAAGTCGCAGTAGGGTCGCTGGGACCCCCGCGCCGCAAGAGCACCACGCTGGTGGGCGACACGGTGAACGTGGCGGCCAGGCTCTGCAGCCGGGCGCGAGCCGGCGAAGTGCTGTTCTCGTGCACGGTGGCCGAGGCGCTGTCGAGCAGCACCAATCCCCCTGTGCATGCCTCAGATGGCATCCCGTTTCTGCAGCTGCCGCAGTTTGAATTGCGCGGCAGGCGTGAGCCCATCGATATCTGGTGTGTGCCCGCCCCCGAGCGCGTCGCCCTCTAGATTCAGCGTGTCTGAAAGGCCTGCATGAAGCTGGTAAACTTTTGCCGGCTTTAAGCCCTCGTGGCGGAATCGGTAGACGCAACGGACTTAAAATCCGTCGGCCGCAAGGCCGTGCCGGTTCGAGTCCGGCCGAGGGCACCAGAAAATGACGTCATCAAGCGAGATCAAGCTGCGGTATTTTCTAAAGCGGCATACGGTGACGCGCGACGACACGGCGGCATCTGAAGCGAGGAAGCTTGCCTGCCCCAACTGTGGCCTGGTGCAGGTGGCGGTCCGCGGTGAACGCAACCAGCTGACTTTTTGCGGCCGCTGCAAAACCCAATTGGAGCATTGTGCGGGCAAGAGTCTCGATGCCACCCTGGCAGCGGCCGTCGCGATTCTTGCACTTCTGGGACCCGCGCTGTTTGCGCCCTTCATCACCACGTCTGCGTTTGGGGCGACCCGCACCAGCACGCTGCCCATGAGTTCCTTCGCGATCTGGAACGGCGGTTGGCCGGTACTTGCCATCATCGTGTTCCTCTTCATCGTCGTCTTCCCGATCCTGCGCTTCGGCGCCCTGGCCGCCGTGCTCATGGCGATTCGATTGCGCCGCCGCCCGCCCTGGCTGGCGCTCGGCTTCCGCATTGCCGACTCCCTGCAGACGTGGGCAATGCTCGACGTTTTTTTGCTGGGTATGCTGGTTGCCTACGCGCGCCTGCGTGCCTCGCTGTACGTTGAATTGGACGCTGGCGCAATCTGCCTCATCGCGGCCGCGCTGTTGTCCCTGATCGCGCGTGCAACCCTCGACAAGGCGCTGGTTTGGCGCACCATCGCGCCGGATTGCCCGGTACGCGCAGGCGAATCGGCGGTCGCCTGCCTGAGCTGCGAATTGTTGGTGGATTTGCGCTGCGAATCCGGTAAATGCCCGCGCTGCGGTGCGTCCGTGCAGGTCCGCAAGCCGCAGAGTCTGGTGCGCGCGAGCGCACTGCTGATCGCCGCCGCACTGCTCTATTTTCCGGCAAACCTGCTGCCGATCGCGACCATCCCTATCGGCCTCACGCCGACTCCGTACACCGTGCTCGGTGGCGTGACCGATCTGCTGGAGTCGCATTTGTTGGGTCTGGCCCTGCTGGTATTTTCAGCGAGTTTTACGATTCCTTTGCTCAAGATGGTAGGGTTGGCATGGTGTGCTTTGTCGGTCAGAAGTCGTGCGACGCGTAATCTCGTGGCCAGGACCCGGGTCTATCGGGTAATAGAGGAGATTGGCCGGTGGTCGATGGTTGACCCGTTGACGATTGCGTGTTTCGTGCCGGTGCTGAAATTCAACACGCTGATCGACGGTCGTGCAGAAGCGGCGGCCACACCGTTCGCATTGGTCGTGGTGCTCACCACTGTTGCGGTCAAATGCTTTGACTCGCGACTGATGTGGGATGCCGCGGGGCGCAACGCGTGAGTGTACCGCCGCCCACTGATTTACCGCAGAGCGGCCGGCGCAGCACCATTTGGCCGAATCTCGTCTGGGCGATCCCGACAGCTGCGCTCATCGTGGTTGCCTACCTCGGCTTGCAGGCATTCGTGCACCGTGGCGAAACGGTCACCGTCACGTTCCGGCGTGCAGCGGGGGCACGTGCCGGCGAGACCAAGGTGCTTTATCAAGGGGTGGAAGCGGGCGAACTGGTAAAAATTCTGCCGAACGCCGATGGCCGTAGCCTCGACTTCAAACTGCGCCTCGCGCCGGAGGCGAAGGCGGGACTGAACAGCAATGCGCGTTTCTGGTTGATCGGCGCCGACGCCAATTTGACGGATCTGAATTCGATCAAAGCCGTGGTGGCGGGCGTCGCGGTCGGCTACGCACCGGGCGAGGGCGGCACGCCCGCGACCCATTTCGAAGGCCTGGAGCGTGCGCCCATCGTGCTGCCGGATGACCGCGGCACACGCTACGTACTGCATGCCCGTACCTTGAGCTCGGTGCAGGAAGGCACCATCGTATTGTTCCGCGGCCAGGCGATCGGCAAGGTCGCCGACGTCAAGTTCGCCGGCAAAGCCGGCTTCAGGCTCGAAATATTTCTCTATCAACCCTACGATTCGTTGGTGCATCCCGGCGCTCATTTCTGGAAGATCAGTCCGCTGCGCTTGTCCTTCACCAGCGGCGGTATCACGGCAAACATGGCGCCGATCAGCACATTGCTCTCGGGAGGTGTTGAGCTGGAGGTCGACCAGGTCGATGCCGCCTCGCCGGTCAGCAAAGCGGATGCGGAATTCACGTTGTATTCGTCGCGCAATGCGGCACGGCAGGGCCTGAGCGGGCCCGGCGTGCGTTACGAGTTTGCCTTCTACGGCGCATCGGACCACCTGGACGAGAATGCGGCCGTCAACCTGCTGGGATTTCAGATCGGCGAGGTGGAGTCGTCGCATCTGGATTTCGACGCGCGCTCGGGCGAGCCGTTTACCGTCGCGACGGCGCTGATTTATCCGCAGCAACTGCATCTCGATGTCGATGCGGGCGCCGATCCGAACGGGCAGGCGGCAACCGATGCCAAACTGCGGTTGCTCGCGCGTGCCGGCTATCGCGCCAAGCTCGAGCAATCACCCCCGCTGCTCGGCGATGCAAGCATCGCCCTGGCAAAAGTAAAGAACGCGTCTGCGGCGGAATTGATCAGGCAGGATGGGCCGCCGCGTTTTCCGAGTGTCGCAGGGTCGGGTCTGGACGATCTGACGGCGCAGGCGGGTCAGATACTGGCCAAGGTCAACAGTCTCCCGATCGAGCAGATCGGCAAGAACGTCGGCCAGATGACGATGCGCCTGAACAGTCTTCTCGCTTCGCCCGATCTGACCGAGGGGCTGGCGCATTTGAAAAGCACTTTGAAGGAAGTCGACCAGATGTTGGCGGACGTGCAGCCGAAGGTGGGTCCACTGATCGACAAGCTCAATAGCGCCGCTGCGCAGCTGTCCGATACGGCGCGCCTGGCGCACCGCCTGTTGGACGATGAAGGGGGAAGTGAGAGCGATAGCGTGGTGGAAACCATCAGGCAACTCAATGAAGCAGCTCGTTCCGTGCACACGCTAACGGACTATCTCGGTCGGCATCCTGAGGCGTTGATCAGGGGCAAGAGGTCGGAGCCATGAAGCGATACGTGATGAAGGTCCTGTCTGTGGTCTTGGTCCTGAGCTGCATGGCGCTGGCGGCGTGTCGGAGCGCCGAAACCCGCATCTTCACACTGACGGATGTTGCGGCGACGACGCGTGTCGACTGGCAGGGACCGCCTTTGCGAGTGGCTGCGGTGCACGTGCCGCCGGGACTGGACCGTCTTGAAATCGTGTCCGGCGTCGCGCCCGGTGAGCTCGAGATTCACGATCAGGCGCATTGGGCCGCGCCGCTGTCACAGATTGCACGTCAGGCGTTATCGCTTGACCTCGCCGCCCGACTGCCGCCGGACAAGGTTGTCTCGCCTAACCTGCCGAAGCCTGATGATGCTCTCGGCGTCAGCGTTGACATACTCGATTTCAGCGTTGATGCGACGAGCGGCCACTTAAGCGCGAGCTGGGATCTAAGCCGGAACGCGGTACGGACGCAGCAGCAAACGGTGCGCTTGCAGTCCGGCCCGGGTGGTCGCGATGCGGCGGCTGTGGCGCAAACGTGGAGTGCCTTGCTCGCGCTGCTGGCCGACCGCATCGTTGCCGGATCGCCCAACGTGGCGCCTTGAGCCTGCCGGCAAATTCTCAGTGCCGGCTGTTCACGAATGCTCCAATGTGGTCATTCAAAAACTTTGCATCGGCAGGCGTGATGGCTGCGCCGGCCGGATGACCCCATAGGGAAGGTATGGGCGTGAGGGTGCAATGCGGTATGAATTTGGCCTCGTAGCGTGCATCCGTGATCGGGAAGTACAGGTCCGTCATGGACGGCATATACAGTACCGGCACCCTGATAGATTTGAGCGCCGCCTCGACGTCGCCGTGAAATGCCGCTGTGTGCCCGACATCGTGCTTCTGCCAAGTGCGCATCTGCAAGATTAGATTGTTGGCATCGGCGCCCGGAATGAAATGATGCCGGAAGTGTTCGACCACCTCCGCGAAGCTGTTGCCAAAGAGCGGGTTGGTGCGCCACAGTTCCTGGCGCCACCACTCCTGTGAAAAGAGCCATCCGGCCCACACCATCGAAAAAGCTTCGATGCCGCGCTCAGGTTGATCGGTGTAATCGCCATTTTGAAAAGCGGGATCGGCGGTCAGCGCGGAGATCTCGCCTTCCAGGCGTACGAAACCGTGTCCATAGGTTTTGGCCGTGCCGGACGTTGCAACGATGCGATCCATAAAATCTGGATAGCTCACCGCCCATTGAAACGCCTGCTGAGCGCCCATCGAAAAGCCGATCACCGCGCGCAGGTGTTTGACGTGCAGCGCGTCGGTGAGCAGGGTGTGGACGATTTCCACGTTGTCGCGAATGCTTGTAATCGGAAATCGGGGACCATGAAACGGCTCTGCCGTGTTGCTCGGCGAGGAGGAACGGCCGTTGCCGAACAATTCACTCGTGATCAGGAAGTATTTCGTAGGGTCGAGTGCCTTGCCGGGCCCGATCAACCAGCCATAACCGTGCATCTCTGCCATGTAATGCGACGGCAGCAAGATGACGTTGTCGCCCGCGGCATTGAGTGCGCCATAGGTGCCGTAAAAGACCCGCGCTTCGGGCAGCACGGGGCCGCCTTCGGTCTTAAAATTCTTAACGACGAATTCGTGCTGTGTCGGTTCCGGCGTGGCGGTCGGCGTCTGCGCATGGGCAGACATCGCGGCCGCGAGTGCCAAAGCCATGAATGCCGGTCCCTTCATGCAACGGCCAGACGCGGCGCCACGCGGGCGTTCGCGGCGCGCTCGTAGGCACGTGCCACCTGCAGCAGGAGGCCGTCGTGATTTCGCCGGGTGACGAATGTCACGCCGACCGGTAGTCCGCTGACCAAGCCCGCGGGTACGGTGATGCTGGGGTAACCCGCGATCGCGGCAGCACCCGCAATCTGCGACCAGCCGCCGCCGCGTTGGTCGCCCCACACGGGGTCTATCAGGTCAGCCGGACCATTGCTCGGCGACATGAGCACTTCGACACCCTGCTGGCCGAGCAGCGTGGCCAGGCCCGCCGTGTCGACGGCGCGGTCGAGTCCCGCACGCCCTTTCTGATACTTCTCGTCGCTCAGAGGTCCGCGTTCCTGGGCCATCTCAAAAAGTTCCTGGCCGAAAACAATCAGCTCCTGATCTTTATGTCGCTCGTTGAAAGCGATGAGGCCGGCAAGGTCCCTGGCTTGGACCTGTGCCGGATCCAGCCCGGTCAGGTAGTCGTTGATCGACGATTTGAATTCATAGAGCAATGCTTCGAGTTCGAAGTTCTCCATCTCGCTGAATGCGTCCGGGACCTTGAGTTCGACTACCGTCGCGCCTTCTTTTTCCAGCACCGCGTGCGCGTCGCCGAAGAGTCGTATCGTGCCGGGATGCGCGCCCGACGGTATGGGCAGGACACCGACGCGCAGGCCTTTGAGACGAAACGCCTCGAGCGACGGACCACGATGGTCAAACCCAAGCGCGTGTTCGGCGATGACGCTGGCGATGATGGCGACGTCGGTAACGGACCGGCCCATGGGGCCCGCAGTGTCCTGACGCGGCGATATGGGAACCACTCCTCGTGCGCTGACCAGACCCACCGTCGGCTTGAAACCCACCACACCGTTCAGGGAGGACGGCGAAAGGATGGAGCCGTTGGTTTCGGTGCCGATCGCCCCGGCGCAGAGACTGGCGGCTGCTGCCACTCCCGAACCGGCGCTCGAGCCCGACGGATTTCGATCACGCGAGTAGGCGTTGCGCGTCTGGCCGCCAATCCCGCTCCAGCCGCTGCACGAATGGGTCGAGCGAAAATTGGCCCATTCGCTCAAGTTGGCCTTGCCCAGCATCACGGCACCCGCTGCACGCAGTCGCGCGGCCAGCGGCGAATCCGATCGCATCGAATGTTCGAAGGCATAGGAGCCGGCGGTAGTCGGCAATGGATCGCCGGTTTCAATATTGTCTTTCAACAAAATGGGAATGCCGTGCAGAGGCCCGCGTACCTTGCCTGCTTTGCGCTCATGATCGAGTGCCAGCGCGTCCGCCAGCGCATTGGGGTTCACGGCAAGCACCGAGTGATGTTCCGGACCATGCTGGTCGTAACGCGCAATCCGGCTGAGATACGCCGCTGTCAGGGACTCGGCGCTGGTGGTACCCGACACCATGGCTTCTTGCAGCGCTTCGATCGACCGTTCCGTGGGATCAAAATCGCGACCTTTGCCGGACGCTACCTCGCCTGCGGCGCTGGTGAGCGCCAACGCGCCCACGGTGGAAATGAAGTCTCGGCGATCCATTGGCTCTCCTCGTTCTTGCAAGCGCCGCGTTGGCGCAAGAGGCGCGAGCGTAGCGCACATGCAGCGTTGGATAGAAGGATTTCGAAAGCACCAAAGGGGCGCGTCACCCACCCTCAGATGTTCCGATACCGTGCAGATTTCAACCTGAGCGAAACTTGTTCCTAAGTGAGTAAAAAAATTTACTTCGCGGTTTTTTTTTCTTTACACCGCAAAGACGATTTGATATTTGATGCGTGACGTCTTGAAATAAAAATTGTGCGGAGGGATGTTTT
Organism: uncultured Steroidobacteraceae bacterium; assembly: GCA_964658805.1. Lineage (GTDB taxonomy): Bacteria > Pseudomonadota > Gammaproteobacteria > Steroidobacterales > Steroidobacteraceae > Bog-1198. Next base: position 63,768 of record CAZZZU010000003.1, read on the forward strand.
TGAAAAAGCTCAACGGGAAAGCGGCGCGCCTGTGTGCGCCGGCGATTTTTGCCCTGACACTCGCTGCGACCGGGTTCTCTCTCGAGGCTGAGGCGCAGGAAAAGCCCAAGGCATCCGCGGAACCCGAAGATTTGCAGGAAGTGGTGGTCACGGGCTCGCGCATCGCGCGTCCCGACCTCGACCGTCTCGAGCCGACCACGACCATCGATTCCAAGACTTTCGACACTCGTGGCTATTTGGATGTAGGCCAGGCGCTCGCGGAGACGCCTGGCTTCGGTGTCTCGCCATCGAGTGCCCAGAACACGCAGGCGGGCTTCGGTATCGCGCAAAGCTTCGTCGATTTGTATGGCCTCGGATCTCAGCGCACCTTGACGCTGATCGATGGCCGGCGCTTCGTCTCTTCCAGCACCGCAAGCTTGAACAACGCGGCGGCTTCCAACAGCCCGGTCGGCAGCCAGGGCAGCCAGGTGGATCTCAACGTCATACCGACCAAGCTGATCGATCACGTTGAGACCATCAAGGTGGGCGGCGCGCCTATCTATGGCGCGGACGCGGTCGCCGGCACGGTCAACATCATTCTCAAGAAGGATTTCCAAGGCCTCGACATGGACGCGCAGGTGGGCGCATCCGGTAAAGGCGACGCCTGGCAGTATCGCGGCCGCATCCTCGCAGGCACAAATTTTCTCGACGACCGTGGCAACGTCACCGTTGTGGCCGAGTTTACCAAGACGGACGGCTTGGTGGGTACGGCACGCCCCAACTACGCTCAAGATCTGCAATTCCTGACACCGGCGACAAAGGGTCCGTATTCGGCCGTGCTGACGCCGGCCGGCACCGTCACGGGCATCAATACCTCCGGTATCCCGTACGTCGACGATGGCGTCTTCCTGCCGGCCTATCCAGCCACCGGCGCCGGTGCGGTCGCCGTCAACAACGCCGCCGGTGAACCGCTCGCGTGGCACCCGGGCAGCAGCTCCTTGGCGCCCTACAATGTTGGCACGCTCACCGGCAATCCTGTGTTCGGCAGCGGCGGCGACGGCCTGCGTCTTTCGCAGGTCAGCAATCTGTTGTCGCCCACCGAACGCATCAACATCGACTCGCTGCAGAACTTCAAGATCAACGACAACGTGGCGCTGTTCGGTGAAGGCTGGTTCTCCGAGACGCATGCCACCAATCTGATCTCGCAGCCGGCCTACAACACATCGTTGTTTGGTACCGCGGGTACGGCCAACGGCGATTTCATCGTCAACATCAACAACCCCTATCTGCAGCCGGGCGATCGCGCGCTGATTCAAAACGCCCTGACCAATTACGCCGCCGCCGTGGCGGCCGGCAATGGTTATGGCGCGAATGGCGGGTTCGTCGATCCGAACTGGAATCCGAATCAGTTCTATGTGGGTCGTGCCAACGAGGATCTGCAAAGTGGACGCGCCACGGCGACGCAGGTGTTGGCGCGCGGCGTGTTGGGCGTAAAGGGCAATTTCGAGTTGGGCACCTACAAATACAACTGGGAAGTCGCCGGCAACTACGGCACGTCCAGCAATACGCAGGTCACGCCTTCGTACGTGTTTCAGAACGTGCAAAACGCGTTGAATGCGACGACGAACGCTGCCGGGCAGATCGTCTGCGCCGGAACGCCGGTGAATGCGCCCACCTCGACACAATCAAGCACCTGCGCGCCGTTGAACATCTTCGGTCAGGGGTCGCCTAGCCGCGCAGCGGTGGACTACATCACGCATCTTGCGACCGTGCAGTCATACAACACGCAGCGCGACTTCACCGCCAACCTGAACGGCGATGTGTTGCATCTGCCGAGCGGCGACTGGAAAGCTTCGATCGGCTTCGAGAACCGGCGCGAATCGGCCGAGTTCAGCCCGGACAACTTCTATCTGCAGAATCTGGGTCAGGCACAGGTGAGCGCGGTATCGGGCGCCTACCACACAAACGAAGTGTCGCTCGAAACCGTCCTGCCGTTGATCGGCAAGGAATGGCAGTGGCCGGGGTTGTATCGCCTCGAGTATCAAGGGGCGGTGCGCCGGGTCGACAACTCGGTGACCGGCAATGCGACCACCTACACGAACGGCCTGATCTTTTATCCGGTGCAAGACGTTCAGTTCCGTATCAACAAGACCAAGTCGATTCGCGCGCCGTCGATCACGGAGTTGTTTCTGCCGGCCGCGACCCAATTCTCGTTCGCGAACGATCCCTGCGATCACAACTTCGTCGGTCAGGGGACCGCGCCGGCAACGCGTGCCGCGAACTGCCGCGCGGCGGGTATCGATCCGACCACGTTCACATCCAACGTGGTGAATGCGACCGCCACCGGCGTCACGTCGGGCAACCAGGGATTGGCGAGCGAAACGGCAAATTCGAAGAGTTTCGGCGTGGTGCTGCGGCCGCGTTGGGTGCCGAAACTGAGCCTGTCGGTGGACTACATCGACATCAACATCGCGAGTGCAATCGAAACGCTGTCGCTGACCAACGTGCTCGATGCCTGCTACGACTCCGCGAATTACCCAACCAATCCCTCGTGCGCTTCGTTCACCCGCAACACCGCGGGGCAGATCACGGATTTTCATGTGGGCTATGTCAATGCCGGCGAGTTGCACTTCACCGGCATCGAGTCGGAGTTGCAATACACGCAGGACCTGCCGTGGGCCCTCGGCACTCTGTCGACGCGCCTCAATTGGCTGGACACCCAGCGGCTGCAATCACAGATCGGGTCGGCCAGCGCACAGAGTTTTGCGGGCGAACTCGCCGATGTGGGCAACGTCAAGCGCAAGGGCGGAATCGATCTGGCGTATGGCTACCAGGATTTCTCTTGGGACTGGTACGCCCAATACATTGGCCGTGCCAACTTCAACAATCAAAACACCGCCACGTCGCAGGATGTCTTCGGCGTCGGCGCGTGGTGGTTGTTCAACACGACGGTGTCGTACAACGTCAACCGGCACGTCGCGGCCCGCTTCATCGTCAATAACGTGTTCGACAAACAACCGCCCTATCCGGCGCTCGCCGGTACCGGCGGTAATTTCGTGAATTCGGCGACCTTGTACTTCTCGGGCATTCTCGGCCGTTCGATGGTCGCGGCCGTCGATGTCAAGTTTTGACACCTCGGCCAATGACGAGTTGTACCGTGGATGTCCACAGGCGCTGGTCGCTATGTTAGCGGTCGCAATCGCTATGTAGGCTACTTGACCGAAACGGCGCGCGGGCGAGTACGAAGCGCAACGCGGGACCGCCGATAGCAAGCCCCAATTCGGCTTCGCGTTCTTGCATCGCGGTGGCGTGATCCGCAGGACAAACGTGTGCAGTCGTTCACGCCGTTCAAGACGTGACGCCGTCCTGCCGGTAGAATGGCAGCGCGCACGCCAGGGGAATTCATGTTCCGTTATTTCGAGAAGATGGTTGCACCGTTTCCTGACGGCGACGTGCCGCCGATGCCGCGGACCTTTTGGCCTTTCATGTGGGCCTGCGCCACAGGCGTCAGGCCCTACATTGCTGCGATGACGGTGTTCACGGCCGGCATCGGTGTGTTCGAGGCCTTGCTGTTCAGCATGCTCGGTCACGTGGTCGATTGGATCGCGAAAGTCGAACCCTCAAAACTGTGGATCGAGCAGCGTCACAACCTGCTGCTGCTCGTGGCGATCCTGCTCGGCAGCACCTTGCTGATCGCGCTGCAGAGCCTCATCAAGCAGCAGGCGCTCGCCGCGAATTTCGCCATGCGGTTACGGTGGAATTTCCACCGCAACATGCTGGCGCAAAGTTTCAGCTTTTATCAGGACGAATTCGCGGGTCGCGTGGCGGCCAAGGTAATGCAAACTGCGCTGGCCGTGCGCGATACCTGGATGATCCTCGCCGACATGCTGGTGTTCGTCATCATCTATTTTACGACCATCGTGCTCGTGGTCGGCGGTCTCGACCTGTGGCTGCTGGTGCCGTTTCTGGGATGGTTGGTCGCCTACGCGGCAGCGATCTGTTACTACGTGCCGCGCTTGAGCACGTCAGCCAAGGCGCAGGCGGATGCCCGATCGCTCATGACGGGACGCATCACCGATGCGTATACCAACATTGCGACCGTCAAACTGTTCTCGCATACGCAGCGCGAATCCGGCTACGTACGCAGCGCGATGGCGGAATTTTTGGCGGTGGTGGTGCGTCAGATGCGGCTGGTCACCGGCTTTGAAATCGTCAATCACGTGCTCAGCATGCTGCTGATCGGATCGGCGAGCGGCGTCACGCTGTATCTGTGGACCCGTGGCCAGGTCGGCGTGGGCGCCGTTGCGGCGGCCACTGCCATGGCGCTGCGTCTCAATGGGATCTCGCACTGGGTGATGTGGGAGATGGCGTCGTTGTTCGAGCAGATCGGCACCGTCCAAGATGGCTTGAATACGCTCTCGCGCCGGCCGACCGTGGTCGACATCGCGGATGCCAAGCCGCTGCAGGTGAGCCAGGGGGAGATTCGTTTCGAGAACGTGAACTTTTCGTATGCAGCAGCCGACGAGAATCAGCGCGTCATCGAACATCTGACTTTGCATGTACGGTCCGGCGAGAAAATCGGTCTGGTGGGGCGCTCCGGTGCGGGCAAGAGTACGGTGGTCAACCTGCTGCTCCGTTTCTACGACATCGCGCAGGGCCGCGTGCTGATCGACGGCCAGGACATCGCCCGGGTGACGCAGGACAGTCTGCGCGGCGCCATCGGCATGGTGACGCAAGACACATCGCTCCTGCACCGCTCGGTACGCGACAACATTCTGTATGGCCGGCCGGATGCCACCGAGGCGGACATGATCGCAGCAGCGAAGCGCGCCGAAGCGCATGACTTCATCGGCATGCTGACAGATCCGAACGGGCGCCGCGGCTACGATGCACACGTCGGTGAGCGTGGCGTCAAACTCAGCGGCGGTCAGCGACAGCGCGTCGCCATTGCCCGTGTCATGTTGAAAGATGCGCCGATACTGCTTCTCGATGAAGCAACCAGCGCGCTCGACAGCGAGGTGGAATCAGTCATCCAGGAGAGCTTGTACCGGCTGATGGAAGGCAAGACGGTGATAGCCATTGCGCATCGGCTCTCGACGATCGCGGCGATGGATCGACTCATCGTGCTCGATCAGGGCAGCATCGTCGAGCAGGGCGATCATTATTCGCTGCTGGCGCAAAAAGGCTTGTATGCGCGATTGTGGGCGCATCAAAGCGGCGGTTTTCTGGGCGAAGAAGCTGACGCATTCGAGCCGCGCACGGCGCGTGTGACTGCGGCGTCACTCTGATACCGGCGGCGGCACCGGCTTGCGGCCGTAACGGTAGGTAATCGATGCCCTTCCCAGCGCATTCGCATCAATGGTCGAGATGATCGTTCCTGCAGTCGCCTCGGCGGGCACGACGATCCTCGGGACTTTCAGGGCATAGACCGTCATCACATAAGCATGTGGCTCGTCCGACGGCGGCGGGCAGGAGCCGCTGTAGCCTGATGCCCGAAAACCATTCTTGATCTGTTCGGCGCCGGGCGGTAGCTTCGAGCCGTCTTCGCTGCCGGCATCGCGCTGCAGGGAGGTCGTGGTGGCCGGAATGTTGAGTACCAGCCAGTGCCAGAAACCGCGCCCGCGCATGGCGTCGGGATCGAAAAAGGCGACCACGAAGCTCTGTGTCCCGCCCGGCGCATCCGACCATGACAGGGCGGGAGAAACGTTGCCGCCCGCGCAGCCAAATGCATTGAAGATGAATTGGTCATCCAGCGGCTTGTCAGGGCCGATGTCGCTGCTACTGAGCGAGAATTCGGCCGCGCTGGCAGTGCCGCTCAACAGGACCGCAAAACCCAGAGACCACCCTGCGAACGTTGCTCTCACGAATGACCTTAATCGCGACGGTATGCCACTGCTGCACCACAGCATATCCAAAGTAATCATTTTGTCACGTCAACCCACCATGCCGTCATCGCGTTGCACTCACATACATCAGGAGATACGAATGAAAGTTTCTCATAAGGCGTTGTTGTTGGGACTCTGTTTGACTGCCGGCGCAGGTGCCGCGCCGACGTTGGTATCAGCAGCCGTCATCGTCGATGTCGACGTTGCGCCGCCGCCGGTTCGCATCGAGACGGTGCCGCCGCCGCGCGGTGGCTACGTGTGGGCGCCGGGGTACTACGCGTGGCGCGGCCATGAGCACGTCTGGGTCGGCGGTCGCTATATCCGTGAGCGTCGCGGCTATCACTGGGTACCGGATCGCTGGGAACAACGCGGTCCTCACTGGCATCGCGAACCGGGTCACTGGGAGCGCTGAAATACGGTCGCTGCGTGTCGGCGTGCTCTCCGACACACACGGCCTGCTGCGGCCGGAGGCGGTGGGGTTTCTGGCAGGCTGTGATTATCTGATTCACGCCGGCGATATCGGCACGCCGCAGATTCTCGACGCGCTGGCTGCCCTGGCGCCGTTGACGACCGTACGCGGTAACAACGATCAGGCCGCCTGGGCGGCGCAGATCCGCACGTCCGAGTTGATCCGCCTCGGGGGGACGTTTGTATACGTGGTGCATGACAGCGCCGATGCATCTCCCCCGGCGCAGGCGCGAGTGGTCATCACCGGTCATACGCACAAACCCAAGATCGAGCGGCGCGGCGACGTCCTGTGGGTCAATCCAGGCAGCTGTGGGCCGCGACGATTCAAGCTACCGGTCTGCGTGGGTGAAATACTGATCGAGGATCGGCATGTGAGTGCTCGTACGGTGGAACTGCTAGCCTCAACCTATTGATTTGGTTAAGCTCGCGACGCGATGAATAGTGCTGCGTCCGGGTTGTTGATCGAGCAGGTGCATGTCTGGCGCGGCGAGCGCCATTTGCTCAGGGGCATCAGTGCGTCCTTGGCGCCGGGTCGCCTGTTGCACGTTTCAGGACCCAACGGCGCCGGTAAGAGCACCTTATTGCGCGTCCTGACCGGGCTGCTGCGCCCCGAGCAGGGCAATGTGTCGTGGCAAGGACGTGCCATTCGCGCGAACGCCGTGCTTTACCAGGCTGAGGTGGCCTTCGCCGCGCACGAGCCGGCCTTGAAGGCCGATCTCACCGCGCTCGAGAACTTGCATTTCTCGGTGGGCCTGAAGAGAGCGGTAAGCCGGCCTGATCTCTTGGACGTATTGCGGCAGACGGGGGTGGCACAATGCGCCGAGTTGCCCGCCCGGGTGCTATCGGCAGGCCAACGGCGCCGTGTGGCGATGGCCCGGGTCATCGCCCTGCAGGCGCCTCTGTGGCTGCTGGACGAACCTTTCAGCAATCTCGATGCATCCGGTTGTCGGGTGCTGTCCGAACTTCTCGATGCGCACATCCGCGCGGGCGGTACGGCGGTGGTGGTTGCGCACCAGGAGGTCAGTCTCAGTCGCGACGTGCAGCGCCTGGAACTCAACGCGTGACGGTGGGATCGCTGGCGGCTTTCAGGCTCATCGTCGCACGGGAACTCCGTTTAAGTTTCCGGCGCCCCGAGCAGCTCCTGCAGCCGTTGGTTTTTTTTCTCATCGTCACCACGTTGTTTCCGTTGGGTCTCAACTTGCAATTGGCGTTGCTTCGAGACATGTCGCCGGGCGTGCTCTGGGTTGCGGCGCTGTTATCGTCGCTGCTGTCACTGGATTCCCTGTTCCGGGCCGATGCGGAGGACGGCACCCTCGAACAGCTGGCATTGAGCGGACATGGGCTGGTGGTGGTAGGGGCCGCCAAGGTCCTGGCGCATTGGATGTTGAGCGGTCTGGCGCTGGTAGCCGTGTCGCCGCTCGTGGCGGTAGCTTTGAACATACCGGCGTCTGCATTTGCGACAATGCTGTTGCTGTTGGCACTGGGGACTTTGACCTTGAGCTGGTTGGGTGCCATCGGGGCCGCGCTCACCGTGGGGTTGCGGCGGGGTAACGTGTTGTTGTCCTTGATCGTCCTGCCGCTGGCGATGCCGCTGTTGATCTTCGGTGCGGGGGGCACGGACCGGGCGATCGCCGGCGCGGATGCCGCGGGCGCGTTGTATTTTTTGGCGGCGTTATGCGTGTTGACTTGCACGCTGGCGCCCTTTGCGGTAGCCGCTGCCTTGCGTATTACGCTCGAGTGAGATCGAACTAGAATTATGTGGACGTGGTTTTACAGGCTGGCTTCGCCGCCCTTCGTGTATCGGATTGCCGGCGCGTGGGCGCCGTGGTTGCTGCTGGCGGCGGTACTGGCGCTGGCGTACGGCCTCATCGATGGACTGGCCTTCGCGCCACCGGACTATCAGCAGGGCGACGCTTTTCGCATCATCTACGTGCACGTGCCGGCGGCGTTCATGTCGTTGTCGGCGTACGTCACGCTGGCGGTGGCCGGTGCAGTGGGTCTCATCTGGCGTATCAAGGTCGGCCATGCGGTGGCCGCCGCTGCGGCGCCGATCGGCGCGTCGTTTACAATACTGGCGCTGGTGACAGGGTCGCTCTGGGGGCGTCCGATGTGGGGAACGTACTGGGCTTGGGATCCGCGCCTGACGTCGGAGCTGATCCTGTTGTTCCTGTACATCGGCGTGATGTCGCTGCGCTCGGCTTTCGAGGATGCAGCGCGCGGCGATCGTGCCGCCGCGCTGCTGGGCACGGTCGGCGTGATAAATGTGCCCATCGTCCATTACTCGGTCGTATGGTGGAACTCCCTGCATCAGGGCGCGACGGTCGCCAAGTTCGGAAAACCAGACATGGACGGGAGCATGCTGCTGCCGTTGTTGTCCATGATACTGGGCTTCCTGTTGTTTTATGTCGCAGTGCTGTGCATGCGCGTGCAGGGTGAAGTGTTGAATCGCGAGAGGCAGGCTACCTGGGTGCGTGCACTGGTGAAGATTTGAACGGTTTTTGGGCCATGGGCGGCTATGCGCAGTACGTCTGGCCTTGTGTCGGCCTGACGTGCGCAATGCTGGTCTGGAACGTGTGGGCAGCGCGTCGCCATCAGGCGGCCGCTCTGGCGCGCGTGGCGCGTGTCCTGGCGATGACGGAGATCGATAGCCAATGACTCCTCGACGAAAACGACTGTTTGTGGTCCTCGGCATCCTCGGCGGGGTGGCGGCATCTGTGTCCCTGGCGGTGATGGCGTCGCGCCAGAACATCATGTTTTATTACGATCCGACCCAGGTGGCTGCGGGCCAGGCGCCCGCTGACAAACGCTTTCGGGTTGGCGGCATGGTGGTGAAGGGCAGTGTCGCCCGGCAGCCGGGCAATCTTACGGTGCATTTCGTGCTGTCCGACTTCGCGCACGAGGTGCCGGTGGAATACAGCGGTGTGCTGCCGGACCTATTTCGCGAAGGCCAGGGCATCATCGCGCATGGCACCATGGGGGCAAGTGGTGCATTCGTCGCCGACGAGGTGCTGGCCAAACACGACGAGAAATACATGCCGCCTGAGGTGGCTGCCTCATTGAAGAGCAAGCAGGGCGCACATCCGCAGGCGAAGATGGCGTCGGGGGAAAAAGATGGCACCTGAACTTGGCATCTTTGCGTTGATTCTGGCTTTCGTCCTGAGCCTGTCGCAGGCCTTTTTCGGTCTCGCGGGCGCGTGGCGCGGCAACAGCACCTGGATGGCGGTTGCGCGGCCGGCGGTGACGGGCCAGTTCGTGTTCGTCGGGGTGGCGTTTGCCTGCCTGGTCTACGCCTTCGTCCACGATGACTTTTCCGTCCTGTACGTTGCGCGTAACTCGAATTCGCATCTGCCGCTTTTCTATCAGGTGGCCGCGCTCTGGGGCGCGCACGAGGGCTCGTTACTGCTTTGGATCATGATCCTCGCCATCTGGAGCGTGGCGGTGGCAGGATTCAGCCGCGCCTTGCCGCTGACTTTTTCGAGCCGCGTATTGGGCGTGATGGGATTGATCAGCGCCGGCTTCATGCTCTTCACGCTCTGGACGTCGAACCCCTTCGAACGACTGATCCCGGCTGCCGTGGACGGCGCGGACCTGAATCCCGTGCTGCAGGATTTCGCGCTCGCCATTCACCCGCCCATGCTGTACACGGGCTACGTCGGATTTTCGGTAGCGTTCGCCTTCGCCATTGCAGCGATGCTGGAGGGCCGGCTCGACCAGACCTGGGCGCGTTGGACCCGGCCGTGGACGGTGTTCGCGTGGCTGTTTCAAACCATCGGCATCGCCCTCGGGAGCTGGTGGGCGTATTACGAATTGGGCTGGGGCGGCTGGTGGTTCTGGGATCCGGTCGAGAACGCCTCCTTCATGCCGTGGCTCGTGGGCACGGCCCTGATCCATTCCTTGAGCGTCACGGAGAAGCGTGGCCTGTTCAAGAGCTGGACGCTGTTGCTCGCGATCTTTGCATTCTCATTGAGTCTGATGGGTACGTTTCTGGTGCGCTCGGGCGTGCTGGTCTCCGTGCATTCTTTTGCCACCGACCCGACGCGCGGCTATTACATCCTGGCGTTTCTGGTGGCGACCATCGGTGGCTCGCTCACGCTGTATGCCTGGCGGGCACCCAAGCTATACGCGCCCGGCGGTTTCGAATTGTTTTCGCGGGAGTTTTTTCTGCTCGTGAACAATGTGGTGCTGGTGAGCGTTGCGGCGTTGGTGCTGTGGGGCACGCTGTCGCCGCTGGTCTACGAGATGCTCGGCCTCGGCAAGATTTCCGTGGGGCCTCCGGTGTTTGCGGTGATGTTTCTGGTGCCTATGCTGCCGCTCATGATTTTCATGGCGGTGGGCGTACATTCGGCCTGGCGGCGCGGCAAGTTAACCGTGTCGGCGCGGCCCATCTGGTGGCTGGCGGCGGCTGCGGTCTTGCTGGCGGTCGCGGTACAAGGCCTGGTGTTTCATGCCATTCATCCCGTCGGGATCATTGGGCTGGCGTTCGGTGCCTGGATCATTTTCTCCTCCTCGATCGAGCCCTTGCGTCGTTGGCGCCGGGGTCAGACTATTTCGGCAGGTCTGCTCGGCATGTGCCTGGCGCATGTGGGTGTCGGCGTGTTCGCGATAGGGGCGAGCGGAGTCGAGAGCTACAAGATCGAGAAAGATGTGGCCTTGAAGCCGGGGCAGACGTATTCGATGGCCGGCTACGATTTCAAATTTTTGAATGCGCGCGACGTCAAGGGACCGAACTACGATGCCGTGGAGGCATTGGTGCAGGTGTCGCATGGCGGCAAGACGGTGACCTTCCTGCGTCCGCAGAAGCGGCATTTTCAAGTGCAACAGACCGACAACAGCCAGGCCGCCATCTCCGTGAACTGGGCACGCGACCTGTTCGTGGCCATGGGCAACCCACTCGGGGAAAACGCCTGGAGCATGCGGATACAGTACAAGCCGCTGGTGCGCTATATCTGGCTGGGCGCACTGATCATGGCGCTGGGCGGCATCGTTGCGGCCACCGATCGACGTTACCGTTCGAAGCTGCCGGCGACGGCGTCTGACGTATTGTTGCCAGGGCGGCGCGAAGCGGAAGCAGGAACTGGTTGATGTGGAAGTTCCTGCTGCCCGGAGTGGCGTTCGTAGCCATCGTGGTGTTTTTCGCGTTGGGCCTCAATCCGACACGTGACATTCGTGCGTTGCCGTCGCCGTTGATTGGCAAACCGGCGCCGTCGTTCAAGCTGACCGACGTCGTTGATCCCGCCCGCACGGTCGACAGTGCTGCTCTCAAGGGCCAGGTGTACGTGCTCAACGTCTGGGGTACGTGGTGCTTCGCCTGCCGCCAGGAGCATCCGGCCTTGCTCGCCATCGCCAAGCAGAACGTCGTCCCCATCATCGGACTCGATTATCTGGACGATCGGGACAAGGCGCGGCAATGGCTGCAGGAATTCGGCAACCCCTATGCCAGCACGCCATTCGACGTGGAGGGCCGCACCGCCATCGACTGGGGAGTATATGGCGCGCCAGAAACCTATCTGATCGATCGGCAGGGCCGCATCGTTTACAAGTTCATCTCGCCGTTGACACAGGAAGTGTGGGATCGCGAATTCATGCCGCGAATCGGTCAGGCGCGTGCCGGGTCAGCGGGATGAGACGCAGCGCTGGACGCCTGTTCGCGGGCGCGCTGCTGGCTGCGTGCTTGTTGCCGGGCCACGCCGTCGGCGAGTCCCTGGCGCAGGTGCAGGGTGCGGCACATGCCGGCGTTGATGTGTATGGCGAGCTGACCGATCCCAGGTTGCAGGCTCGTTTTGAACAGATCACTCACGAATTGCGCTGCCTGGTGTGTCAGAACGAGTCGATCGCCGATTCAAACTCTGACCTGGCGAGGGATCTGCGTCGCCAGGTGCGCGAAATGCTGGTGGCCGGCAGCAACGATGCGGTCATCTTCAAGTTCATGAGCGATCGCTATGGCGAATTCGTGCGCTTCGCGCCGCCGCTCGAAGCCAAAACGCTGCTCATCTGGGGTGCACCGTTCATCATGCTGGCGCTTGGCGGCTTCATCGTGTTTCGCATCACACGACAGCGCGCGCGCATGCCCATCGACGAATGACGCGCTTCATTATTCTCGCGGCCATCATGGCCGTGCTGGCCGCCGCGGTCGTGGCCGTGCCGCTGCTGCGTCAACCGCGGGCGCGCTGGGTGGCCGTTATTGCTGCCTTGTTCGTCGCCGGTGCGGCAGCTGGCCTGTATCCCTTGTGGTCGAATTACCCGTGGGCTGCGGTGCAGGCCGCAGCCGGCGGGGCGGGGTCCGGCGGGCCCGACGTGGGCGCCATGGTGGCGAAGCTGGAGGCGCATCTACGCGAGCACGCGGAGGACCAGAAAGGCTGGCTCATGCTGGGCCATTCGTACTCAGCGCTGGAACGTCCGGATGACGCCTTGCAGGCCTACCAACACGCTTATGCACTCGGCAAGTCGGCCGATGCAGCGCTCGGCATGGGCGAGGCGCTGAGCATGCAGGCGGGCGGGGATATTTCCGCGCAGGCCGCGGCGTTCTTCGAGGAAGGTTTGCAACTCGAACCGGCCAACCCCAAAGGGCTGCTGTATGGCGGACTCGCCGCGGAAGAACGCGGCGACAAGACGCTGGCGCGGGCACGCTGGCAGGCGCTCAAGGACCTGGATCCGCCGCCGCAGATCGTGCAGTTGATCGATGCGCGGCTGGCGTCACTGGACCGCGACGTACCGCAAGGGACGACTCCGTCGTCAGCCGGGACGAATGCGGGGACGCCCGACAAGACCGAGGCGCATATTGCTGTCAAGATCACGATTGCTGCAGCCCTGATGCCGCGTCTCAAGGCGGACATACCGCTGTTTCTGTTCGCGCGCGAGCCTGGCGAGTCGCGTGGTCCGCCGTTGGCGGTCAAGCGGTTGACGGGCGCGGCGGTGGGGACGACCGTCGACCTGTCATCGCAGGATTCAATGATGGCGGGTCGCGCCATCCACGCGGGGCAACGGGTGTCGGTCTCGGCACGCTTGTCGTTCAGCGGCCAACCGTTGCCGGCAAGCGGGGATCTTTACGGCGAAACGTCAGTCCAAGTGGGCAGCGGCGGTGTTGCCGAGATTTTGATCGATCGGATCGCGGAGTAGTGCTGACATGAATGTGACTACGAGCGAGGCGCGGGAGGCGGCCGCGGCCCAACCTGCGCCCAAATCGCGACGCGTCCTGTGGCTCGCAATACTCGGCGTGCTGCTGATCGTGGCGTTTCTGGCCTATCGCCTGGTCGCGGCGATGCATGCGAACACGGCGGCCGTGGCGCCCAAGACCACGGTGCCTACGGTGAGCGTCATCGAAGTAGGCATCAGCAGCATGCCTACCACGGTGAGTATCACTGGCGCGATTGCCGCGCACTACGACATGCCGATTGGCGCGGAAGGTGACGCCGGGCGCGTCTCGGCGATTTATGTCGAAGCGGGCGATCACGTCAGGAAGGGTCAGGTACTGGCGCGTCTGAATGTCTCGGTGCTCGAACCGCAGGTTGCCAATCTGCAGGCGGCGCTCGAGCAATCGCATGCGGAGGCGGAATTGGCAGCGGCGGAATACAAGCGTGCGGAGGCGGTCGGCGCTTCCGGCGCGCTTTCGATCGAAGAAACGCAGCGACGTAAATCGTCGAGCGTCACGGCAGCGGCGAAGGTGAAGTTTGCCGAGGCGCAGTTGGCCGAAGCCCGTGCGAAACTGGCGCGTGCGGAGATTCGCGCGCCGGAAGACGGCTTGATCCTCACCCGGAACGTCGAGGTGGGCCAGATTGCCTCGCCGGGCGGCGAAGCCTTGTTCAGACTGTCCAAGGGCGGTGAAGTTGAAATGCGCGGCCAGGTGGCCGAGCAGGATCTGCCGTTGTTGAAGGTGGGCCAGGTCGTCGAGGTTCGTCTCACGGGCAGTACCAAACCCTACGCCGGCAAAATTCGCTTGCTCGGTGCTGTCATCGATCCCACCACCCGGCTCGGCATGGCGCGCATCGCGCTCGATCCGGATCCAAATCTGCGGCCGGGCGCGTTTGCGCGCGCCGATGTGACCATCAGCAATGCACAGCGCGCGGTGCTGCCGCAGACGGCGGTGCTTGCCGACGAGCGCGGCTCATACGTGCTCATCGTGAACGAGCAGAACAAGGTCGAACGCATGGCAGTCAAGGTGACGGGCATGGTACCGAGCGGCGTCACTCTGGCCGACGGTCTGCCTGCACGCGAGCGGGTGATCGCGACGGCTGGGGCGTTTCTGCAGGAAGGCGAAACGGTGTCGCCGGTGCCGCTCGCAGCGGCGTCCGTGCCGGGCAAGGCCTCATGAGGAACATTTCGGCCTGGGCCATCAGGCACCCGGTTACGCCTATCGTGCTCTTCGTGGTGCTGTTCTTCATCGGCATCGTTTCGTTCATGCGTCTGCAGGTGAATCTCAACCCCGACGTCTCGTTTCCACTGGTGCGCGCAGACATCGAGCAGCCGGGCGCGGCGCCGGTGGAACTCGAGACGCAGATTGCGCAGAAGGTGGAGGGCTCGATCTCCAGCATCGGCAACATCCACCGTATCCAGACCTTCATCACCGAGGGTCTGGTGCATATGGAGATCGAGTTCCTCATTGGAACGCCCGTGGACCGTGCCGTTACCGATGTACGCGATGCCATCGCCAAGGTGCGCAACGATCTGCCGCAAGGCATCCTCGAGCCGTTGGTTCAGCGTGAAGACGTGGACGGTGGCGCTATTGCCTACTATGCCGCCACCACCACCGCCCTGACGCCCGCAGAGCTGAGCTGGGCGATCGATGGCACGGTGACCAAGCGGCTGCTGGCGGTCCCTGGGGTCGCCAAGGTGCAGCGCATCGGCGGCGTCGAGCGTGAGATTCGCGTCAACCTCGACCCCGCGCGGATGCAGTCTCTCGGGCTGACCGCCGTCACAGTCAACGAACAGCTGCGTGGACTGAATCTCGATGCGGCGGGCGGGCGGGCCCAGATCGGTGGTGGCGAACAGGCGATCCGGGTGCTCGGCGGTGCCAAGACTGCACAGGCGCTCGGCGATACGCAGATCTTTACGCCGGGCGGTAAATTCGTGCGCTTGCGCGATCTGGCCGACGTACAGGACGGCATCGGTGAAGTGCGGGGCCTTGCGCGTCTGAACGGTCGGCCGGCGACGGCCTTTGGCGTATTCAAGGCGAAAGGCTCCTCGGATGTCACCGTGGCGCAGGGTGTGCAAAAAGAGCTCGACAAGATCGTGGCGGAGAATCCGGCATTGGTCGTGAAGCTT
The DNA here is from genome assembly GCA_964658805.1 of uncultured Steroidobacteraceae bacterium. Taxonomy (GTDB): domain Bacteria; phylum Pseudomonadota; class Gammaproteobacteria; order Steroidobacterales; family Steroidobacteraceae; genus Bog-1198. Next base: position 79,358 of record CAZZZU010000003.1, read on the forward strand.
ACTTTCACCACCGTCACGCACACCATCGCGACCTATGATTCGGCCCTGCACTCGCTGCTCGAAGGCTCAGTGCTCGCGGTCGTGGTGGTCTGGCTGTTTCTGCGCAGCGGGCGTGCCACGCTGATCGCGGCGTTGGCCATCCCGTTATCTGCTGTGCCGACCTTTGCGTTCATGCAGTGGATGGGATTTACGCTCAATTCCATCACCCTGCTGGCGCTGTCACTGGTGGCGGGCGTGTTGGTGGATGATGCCATCGTCGAGATCGAGAACATCGTGCGCCACATGCGCATGGGCAAGAGCGGTTTCCAGGCGGCGATCGACGCGGCCGACGAAATTGGTCTGGCGGTGGTCGCGACCTCCTTCACCATCATCGCCGTCTTTCTCCCCGTCAGTTTCATGGGCGGCATCAGCGGCCAGTTCTTCAAGCAGTTCGGCCTGACGGTCGCTGCGGCAGTCTTCATATCGCTGCTGGTGGCGCGCCTGATCACGCCGGTGCTCGCCGCGTATTCATTGCATGCCGATGCGCTGAAAGAGCATCACGACGGTCCCATCATGGCCCTGTATCTCAGGATGCTGGCGTGGTGCGTGGCGAATCGCTGGAAGACCATCGCCTTCGGCACCGTATTTTTTGCACTGTCGTTGGGCGGGCTGTCGCTGGTGCAGAAGGCCTTCGTACCGCCGGAAGATTTTTCCACGGCGCTGGTCAATATCGAACTGCCGCCCGGCGGACGGCTCGAGGACACATCCCGCGTTTCTGCCAATGTCGCCGCCATCCTGCGGCAATCGCCGCAGGTGACCGACGTGGTGGAGTTCGTCGGCGATGACGACATCCGCAATTCGAACCAGTTCGTGACGTTGGTGTCCCGCGACAAACGTCCGATGAGTGAGAAGGAGTGGGAGCAGCAGATGGCGCCGCTGCTCGCAGCGGTGCCGGATGGGCACGTGCATTTCAACAATCAAAGTTTTGGTGGCGGTCGCGATCTCACTTTTTTCCTGATTGGCGAAGATCCCGTGCTGGTGGAGAAAACGGGTCATCGCGTGCTGGCGGAAATGCGTGGTTTGACGGAACTGCGGTCGCCCCGTATCAACGGCGATTTGCCACGGCCGGAAATCATCGTGCATCCCCGCTTCGACGTCGCCGCACAGCTCGGTGTCAGCGTGCAAAGCATCAGTCAGACCATCCGCATCGCCACCATCGGCGACCTGCCGCAGAATGGCGCGAAGTTTTCACTCTCCGATCGGCAGATACCGATCCGTGTCAGCCTGCTTGAAAACAGCCGGCAGGATTTGACCACGCTGGAGACACTGCCCGTGCCCACCGCCCTGGGCGGCAGCGTACCCTTGAAAACCGTGGCGGACTTGAGTTTTGGACAGGGTCCGTCTGCGGTGCGGCGCTATAATCTCTATCGACGGTTGTATCTGGATGCGGACCTGACGCCCGGGGTCGAACTGGGGACGGCGAAGAAAAAGTTGTATGCCTTGCCCTCCATGAAGAACCTGCCGCTGGGCGTGCGTCTGGTCGAAACCGGCGACGCTGAATTCCAGACCGAGCTCTTCAACGGTTTTGCGCTGGCCATCGGTTTCGGTGTACTCATGGTGTTCGCTGTGCTCGTGTTGCTGTTCGTGCGCGTGTTCCAACCCATCACCATTTTGTCGGCGCTACCCCTGTCGCTCGGCGGCGCGGTGCTGGGACTGTTCATCACCGGCAAGCCGTTCTCGTTGCCGGTGGTCATCGGCTTCCTCATGCTGATGGGCATCGTGGCGAAGAACTCGATTCTGTTGGTCGACTTTGCCATCGAGGAGATGCGGGCGGGCAAATCGCGACTCGAGGCCATCATGGAGGCCGGCCACAAGCGCGCGCGTCCCATCGTCATGACCACGGTGGCCATGGTGGCAGGTATGTTGCCCGTCGCCATTGGCTGGGGCGGTGCCAGCGATTTCAACAGCCCGATGGCGGTGGCAGTGATCGGCGGTCTGATCACATCGACCTTGTTGACCCTCGTGATCGTCCCTGCGGTGTTCACACTGTTCGACGACGTGGAGCAGTGGATGGCGCCGCGCGCCGCTGCCTTGTTGGCGAGCAAACCGCGCATCAGCGCGCCTCAGCCGCAGCCGAAGTTGCCACTGGCATGAGGTCATGGATCCTCGTGGCAGTGCTCAGTCTGAGCGCGTTCACCGCGCGCGCCGAGATCCTCGATGTGGCGAATTACGCTCGTTTTCATGGCTGCCGCCTGCCGCAATCCCAGGCGCCGCTCTCCATCAACGATAAGTTGCAGCAGGCAGTACGACGCGTCGGGATGGGTACACCGCTGCGCGATGCGGTGAGCGCGGCGCAGTACCGCGCGGCGGCCGCGGTCATGATTCATCTGACGGGCGTGTCGAATGACGCGGATGTGGCGAAATTCCTGACGGCGCGTTACTGCAAGATCATCGGCGATGGCAGCATGCGCGAGATTGGCACATTGCGTCGCGGGCGCGAGGTATTCATTCTGGTCGCGGCGCCGTCGGCTGGCGCTGCGAAAATGAACGCGGCGGCCGTTTCCAAGCAAATCCTCGAGATCATCAATCAGGCCCGCGCCACGGGCCGCAGTTGCGGCGAGAAGTTTTTCGGGCCCGTCGCGCCATTGCTCGCTG
>CAZZZU010000004.1:0-55695 GCA_964658805.1 uncultured Steroidobacteraceae bacterium
CCCAGCGCAAACCCAAGCGCAAACGCAAACTCAAGCACAAGGGCAAGCAGGTCGCCAGAAGAACTGCCCGCAAGACACCAGGCCGCGCGCAGCGATCCACAGCGCGTGCCCGCTGAGGTTATCGACGATTTTCAGAGCGCCGCAGAGGTGCGGGCGTTGCGGGAACGATTGCTGGAGCGGGGTGCTCACGGCGAGATGGTGCCGGCCCGCGTCGGCGGCTTGAATTCGGCGGTACGGCGCGAGGGTGTTCGCGGCGATCATATCTGCTGGCTGGAAGCCCCTTTCGAGGCATGCGAACGAGTCCTTCTGCAACGCATCGAGGCTCTGCGGCTGCAGCTCAACCAGCAGACGTTGCTCGGCCTTTTCGACCTCGAAATGCACTATGCATGCTATCCAGCGGGCCGCTGTTATGAGCGCCATGTGGATCAGCCGCGCGGCGACGGCGCGCGTGTAGTGAGCTTCGTGCTCTACCTGAATGCAGACTGGGCAGCGGAGGATGGCGGTCAGCTGCGTTTCTTCGAGGCGGACGGTGCCGTGTTCGACATCGAGCCGCTGGCAGGCCGATTGGTGTGGTTTTTCAGCGCGGGCAGCGAACATGCCGTTCTGCCGGCCCGGCGCGATCGCTACAGCATCACGGGCTGGTTCCGACGCCGTCCCGGATTGCCGCTAGTCGCTGGATGATAGTATTCGGGCAACCCTATGCGCCTGCCTTCGCTTAAATTTTTGAAGACCTTCCAGGTTGCCGCCAAGCTGCAAAGCTTCAAAGCAGCTGCTGAGGAGCTGTTCGTCACCCCGTCGGCCGTGAGTCACCAGATCAAGGCGCTCGAAGAGCAGTTGGGGGTCGCTCTGTTTCAGCGCGGCGTGCGGACGCTGACCCTGACGGATGCCGGCGCCCACTATCTCGAGCACATCAACGACATATTCTCCAAGCTCGAGTCGATTACCGAGCAGCTGCAGGTGCGTTACGGGCGCACTATCATCCGCTTGAATGTGCCGCCTTTCTTCGCGAATGAGCTGCTGTTGCCGCGTCTCGCATCTTTCAGCCAGGCGCGGGAAGAAACCGATATACGCATCGAGACTACGTTCTCTGCACCCAAAACCCATCCCCCCGAGGCGGATTTGTCGATCGTGGTGGGCGCCGGACCGTGGGAAGGTTTGACCGTGCACGAGCTGTTCGCGCAAAGTTTCATCGCCGCCTGTTCGCCATCGTTCCTGGTGGAAAATCCCATCCATACCTATGCCGATCTGAACGGCAAGACACTGCTGTTGCATGAGGAGCGTCGCGAGGCATGGGAGCGCTGGACCGTTGGACTCGGAATCGAGCCCATCAAACCGAATCGTCTGGTGCGGCTCGACACCATGTCGGCGGTGGTCCGGGCAGCCGAGCAAGGCGTGGGTGTGGCGCTGGTCCCCTCGCGACTCAGTGCGGACCGATTTTCGGCGGGCGGCCTGGTCAAATTGTTCGACGCCGAATTGCGCACGAACGAAAGCTACGTGCTGTTACATCGTCCCGAAGACGCGGAACGTGAAGATCTGCAGGAGCTCACGCATTGGATCCTGAGCAAGTGCCGCGTGGCGTGAGCGAATCGGACCTGGCCGCGGTCGAGTTCGTGGTTGCGGTCGCGGAGAACGACGTCATCGGCCGTGACAATCAGATGCCATGGCACCTGCCCGCGGACCTCAAGCACTTCAAGGCCGTTACGCTCGGCAAGCACGTCCTCATGGGGCGCAAGACCTATGACTCCATCGGCAGGGCCTTGCCGGGACGGACCAATCTCGTGTTGAGTCGCTCGAGCGCTTTTACGGCGCCGGGTTGCACGGCGGTCCGCAGTGTCGAAGAGGCGCGTCGGATCACGGGCGCAGCGCTGCCCCTCATGGTGATTGGCGGCGCCCAGGTGTACCGCGAATGCGACGATGTGGTCAGTCGCATCCATCTGACGCTGGTACACGCCCGGCCGGTGGGCGACACGTTTTTTGCAGCCTGGCAGTCGCCTGTTTGGCATGAAGTCGAGCGCGAGACGCATCCGGCCGATGCCACCCACGCGAGCGGCTACACGTTCATGACCCTCGCGCGACGCCTCTAAACCGCAAGCGGCGGCAGCTGCGCCTCGACCAGGCGAGCGGCCCGCGCGAAATCGACCTGGTCGATTTCCGTCACAGGATCGCCGGTCAAGGCGGCAAGAATGTCCGCCTGCACGGCGCCCCGGCTCTGCGCATCGGCGTACGGGATATCGTGGTGGAACATCACCATCGAGTAGCGTGGGATGAAGTGCTGTGGATAGCGGCGTTCCAGTTCCAGCGCCAGTTCGCGCTGCAGCTGGTATTTGGGGTCGACGACGCGATCACGCATCTCCAGGTAATTGTCTATCGCCATCTGCGCGATCGCATCGGTGTTGGGCTTGCGCGCGGCGCTGAATGTCGTCAACGCATCCTGCCAGTCGATGCGATCGTCCAAGGCGGCGATGAGTTCGACGCAGTCCTCGAAACAGCAATTCATACCCTGGCCGTGAAACGGCACGATGGCGTGCGCGGCGTCGCCGATCAGTCCCACCATGCCGCCATGATTCCAGCCGCGCGCGTGGACGGTGCCGAGAAATCCGATGGGATTGTGTTCGAATTCGTGCACCCGCGCGGGCATGAGCGCGGCAACGTCCGCGAAGTGCTGCTGCAGGAATGCGTCGATTGCTGTGGCGTTCTGCAGACTGTCGAAGCTGTCAGGCCCACCTTTAGGCAAAAAAAGCGACGCGGTGAAGCTGCCGTCGACGTTCGGCAGCGCGATGAGCATGAAGTTGCCGCGCGGCCAGATATGCAGGGCATCCTTTGCAAGCTGATGGGTACCGTCAGCCGCGGCCGGAATAGTCAGCTCCTTGTAGCCATGTTCCAGATCGGTCTCGTGTGATTCGATCAGGCCCGCGGCCGTCATCAGGCGCCGCATGCGGGAAGCCGCGCCGTCCGCGGCGAGCATTGGCTGCATCGCCGTATGAAGGGTCGAGCCGTCCGCCAGGTTGCTGAAGGTTGCAACGCCGCTGACGAAGTCGGCATCTTCCAAACGGTGGCTGAAATGCACGCTCACACCCGGGAGCTCGACGGCCATCGCGAGCAGCGATTGATTGAGGCCATGCCGCGAGATCGAATAAATCTCTTCGTTGGGCCGCTGGCCGTATGACTGGAAAGCCGAGGTGCCGTCGGTTGCATGAATGAAGCGGCCCCGCATCGGTAACAGGGCCGTACCCAGACGATGGAAGACGCCCGCGACCTTAAGGGCGTGGATGCCGCGATCTGCGAGCGCCAGATTGATCGAGCGCCCGTGCTCGGCGGGCGCCTGCCGCGGATCGGCACGGCTCTCGTACAAATCGATGCGCCCGATGCCGCGCGCGTGCAGCAGAATTGCCAGCAACGCGCCCGTGGGACCCGCGCCGACGATGCTGACCGCCGCCGTCATGCGTGAACGGCCGCTGCCAGGCTGCGAATACTTTCGAACACGTCGCTGAAAGAGTTGTACAAAGGCACCGGCGCGAGCCGCAGGATATCTGGCTCACGCCAATCGACGATTACTCCATCTGCGCGCAGGCGGTCGATGCAGCGGTGGGCCTCGGCGGCGCTGCGCAGGATGCGCACACTGAGCTGACAGCCTCGTGCCGTGGCGTCCGGCGGAGTGATGATCTCGACTGAATTGGCGAGTTCCGAGCGGATGAGCGATTGCATGTAGGCCGTGAGCGCGGCCGATTTCGCGCGCAGTGCGCCCATTCCCGCGCGTTCGAACAGTTCGAGCGAGGCGATCAAGGGTGCCGACGACAGGATCGGAGGGTTGCTCGTCTGCCAGCCTTCGGCACCATAGATGGGCTTGAATTCGGGTTCGAAGAGAAAGCGCGCCGACTTGTCGTGACCCCACCAGCCGGCAAAACGCGGCAGCGCCCGTTCCGCGGCGTGACGCTCGTGCACGAAACAACCGCCAATGGCGCCCGGACCGCCGTTGAGATACTTATAGCTGCACCAAACTGCGAAGTCCACGTCCCACTCGTGCAAGCGTAGGGGCGTATTGCCGATCGAATGGGCCAGGTCCAGGCCGATGCGCGCGCCGACGCGCCTTGCGGCGGCGGCAATCGGTCCAATCTCGAGCGCCTGCCCGGTGAGATATTGCACGCCGGGCAGGAGCACGAGCGCGAGGCTGGCACCGGCGCGTTCGATCTGGCCGACGATGTCTTCGGTCGTCAGGGTGCGCTCATTCGCGCGTGGTCCGACTTCGATCAGGTGCTGAGCGGCGTTCAAACCATGGAAATGCAACTGCGAGCTGACGGCATAACGGTCTGACGGGAAAGCGGTCTGTTCGATCAGCAGGCGATTGCGACTCGCGTCCGGTCGGAAAAAGCTCACCATCATGAGATGCAGGTTGATGGTGAGGGAATTCATCGCGACGACTTCGTGGTCGAGCGCACCACCTAACGCAGCGAGACCGCGCGTCATTTGCTCGTGATAGGTGATCCACGGTCTGGCGCCGTCGTGATGACCGAGCACGCCCAGTTGCTGCCACGCCTGCAATTCCTGCTGCACGATCGCGGCGCTGCGCTTCGGTTGCAGCCCCAGGGAATGGCCACACAGATAAGTCAGCTTGCGGCCAGCCGCATCATGAGGGTGATGGAACTCGTCGGCGAACCGCGCGAGCGGATCCGCCGCGTCCATCCGCAGTGCGCTCGCGGCACTATCCTGCATGCGTCAGAGCGGCGCCAGCATCACCGTTCCGCAGAGCGCGCAGGTTCGGTGTGCAATGCTGCCGTAAAAACGGGCAAAGATGGCGGGCAACTCGGTTTCGATGTTACCGACCGGGACCCGTTCCAGGAAAAGCTGGTGACCGCAGTGCTCGCAATACCAGGAAAAGCCATCGAGTTCGTCGGGACTGCGCCGGCGCTCGACCACGATACCGACGGTCCCGGCGGGACGGCGCGGGGAATGCGGCATTTCCGGCGGCAAGAGAAAAATCTCTCCTTGCCGTATTGGCACATCGACGACCGCGCCTGATTGCACCGTCTTCAGGACGATGTCGCCTTCGATCTGGAAAAAGAATTCGGCGCCGGGATCATGATGGAAATCCTTGCGAGAGTTGGGTCCGCCCACCGCCATCACGATGAAAGCACTGTCCTCGAACAGCAACTTGTTACCGACCGGCGGCTTCAGCAGATGGCGATTGGTCTCGATCCATTCATGCAGATTGAAGGGCGGCACAACGAGCATCCCTCGATTATACCGGCCTCGGCACCGCGCACGCGACCTGTACCGGCGTGGCGCCTGTCACGTCCAGGCGTAGCGCAGTCAGTCTGTTCCCCCAGACGCAACCGGTGTCGAGGCTCGACACGCGGTCGTTCTGAAAAAAACCCAGCGTCGACCAATGGCCGCAAATTATCCGCGCGCCGCGCCACTGCAGATTCGGTGCCTCGAACCAGGGCAGCAAAAACCTGCCCTGCGTTTTCTTTGGTGATCCCTTGGCCTTGAGCATCAGCCGGCCCTCGGGACTCACGTAGCGCACGCGCGTGAAGCAGTTCGCAATGAAGCGCAGCCGTTCAATGCCGTCGAGCGTTTCATCCCACAGGTCCGGCACGTCGCCGTACAGACCGTCGAACAGCCGCTCCGGGTCTCGTTGCAGCGCCTGTTCAAATTCCCTTGCGCAACGCCGCGCTGCAGGCATGTCCCACTGCGGCGCCAGGCCGGCATGCACCATGGCGATCTGCAGCGCGGGCTCTTCATACAGGAGTGGGCAACTCGACAACCACTCGAGCAGCGCGGTGCGATCCGGCGCCGCCAGCACAGCGTCGAGTGTGTCGTCGTCGCGCAGCCGCGCCTTGCCCATGGAAACCGCCAACAGATGCAGATCGTGGTTGCCGAGCACGGCGGTGGCGGCGGCACCCAGGGCTCGAATTCGTCGCAACACTTGCAGGGATTCCGGGCCTCGATTGACGAGGTCGCCGACCAGCCAGAGCTGATCGCGGTCCGGCGAGAAACGCAATGTGGTCAGCAACTCGCCCAGAGCCGCATCGCATCCTTGTATGTCGCCGATGGCATAAAGTGCCATCGGGCTAGTGCAATACCCCAGGGATCGCCAGCCTGAACGGTGCGATAGGGGCATCGAATTGCCGGCCATCGTCGCCCACCATCTGATAGCTGCCCTGCATCGTCCCGACCGGCGTTTCGATGACCGCGCCGCTCGAGTAACGAAAACCTTGTCCCGGTTTGAGGTAAGGCTGCTCGCCCACAACACCGTCGCCGCGCGTTTCTTTCACGTTGCCGTTGGCGTCGGTGATGATCCAGTGACGGGTCATCAGCCGGGCCGGCGCGCCGCCTTCGTTGCGAATGGTGATGGTGTAGGAAAAGACGAAGCGTTTGTCGCGCGGATCGGATTGCTCTTCGACATAAGCCGTTTCGACTTCGACGCTGATCTTCGGAACCGTCATTTATATCGCGCCATGTACCTTCGAGTATAGCCGAGAGTGTCGCACGGCGAGCAGTCCGAATTGTTGCGGTGACAGCGTCTCCGGACGCGCCTGCGGATCGATGTCGCATGCTTCAATGTCGGCCACCGACAGGAACTCCTTCAAACCGTTGCGCAAAGTTTTGCGGCGATGGGAAAACGCGGCCGTGGTCAGCGACCTGAGCACACCCGGCGCGCCGGCATCGAAGCGCGGTTGTGTCGAAGGCCTCAACCTCACAATGGCTGACCAGACCCTGGGTGCAGGATGAAAGGCGCCGGGACCCACGTCGAACAGATGTTCGACCTCGGCAACCACGGCCAGCATGACGGTCAGCCTGCCGTACTGCTTGCTGTCAGGCTGTGCGGCCATGCGCTCGACCACTTCCCTTTGCAACATGAAATGCATGTCGGCTATGGCGCTGTGCTGATCGAGCAGCTTGAACAGCAAGGGCGTTGAAATGTTGTAGGGCAGGTTGCCGACGATGCGCAGCGCCGGACCGGTTCCGCGCAAGGCTTGAAAATCGGCGTGCATGACATCCTGCACGTGGACGCGCAAGCGGCTGCTCGCGCGCCGGTCGGCCTGCAGCGTTGCGGCAAGATCGCGGTCGATCTCGATGACATCGAGTTCCTGCGCACGCTGCAAGAGACGCCAGGTGAGCGCTCCCCGGCCGGGCCCGATCTCAATCACGCGCTGACCCGGCGCCGGCGAAATCGCATCAACGATACGTCCTATCACCCCCGGGTCATGCAGAAAATGCTGTCCGAAACGTTTACGGATCGCCATGCGTGCGTAAGCCGTGTGCAAGGTCAGCCGCCATGCGGACCGCCGCGATCAGGCTGCCGGCATCAGCCTTGCCCGAGCGCGCCAGGGCCAGTGCCGTGCCGTGGTCGACGCTGGTGCGCAGGATGGGTAGGCCCAGCGTCATGTTGACGGCACTGCCGAAGCCGACATGTTTGATGACGGGCAGACCCTGATCGTGATACATCGCCACGATGACATCGGCGCTTTCCAGGAAGCGTGGCGTGAATGCCGTGTCGGCCGGTACCGGTCCGAATACGTTCAAGCCCTCGCTGCGCAAGCGAGCCAGACAGGGTTCGATCACGTCGATCTCTTCACGCCCCAAGTGCCCGGACTCGCCTGCATGCGGATTGAGACCGAGAACGGCGATACGCGGGGCCGGCATCGCGAAATAGCGCTTCATGTCAACATCGACGATGCGCAGCGTGGCGAGCAGACGGTCAGGTGTGATGGCTGCTGGAACCGCGGCCAGCGGCAAATGCGTCGTCACGAGCGCGACCCGAAGATGTTGGTCCAGCAGCAGCATGACCGGCAGCGGTGCATTCAGCCGGTGCGCCAGATACTCCGTGTGCCCGCTGAAGGTGAAGCCCGCCTCGAGCAGAATGCTCTTTTGCACCGGAGCGGTGACCATCGCCGCAAATTCACCGTTGCTGCAACCGTCGCAGGCGCGATCCAGCAGGGCGATGACGTAAGGGGCATTACGGACGTCCAGTCGTCCGGCAACCACCGAATGATGCAAAGGCATATGCAGCACCCGCAGCACACCCGGTCGCTGCGCCATGGGCGGATCACCGGCGCGGTAGGCTTCGATCTCGATGCGGCAGCCGAGGCTGGTGGCGGTACTTCGCAGAAGTTCCGCATCACCGGCTATGACCAGCTCAGCATCGAATGCCGACTGCGCCAGCATGATGCATGCGTCGGGGCCGATGCCCGCAGGCTCGCCTGAGGTGATGACGATCCGGGGCGGCTGCACTACATCTTGGGTTCGACGAATGCCTCGTCACGCAAACGCCGCAACCACAGTTCCGTTTCTTCATCCGCTTTGCTCTCGCGAATGGCGGCATAAGCTTTTTGCCGGCGTACGTCATCGGTGCTGTCGTAGGTTCGCGTGCCGAGCATCTGGACGATGTGCCAGCCATAGCGGGTATGGAACGGCTCGCTGATTTCATTCGGTTTCAAGTCGGCGATGGCCTTGTCGAATTCAGGCACGAAGGTGCCGGGGCCGGTCCAACCGAGATCACCGCCATCCGGCGCCGAGCCGGGATCGGCTGAGGACGTGGACGCGATGCCGGCAAAGTCTTCGCCCGCCAATACGCGTTGTCGCAGTTTGGCCAGTTTCTGCCGAACCGTCTCGTCATCGTCGAGCTCGTTGGTCTTCATGAGCACATGTCGCACGTGGATCTGATTGATGATCACGGGCGCCTCGCCGCTGCGCCGCTCGTTGAGCTTGACGATGTGAAAACCGCTCGGCGTACGGACTGGCTCGCTGACATCGCCCGGCTTCATCTTGGTCACCTGATCCAGAATGAACTGCGGCAGCTGCGCACCCTTACGCCAGCCGAGTGCGCCGCCGTCAAGGGCAGTCTGACTGTTGGAATTCGCGATCGCCAGCTGGCCGAAGTCTTCGCCCTTGGCAGCGCGCGTCGCAATGTCCTGAGACTTCTTCGTCACCTCCTCGAGTTGCTGCGGCGTGGCGGCTGCCGGTAGCGATACCAGAATATGCGAGACGTTGAACTCGTCATTCGACGCTGCGCTCTGCTGGCGCGCAAGGTACTGCTCGAGTTCATGGGGCGTGACATTGATGTGCGCGATGACGTCGCGCTGCCGCAGCGTGCTCAAGGTCAGCTCCTTGCGCATGGACTCACGGTACGCCTTGTAGTCCACGCCTTGCGACGCGAGCGCGGTCGGCAACTGGTCGAACGGTATCTTGTTGCGCTGGGCAATTTCCTGCAGCGCACTATTGAGCTGCTCATCGGATATGGTCAAGCCCACGTGTTTGGCGCGCTGCGCCTCGATCTCCTGCAGAACCAGCCGGTCGAGCACCTGCTGACGCAGCACGCCCTGCGGCGGGAGTTCGACTTTCTGCTCCGTCAGGCGCTTGGTGACGGAGTCCATCTGCGCGTCGAGTTCACTCTTCAAGACCAGTCCATCGTTCACGATGGCGGCAATGCGGTCCAGCAGTTCACCGTGGACGCTGATGTCGCGGGTTTGCGCATGCGCACCCGAGGCAGCGAACTGCGCCAGCCCTAGCAGACAGACAAGGAAGACGTAACGCATGGGCAGATTCAAGTCCTTTGCTAAAAACTACTGATTGTTGGGATCACGGGTCGAATACCCTCGGATCGACCTTTCGAGGAAGGAATCCGCTCGTTTTCCGACCGAACTCAGGCCCATCAGTTCCAATTGTAAAGCAATCGAGGTATCCAGTCCGCCGTTGCGATTGGTGAGATAGCGGCGTTCCACCAGCTGCAGACGGTAACAACAACTTTTGTATTCGAAGCCGGCCACCTGTTCGATGGTCTGCTTGCGATTCACCAGGCTTCCTGGCGCATTATCCTGGTCGAGGAGCGAATACACCCAGCGCCCGACCGCATTGATATGCGAGGTAATGGGCCAGGCGAAGGACCCGTCCACCTGCTTGAGTATGGAGTCCTGATACCGGTAACCAATATTGATGACCCGGCCGTTTTCAGGGCGATATTGCAGGGAAAGCTCGGATTTCTCGGTTTTCTGCGTATAGGGATTCCACTGATAATCTATATCGACGCTAAAGTGTTTATAGCCCGTCAAGATCACTTCCGCGACGATATCCGAAGCGGGGTATGGGCCGCCGGGGTCGCCGGTGACCGTCGTAATGTAGGGAGCGAGCGCCCCACCCCCGGCCTGACCTCGACCATAGTTATAGGCGTACTGATATTGGCCCGGATAGGGCACGAAGGACTGACCGCGTCCGGTCATCAGCGCCCCGGGGATGCTCAAGGGATTGGCCGGCCCCATCACGGCCACCGGTACGCCGTTGTAATTGGTATTGACAGCGCTCGGGTCAACCACCGGCACACCTACCCGCGGCAGTTGAAAATAGCGAATCTGGCCAATGGTGGCAGATAAGTACTGGGTCCCGGACTGCGTGTCGAGCAGCCGCGTGGTCATGGCCAGCGCGACCTGATTGGCATCGCCGAGGCGATCCGAGCCGACGTAACGATTGGTGCGGAACAACTCGGTCAGATTCAGATCCGGCAAACCGGTATCGAAAACCGGCAACTCGTCCTGATTGCGATACGGTACATAACTGTAAACCACCCGCGGCTCGAGGGTCTGCGTGCGCTGTCCCTGCGCTCCGGCACTGCGTTCGAACACAAGACCCGTGTCGAGCCGGCCATAGGGGAGGGCCCGTGTCGGCGCGGTGGGCTGCCCGGGACTCTGGTCCTGCAAATCATATTGCGTGAAATCGAAGCCCAATGCGGGCTCGAAAAAATATCCCGGACCGCGCACCGAGTAGCGCAATTCCGGCGCGACGTTGAGTCGGAAACCGGATGGATTCGGGTTGCTGTCGTTACGCAAAAAGTAGACAGCCTCACTGTCGAGCGCCAACTCGAGACCGGTATTGCCGATCGGATACAACGCGCTCGCCTGCAGTCGGGGCAGACGAGAGTAAGGACGGAAGCTCGGCAACACGGTAAAGTCGATGGTCTGGTAGTTCTGCAACTGGCCGCGAGCGCGCCAGACGTCATCGTAGTAAAGCACCTCAGCGCGGCGCTCGAGGTAGGTCACGCTGGTCTGGTCCGAGCCCACCGCGAAGTTGGAAAAGTACTGGCTGTCACTGACGCTGGCGATATCGGAGTCGAAGCGCAGACCATGTTGCAGGTCGGTCGTATCCTGCAGCCGGATGTAATAGCGGTCGCTATGTTCTTTTTTGTCGTTGGGTAAAAACGTGCCGACAGCGTTGCCGCGTGAGCCATCGGTCAGAAAACGAAATTCTTCGGCGATCTGGAAACCCCGTGCGGTCAGCACCCCAGGGGTCAGCGTGAGATCGTAGTTAGGCGCGATATTAAAATAATACGGCACCCCGAACTCGTAGCCATTGTTGGTGGAGTGCGCGAAGCTTGGGAACAACACGCCGCTCTTGCGTTCCTGCCCAAGCGGAAAGGAGATATAGGGCGTATAGAAAATTGGCACATCTTTGAAACGCATGGTGACGTTGCGTGCGACGCCCGCCTGTGCCTTGGTATCGATCTCCAGAGAACCCGCTTTCAGAAGCCAGGCCTCGTCGGCGACCGGACAGGTGGTGTAGCGAACGTCGTTCATCGAAAGATGGCCGTCGGACGTGAGCTGCGCGCGGCGCGCGAAGCCGCGGCCGAGGCGGTTCATCAATTCGAAATTGGCCTGGTCAAAGGACCCCGCGCCGTCTGCCTGGTAGCTGCCGGAATCACTGCGCACGCGCACTTGCGGATCGAGGAAGTCGACCGCGCCTTTGACGGTGATGCGGCCTGTATCCTCATCGTACGTGACAGCGTCGGCCATGACGCTGCGGTCGTCCTGATGGACCACCACATGACCACTCAGGTCGGCACTGCGGGCACCGTTCAAGTTGAGGACCGCGCCGTCCGTGTCGATGTAGACGTGATGATCGTCGGCAGCGACATCCGCCTGCCGGTTCGAAACGAATTTCGGCGGTGCCGGGCACATATCCGCGGCGTGAGCCGACACAGCAGCCAGGCATGCGCACAGCAGAGCGGCTCGAACCTTAAGCCCGTTAGACAAAATGCATCGCCTTAATCGTTATACTCGACCCGCCGCATGTGCGGTGTGACGAATGGTCAAGCATGGGTGTATCGGATGCAAGCGGATAGTGACCCGCGCCTCGCTGCGCTCACGCGCTGGGTGTTCGACGACCTCGGATTTGCCGGCTCACACATTGCGCCGGCGTCCGCCGATGCGAGTTTTCGTCGCTACTTTCGCGTCACCCGCGGTGACGATACCTTTATCGTCATGGATGCGCCGCCTGACAAAGAGGACGTTGCGCCATTCCTGAAGGTCGGCAGTGTTCTCGCCGGGATGGGCGTGAATGTGCCGCTGATGCTGGCGCGCGACGTTGACAACGGCTTCCTCTTCCTGACCGATCTCGGTACCCAGCAGTATCTGGATGAGATGAAAACGGACCCCGCGAGCGCGGATCGTCTGTACGGCGATGCGATGGCGGCACTCGTCGTGGTGCAGACGGCAGACCCGGATCTATCGGACGACCTGCCACGGTATGATGAAGCGCTGCTGCTGCGTGAGATGGAACTGCTGCCGGACTGGTTTTTGAAGAAACATTTGAGGATCGAACCGAGCGACGCCGAACGACGCCTGCTCGACGAATCGTTCGCGGCCTTGAGCCGCTCCGCCTTGTCGCAGCCCGCAACATTCGTGCACCGCGATTACCATTCCCGCAATCTGCTTCTGGCGGAGCGTAATCCCGGCATTCTCGACTTCCAGGATGCGGTCTGGGGACCGGTGACGTATGACCTCGTTTCGTTGCTGAAAGATGCGTATATCGCGTGGCCGCGGGCGCGGGTCGAGGCTTGGGTGGCCGACTATCGTCGACGACTGCTCACCGCCGGATTTGACGTGGATGCAAGCGAGACGGAATTTCTTGCCTGGTTCGACCTGATGGGGATGCAGCGGCACATCAAGGTGCTCGGCATTTTCGCGCGACTCTTTTACCGCGACGGCAAGGCGCAGTATCTGCGCGATCTGCCGCGGGTGCTGCATTACGTGCGCGAGGTGTGCCGGCGCTATGAGGAGACCGCCGATCTCGCGCAGTTCCTGGAACGACGGGTCGTACCGCAGTTTGATGCCGCGCAGGCACGCGCGCTGGCATGACGGGTTTTCACGAACGCGCGCGGGTGGCCATGATCCTGGCGGCCGGACGAGGCGAACGCATGCGGCCATTGACCGACACCACGCCCAAGCCATTGCTGATGGTTCGCGGCTTACCGCTGATAGAACGGCACGTCGTCAATCTGGCGCACGCGGGCATCGAACGGGTGGTGATCAACCTGGCGTGGCTCGGCGAGCAGATTCGCGACCATCTCGGCAACGGCTCCCGTTTCGGAATCAACATCGTGTATAGCGATGAGGCGGCGCGTACGCTCGAGACGGGCGGCGGAATTTTCCGCGCGCTGCCCTACCTGCGACCCGGTCCGTTTGCCGTGGTGAATGGCGATGTCTACACGGATTTCCCCTTGGCCGACCTCAAGATTGCCGTGGCGCACGATGCGCATCTGGTGCTGGTTCCCAATCCGCCGCAGCATGCCGCCGGCGACTTCGCGCTCGATGCTGGTCTGGCGCTCGGCGCAGGTGAGCCACGCTACACTTTTGCAGGCATCGCCCTGTACCGGTTGCAATTTTTCGACGGCTGCCGCGCCGGGGTCTTCCCCCTGAAACCGTTGTTGGACCGGTCCATCGCAGCAAGGCGTTGTTCCGCCGAACTTTACACCGGCCTGTGGGAGGATGTGGGCACCCCGCAGCGACTCGCTGCCCTGAATGCGTGACGGAGTACAATTGGCCATGGTCGAGCCAAAGCCGACGCCCCGCAGCGGCGAAAAATACCTGACATCGCATGGCTTTACTGCCATCAAGGATGGCGTTCGGCCGGCGCAGGGTGCGCAGGCCTCCCGAGATGCCGCGGTCATGGCTGATTTGCTCCGCAAGCCGCCCTGGCTGCGCGCCAGACTCGCCGCCGGCGACGGCTTCAGCGCGGTCAAACGCATCGTGCGCGAACATGGGTTGAGCACCGTTTGCGAAGAGGCGAAGTGCCCGAATATCGGCGAGTGCTGGAATGCCGGCACCGCCACGATCATGTTGATGGGATCGGTATGTACCCGGGCCTGCCGGTTTTGTGCCGTGGATACCGGCAACCCGCGTGGCTGGCTCGACCCGGAAGAGCCCGAGAACACCGCCCGCTCCGTCGAACTCATGGGGCTGCGCTATGTCGTGCTGACGTCGGTCAATCGCGATGACTTGCCGGACGGCGGCGCCGCACACTATGCGGCTGCAATCCGCGCCATCAAGCGGCGCCGGCCGGACGCGGCGGTCGAAGCGCTGACGCCGGATTTTCAGGGCGTCCTGGCCGACGTGCATACGGTGCTCGACTCGGGACTCGACGTGTTTGCGCAGAACGTCGAAACCGTGCAGCGCCTGACCCACCCGGTGCGCGATGCGCGTGCCGGATACGAACAAACATTGACGGTGTTGGACGCGGCGAAGCGGCATGCGCCGGCGGTTCTGACCAAGACCAGCCTGATGCTGGGACTGGGTGAAACAGAGGCAGAAATCCGCACCACGTTGCGCGAGATTCGAGCGGTCCACGTCGACATACTGACCTTGGGCCAATATCTGCGCCCGACGCCCCATCATCTCGATGTGCAGCGCTTCGTTACACCGCCGGAATTCGAAGAATACCGGCGCTGGGCGCTCGAGCTCGGGTTTCTCGAGTGCGTTTCGGGCCCGCTGGTGCGTTCCAGTTATCGGGCCGAGCAGGCGTTGGCTCGTAACAATGCCGGCCTTGCCCGCTATGGTGGCTAGTCCGGTCATACGCCACCTCGGCATGGTGGACTACGAAGAAACGTGGCGGGCTATGCAAAGTTTTACCGCGCAGCGCGACGTGGACACTCGCGATGAAATCTGGTTCGTCGAACATCCGCCCATCTTCACGCTCGGCATGAATGCAGCGCGGGAGCACGTGCTGGCGCCGGGCAAGATCCCGGTGCTGTCGGTCGATCGGGGCGGTCAGGTGACCTATCACGGCCCGGGCCAGCTGCTGATCTACCCGTTACTCGATTTACGGCGTGTCAAACTGAACGTACGCGAACTCGTCATGGCACTGGAGAGTGCGGTGATTGCGTACGTGGCCGGGTATGGGATTGTGTCATGCGGGTCGCGCGAGGCTCCCGGGGTGTACGTCGACGGCGACAAACTCGCCAGCATCGGCCTCAGAATTCGGCGCGGCGCGAGTTATCACGGCATGGCTCTCAATGTTTCGCTGGATCCCGAACCGTTCAACCGAATCAACGTCTGCGGTTATCGCGGCCTCAAGGTGACGCGTCTGATCGACCTGGGCATCGGCGCGGAATCTTCATTGCTGGGCGCTGGCTGGACACTCGCTCCGGTCGCCGACGGACTCACGCCCCACCTGCTGCGTGAGCTGAAGCTTGCAACGGCGGTCCAGGGCGGTCACAACGCCATCAATACCGATTTGCAGGCAGTCAGCTCGCGGTAGATTGCGTCGAGTTGCTCGCGATTTTGCGCCGTGATGCTGTAGGTCACGGCCATGAAGTTGCCGTCGGCACTGGTGCGGGTGCGGACATCCTCTTCATGCAGCGGCCCTGCATGCCGCTCGATGATTTCCTGCGTCAGTGCCCGCAGGTCGGAATCCTTTCGCCCCATCACCTTGATTGGAAATTCGCTGGGGAATTCTTGCAGGGATTCTTGGTCGCTCATAACGCAGGGGTTGCCGCCAGTTCTCGTGTGTAATCCCAAAATGCGGCGTGTATGGCGGTAAACAAGGGTCCCGGGCGGCCTTGACCCACCGGTTTTGAATCGAGACGCGTGACGGGCAGGACGCCGCGCGTGGCAAAGGCCAGCCAGATCTCATCTGCGGCGCGCAGCTCCGCCTCGGAAACAGCCACCGTGCGGGTGGGAATCGCGAGACGCTGTGCAAGTTCCAGCAACACCTCGCGGGTGGTGCCCGGCAGGATGTGATGGCCGTTCGGGGGTGTACAGAGGATGCCGTCGCGCACCACGTGCACGGTGGTCGATGCACCCTCGGTCAATTCGCCGTGCTCGAGCATGATGGTCTCGAACGCGCCGGCGTCACGCGCGCGGCGCTTGAGCAACACGTTGCCGAGCAACGCGGTCGACTTGATGTCACGACGGGCCCAGCGATTATCGGGTGCGGTGATGGCCGCTACGCCGCTCTCGAGCATGGCGGGCGGCAGCGGCTCGAGCGGGGCAATGTAGGCGAAGAGCGTGGGTTCGAGTTGATCCGAGAAGGCATGGTTGCGATCAAACTCCGCGCCGCGGCTTATCTGCATGTAGATGTGCGCGTTCACCGCTTGATTGCGCTCGACGAGCCGGGCGCAAACTTCAGCCCAATCCTCATGGGACAAGGGCGGCGCCATGCGGATGCCCGCAAGACTTCGCTGCAATCGATCAAGGTGCTGGCGCAGGCGAAAGGGTCTGCCGTTGTAGACCGGTATCACTTCGTAGACGGCGTCACCGAACAGGAAGGCCCGATCGAACGGCGACACGCGCGCCTCGCGCAGCGCCAGAAATTCGCCGTTCAAATAGCCGACCGGAAACGGCTCGCTCACGCGAACAGCAGCCTGATCCAGTCAATGAATTGACGCCACCAGCCGCCCTTGGCAACGGCTTTGAGCGGATGCAACTGCAGCGTCGTCACGGGCTGGTTGTTGGCGAAGACATGCACGGTACCTACCGTATCGGTGGGCGTGACCGGCGCGATGACGCGTGGCTGGACATCGATGGCGGTGCGCAATTCGGACTGATTGCGCGGCAACGTCACCCAGAAGTCCTCCGTCACGCCGACTTCAACCTGGGGCTCGGCGGCCTTCCAGATATGCGTGGTCGCAAGCGAGGTGCCACCCTTGATCGCCAGTTTGGTCTCGTAAAAGCTGAAACCATAATTGAGCAAGGCGGCGCTGGCATTCTCGCGCGACGCCATGCTGTTGGAGCCCAGCACCACCGAGACCAGGCGCATGCCGTCACGCAATGCCGAAGTCACCAGGCAGTAGCCGGCCGTATCGGTGTGCCCGGTCTTCAGGCCGTCGACAGTGGGATCTTTTTCGAGCAGGCCGTTGCGGTTCTGCTGCTTGATGCCGTTGTGCTCGAACTCACGCACCGAGTACCACTTGTAGTACTGCGGGAAATCGCGGATCAACGCAGCCGCGAGCAATGACATGTCCCGGGCGGTGCTGTAGTGCTGCGGTGAGGGCAGGCCGCTGCTGTTCTCGAAGTGCGTGCCGGTCATGCCGAGACGTTGGGCGTTGCTGTTCATGAGTTGCACGAACGTCGACTCGGCGCCGCCGATGCGTTCTGCCAGGGCGATGGAGGCATCGTTGCCTGACTGCACGATCATGCCGAGAATCAGATCCTGGATGGAGATGGGCTTGCCGAGCTCGATGAAGGTGCGCGAACCTTCGGAACGCCAGGCATGTTCGCTCACCATGATTTGTTCGTCGAGCTTGAGCTTGCCGGTGGCCAGTTGTTGAAACACCACGTAGGCGGTCATGAGCTTGGTGAGGCTGGCGGGTTCCTCGCGTACCGTGGCGTCTTGCGCCGCCAGGATCTTGTCGGTGCGGTAGTCGATCAGAATATAGGAACGCGCGTCGATGGCCGGGGGCGTCGGTACATTGCTGCCCGCAGGTGCGGCCGTCTGTGACTGGGCTGGCGCAGCCGTGGCGGCGGGTGCATTTTTTGAAGCATGCGTATTGGCATGCCGGGGGGCCGCGAAGGCCGCGGAGCCGGCGGTGAGCGACAGCGCGGCAATCACTGCATGCACGAAAGTAGGACGAGACATTTAGGTACCTTGAATAAAGAGTTGCTGAGGCGAGCCCGTCAATCCAGGGCCAGATGCGCATCGTGAACGCCGGCACGTTCGAGTGCGGCCACGACACGGTCAAATTCTGCTACATCGCGAACCGGGCCGATGCGAACCCGGTACATTTTTCGGCCGGCAATCTCATCGCTCTTCACGAATACCTCGCCGTAATTGGCGCCGTGCAGCCGGGTTACCAGCCGGTCAGCGTTGGCGGGATCGGCGAAGGCGCCAGCTTGAATGAACAGCGGCGCACTGGTCGGGGGGGTGCCATCGGCCGGTGCGATATCGATGCTGCGCACTTCCACCATGGCGGTGCCGTTGCGCAGCATGTCGAGTTTCACAGCCGCGGAATAGGACAGGTCGATGATCCGGTTGCCCACGAAGGGTCCGCGATCGTTGACGCGAACCACGACACTGCGGCCATTTTGCAGATTGGTCACGCGCACGTAGGCCGGCAAAGGCAGTGTCTTGTGCGCGGCGCTCATGCCGTGCATGTCGTAGGTTTCGCCGCTCGAGGTCGGAACCTTGTCGAATCCCGGTCCATACCATGAGGCGACGCCGCGTTCGACGTAGCCCATGCCGGAGGACAGGACGTAGTAGCGCTTGCCGAAGACGACGTAATACGGCGGGTTGCCCTTGCGCGAACGCGGCTCGGCCTTTGGCACGATTTCCGTCGTCGCGTCGGGCGACGGCATTGGTGACTGTCCTACGGGGGCGGGTTCTGTGGCCGGCTCGGCCGGCCGGTGGCTGAAGCAGGCGCTGAGCAAACCGGTCGCAAGCAGCGGCACACCCCAGCCGGCTCTGCGCATGAATCGGGCGGCGCGTTTCACGGTGTGCCGGCGCTCGCGGCCGCGGCGCCCGGGAAGTCGCGCTGCTGCACGCGCTGTTTCACGGCATTGGCCAGTTCGTACACTGCCATGGCATACATCGCGCTGTGGTTATAGCGCGTGATGACAAAGAAGTTGTTGTAGCCCACCCGCCAGTGCACGCCATCAGCTTCGTCCGCGGCAATCAGCATCGCCGGTGCGGTAGGGGGCAACGGTGCATCGAATACCACACCCCAGTCACCGAGCGTCTGGACAGTGGTATCGAGTCCCAGCTTGCGGCCGTCCAGCGTGGCTGCTTTGTCCGCCGCTGCGCTTGCCTCGCTGAGAACCGGCTCGCCCGGATTCCAGCCGAACTCTTTCAGGTAATTGCCGACGCTCGCGCAGACGTCGGCCCAATCGCTCCAGATGTCCACGCGTCCGTCCGCATCGCCGTCGACGGCGTACTTGCGATAGCTGGAAGGCATGAATTGCGGCGCGCCCATCGCGCCTGCGTACGACCCCTTGAGTGAGAACGGATCGATGTGCGCATCGCGCGTCATGACCAGAAATTGTTCGAGCTCGTCGCGGAAAAACGGCGCCCGTGCCGGATAGTCGAAGGCCAGCGTGGCGAGTGCGTCGATGACCCGGTAATTGCCGGGCAGGCGGCCATAAAACGTCTCGACGCCGACAATGGCAGCGATGTACTCGGGCGGCACGCCGCTGCGCACGCCGGCATCTTCGAGCGCCTGACGATGGGCCTGCCAGAAGTCGGCGCCTTCAGCGATTCGCCGCTCGGTCAGGAAAATCGGCCGATATTCAAACCAGAGCTTGGCTTTCTCGGCCGGACGTTGCATGGCGTCGAGAATCGATTGTTGCCTTTGCGCCTGCTGCAGCAGCTTACGCAGCGGGCCTTTCCTGAAATGCTGCTCAGCGCTCATGTGTGCGATGAAGTCCTTCACGTCCGGGCGCTCGAGGTCGAGTGCACGCGAGGGCGCCGCGCTGAACACCAGCAGTGAGGCCAGGAAAATCGTGGTGCGTGCGTGCATGGTCTTATGATCCGATCAGCTTTTTGTGCGAGTTCAACGACATCAATATTCCGAAACCTGCCAGCAACGTGACCATGGACGTACCGCCGTAGCTGATAAGCGGCAACGGCACGCCCACCACGGGAAGGATGCCGCTCACCATGCCGGAGTTGACGAATGCATAGACAAAAAAGCTCAGCGCGATGGCGCCGCCGGTGAGACGCGCGAAGGTGTCCTGCCCCTGCATGGCGAGGTACAGCGAACGGCCGATGACGACGCCGTACAACGTCAGGATCAGCAGTTGCCCCAGCAGGCCGAATTCCTCCCCTACCACGGCAAAGATGAAGTCGGTGGAATGTTCAGGCAGAAATTCCAATTGGGCCTGGCTGCCGTTCATGTAGCCCTTGCCGAAGACACCGCCGGAACCGATGGCGATCTGGGACTGGATGATGTGGTAGCCGGCGCCGCGTGGGTCATTCTCGGGATTGATGAACGTCAGGATCCGTTGCCGCTGGTAGTCATGTATGAAGTGCCAGGCGCCGAATGCACCGCCGATGGTCAACGGAATGGCAATCAGGATCAGTCGGATCTGCAGACCGGCGAGCAGCACGACGATCAATCCTGACGCGGCGATCAACAGGGCGGTGCCCAAGTCCGGCTGCTTCACGATCATGGCGGTGGGCAGCAGGATCATCGCGCCGACGATGAGCAGATCCTTGAACGACAGCGGCAGCGGCCGCTCGTGCAAATACCATGCGCACACCATCGGAACCGCGAGTTTCATGATCTCCGACGGTTGGAAGCGCATGAAGCCGATATCGAGCCAGCGCTGTGCGCCCTTGCCGATATGGCCTGTGATGTCGACCACGATCAGCAGCATGATGCCGAGCACGTAGGCAATGGGTGAGAACAGGCGCAGGTATTGCGGCGTCGCGAATTTGGCAAGCGCGAGCATGGCCGCCACGGCGATGCCGATGTTGGCAAGATGGTGCTCTACCATTTTGACGCTCTCGCCAGACGCGCTGTACACCACCAGAACACCAATGGTGACGATGATCGCGAGTACGCCGGTGAGCGGGCCGTCCAGGCGCAGGGCACGCAGCGTGCGGCCGCCGAAGTTCAGCGTGCGGCGCGTTCGCGAGGTCGAGAATTCGTCGGACATCATGGCTAGCGCTCGTTCAACGCAGACAGCAAGCCGCCGACGATGGGCCAGACGATGGCCCCGATGACAGGTGCCAGCCAGCGGCTGAAGGTCGTTACCGGGTTTCCCGTGGCGCCGTCGATCCAGAACAGAATAAATTGATAGCCGGCAAGCAGCGCAAAGATCACCAGGCACTGCGACATGAAGGAGAACACCCGGAATCGCAGTCGCAGATTCGTCGCCCACGCGGCAGTCAGTGTCAGCGCAAGCGCATGCTGGCCGAGCACCACGCCATGAATGACGTCGAGCGCAAGTCCCGAGAGGAATGCGAGCCCCAATCCGCCGGCTTGCGGCTGCGCGATCGACCAGTAGTACACGACGATCACGAGGAAGTCGGGACGGAACGGCGCCAGGTAAGGAGGTAACGGCAAAACCGCCAGCGCCAGCGCGATCAGCGCCGATAAGGCCATCGTGATGCGCCGCGGACGCGAGTCGCGCATCATGGCTCTTCATCCTCGGGCTTGGCCGTCGGTGTCGGTGTCGGTGCCGGTGCCGGCGCCGGCGCGGGTTTGGCGGCCTCTTTTGCGGCAACTTTGCCGCTTGTGGTGCCGGGCGGCGGCGGTGGCGGCGACAGCGTTTCGGTCGCCTGTGGCTTCAGCCATACGAACAGCAACTCACGCGCGCGATCCAGCGCTGCAGCGGGTTTCACTTCGACGTCCGCCAGTGATTGAGACGCATCGCGCCTGACTTCCGCGACGGTACCGACCGGATAACCGGCCGGAAATCCGCCGCCGAGACCGGAGGTGACCAGCAGGTCACCCGCGATCACGTCAGCGCTGGTGGAGAGGTAGGGCAGCTTCAGCCGGCCTAGGTTGCCGGTGCCGACTGCAATGGTGCGTAGTCCGTTGCGATTCACCTGGACCGGTATGGCATGCGTCGCGTCGCTCAGCAAAATGACTTCGCTGGTCAATTCGTTGATGCGCGCCACCTGCCCGAACACGCCGTTGGCATCGACCACCGCCTGTCCGACGAAGACGCCGTCATGCGCGCCCTTGTCGACCAGCACGCGTTGCCGAAACGGATCGAGGCTCACGTCCATGATCGCGCCGATCAGGATCCGGTCCGTGACGCTGGCGGTACTTTCACGCAGCGCCCGCAGTCGCTGCGCTTCGGCTTCGAGCGCTGCGTAGCGTTGCAGTTTGAACTGTGCGAGACGCAGCTCCGATTCGAGCCGTGCCTTGTCGGCACGGAGAACATCGCGGGTGGTGACACTTTCCCGAAACCAGTCCCAACCCTCAAATGGGCTGGCGACCGCTACTTGCACCGGATAGGCGACGATGGACAGCAGGCGGCGGATCTTGCTGAGGTGATCATAGCGTTTGTCCACGATGATCAGGCCAAGCGCGAGCAGGCTGTAAATCACACAGCGGAGCAGCAGCCCCGTGACGCGCCCAGATGTTTCGGTATTGCGAAATGCGACCACGGGTAATTAAGCGTCCCCGTCGCCGGAACTACTCCAGTCCGAAAATGCCCGGACCATGTTCCTCGGTAAGTTCGAGGATCCTGCCGCCACCGCGGGCCACGCAGGTGAGCGGATCGTCCGCAACCACTACGGGCAGACCGGTCTCCTCCATGAGCAGTTTGTCGACATCGCGCAGCAATGCGCCGCCGCCGGTCAGAACGATGCCGCGTTCCGCCACGTCCGCGCCGAGTTCGGGCGGCGTTTGTTCCAGTGCCTGCTTCACGGCTCCGACGATGCCTTGCAGCGGCTCCTGCAGCGCTTCGAGTATCTCATTGGAGTTCAGCGTGAAGCTGCGTGGCACGCCCTCGGAAAGATTGCGTCCCTTGACCGAGATTTCGCGTACCGTCTGGCCCGGATAAGCCGAGCCGATTTCGAGTTTGATGCGTTCGGCAGTGGCCTCGCCGATCAGAATGCCGTAATTACGTCGCACGTAGTTCGTAATGGCTTCATCGAACTTGTCGCCACCGATGCGCACACTGGCCGCATAGACGATGCCGTTCAGGGAAATGACCGCCACTTCCGAGGTGCCGCCGCCGATATCGAGCACCATGGAGCCGCGCGCTTCCTGCACCGGTAGTCCTGCGCCGACCGCTGCGGCCATCGGTTCGGGAACGATGTCGACGCTACGTGCACCGGCGCCTTCGGCCGATTCCTTGATAGCCCGGCGTTCGACCTGGGTCGAGCCGAACGGCACGCAGACCAGGACACGCGGACTCGGACTCAGGAAGCGATTGCCGTGCACCTTCTTGATGAAGTACTGCAGCATTTTTTCGGTATAGGTGAAATCTGCGATCACGCCGTCTTTCATCGGACGGACAGCCGTGATGTGACCCGGCGTACGGCCGAGCATATTCTTCGCCTCAACGCCGACAGCGACGATGATCTTGCCGCCACGGGTAGGCTCGTCCTGCACCGCGACGACCGACGGTTCGTTGAGGACGATGCCCCGCTCGCGCACGTAGATCAGAGTGTTTGCGGTTCCAAGATCGATTGAGAGGTCATTTGAGAAATAACCTCTAAGGCGTTTGAACATGGGGTATTTTTTCTTGAAAAATTGGGGTTGAAAAAGTTGCGCTAATGTAACAACCGATAAGACATATCACAAGGCAACGTGTATCATCCGAGTGGCTCTATTAGCGTGAATTGCTGCGCACTTTGAACACCTTTATGAGCCTGACCCGTCAAGACGTCGAAAAGATCGCGCACCTCGCACGACTGGCCGTTACCGAAGAAGAAATGCCGGTCTACGTGACCAGCTTGTCGAGCATCGTCAATTTTGTCGACGAGCTCGCGCGCGTGGATACCGGTGACGTGCTACCGCTTGCGCATCCACTCGATGGTCAGCATCAGCGGCTGCGTGCCGATGAGGTCACTGAGACGGATCAGCACGAAAAATATCAGACCAATGCGCCGGCTGTGACTGCGGGCCTGTACGTTGTCCCTCGAGTCATTGAATAACCCTAAACGTTAAGACGATGCTGCATACCCTATCTATCGGCGAACTGGCCGACCGCTTGAGGTCGGGCGAGGTTTCGAGCGTCGACCTGACGCGTCATTTTATCGAACGGATCGAGCGACTCAACCCGGGCCTGAACGCTGTGATCACGCCGACCTTTGAACGTGCGCTCGCCGATGCGCAGGCCGCTGACCTGCGGCTCAAGGCAGGTGAGCGCGTGCCCCTGCTGGGTGTGCCGCTGATTCACAAGGACATCTTTTGTACCGACGGTGTCCGAACCAGCTGCGGCTCGCGCATGCTCGACAACTTTGTCGCGCCCTACGATGCGACCGTGGTGGCGCGCCTCAAGGCCGCCGGCGCAGTGATGCTCGGCAAGGCGAACATGGACGAATTCGCGATGGGCTCCTCCAACGAGAACAGCTACTACGGCCCGGTTCGAAATCCGTGGAATACCGCGAAAGTTCCCGGTGGCTCATCCGGAGGCTCGGCTGCCGCAGTGGCAGCGAGACTTGCGCCCGTGGCAACCGGTACCGACACCGGCGGCTCGATCCGTCAACCTGCGGCGCTCACGGGTGTGACGGGCATCAAGCCGACCTATGGGCGCGTCTCGCGCTACGGCATGATTGCTTTTGCCTCGAGCCTGGATCAGGCCGGCGTCTTCGCGCAGTCTGCCGCGGACGCAGCGCCGGTACTGCAGGCCATTGCAGGATTTGATCCACGCGATTCCACCAGCATCGATGCCACTGTGCCTGACTATTCAGTCGGCCTGGATGCGCCGCTCAAGGGTCTGAAGATAGGCATACTGCGCGAATTCTTCGAAGGCCTGGAGTCGCGAGCCAACGACCTGATCCAAGACGCCCTGCGGATTTACCGCGACATGGGCGCCGAGACCGTCGAAGTTAGCTTGCCGCATCTGCCGCTCTCAGTTCCCACCTACTACGTGGTGGCCCCGGCGGAATGTTCATCGAATCTGTCACGCTTCGACGGCGTGCGCTTCGGTCATCGCTGCGACAACCCCAAGGATCTGCTCGACCTCTACAAGCGTTCGCGCGGTGAGGGCTTCGGCACCGAGGTGAAGCGCCGCATCATGACCGGCACCTACGTCCTGTCGGCAGGGTATTTCGATGCCTATTACCTGAAAGCGCAAAAGGTACGCCGCCTGATCACCGATGATTTTCGCACAGCGTTCGGTCAGGTGGACCTGCTCATCGGGCCCACCACCCCGACGCCGGCGTTCGATATCGGCGCCAAGGTCGACGATCCCGTCACCATGTACTTGATCGATATCTACACGGTGAGCGCCAATCTCGCCGGCTTGCCGGCGATGTCTGTGCCGTGCGGATTCATCGACAGCCTGCCGATGGGCATGCAGCTGATCGGGCCGCATTTTTCGGAAGGCAAGCTGTTGAATGCTGCGCATCGCTACCAGCTCGCCACCGACTGGCACAAACGCAGCGCGCGTGGGTACGAGTGATGGCCGAGTGGGAAGTCGTCATCGGACTCGAAATTCATGCGCAGCTTGCGACGCGGTCCAAGATTTTTTCAGGCTCGGCCACGGCGTACGGTGCGCCACCGAACACGCAGGCAGACCTGGTGGACCTCGCATATCCGGGCGTGCTGCCCGTGTTGAATGCGGAGGCCGTCAAAATGGCGGTCAAGTTTGGACTCGCCGTGGGCGCGAAAGTCGCGCGGCGCTCGGTTTTCGCCCGCAAGAATTACTTTTATCCCGACCTGCCGAAGGGCTATCAAATCAGTCAGTACGAATTGCCGGTGGTGTCCGCGGGTTCGATCGACATCATGCTGGACGACGGCGTGATCAAGACGGTCGGCATTACGCGCGCGCATCTGGAGGAAGATGCCGGCAAGTCTGTGCATGAAGGACTCGCCGGACGGCTTGCGCAGGCCAGCGGTATCGATCTGAATCGCGCGGGCACCCCGCTGCTTGAAATCGTCTCGGAGCCGGACCTGCGTTCCGCCAAAGAAGCCGTCGCGTACATGAAGAAAATTCATACGCTGGTGCGCTATCTCGAAATCTGCGACGGCAATATGCAGGAAGGTTCGTTTCGTTGTGATGCCAACGTGTCGGTCAGGCCGCGTGGCCAGGAAAAGCTGGGCACGCGCGCCGAAATCAAGAATGTAAATTCGTTTCGCTTTGTCGAGAAGGCCATTCAATTCGAGATAGCGCGCCAGATCGACGTCATCGACGGCGGCGGCAAGGTGGTGCAGGAAACGCGGCTGTACGATTCGGATAGAGATGAAACGCGGTCGATGCGTTCGAAGGAGGAGGCGAACGATTATCGTTACTTCCCCGATCCGGACCTGCTGCCGGTCGAGGTCGACGCTGCCTTCATCGAAGCGGTGCGGGCCGAACTGCCGGAGTTGCCGGACGCCAAGGCTGCGCGCTTCGCCCGTGAGTTTGGCTTGTCGTTCTACGATGCTGCCGTACTGAGTGCGAGTCGTGAACTCGGCGCCTACTTCGAGGCGGTGGTGGCGCAGCTGGGCTCGGCACACGCGAAACTTGCGGCGAACTGGGTGATGGGCGAGCTGTCGAGCGCGCTCAATCGGGACGGGCTGGAAATCGGCGCGTCCAGGGTGCAACCGCAGCAACTATGCGGCCTCTTGGCGCGCATCGTGGATGACACCATTTCCGGCAAGATTGCCAAGGAAGTATTCGAGACCATGTGGACGGCGGACCAGTCGGCAGACGTGATCATCGAGTCGAAGGGTCTGAAACAAATCACGGATACGGGCGCCATCGAAGGGATGATCGATGCCGTCATGGCGGCAAATCCGAAACAACTGGCGGACTACCGCTCGGGTAAAGATAAATTATTCGGCTTTTTCGTGGGCCAGGTGATGAAATCCACCGGCGGCAAGGCCAACCCGGCGCAACTGAACGATTTGCTGAAGAAGAAGCTCGCCGGGCCTTGATGCACGATCTCGACAGGTTGCACCGCTTCATCTTCGATGCTTATCCGATCCGCGGCCATGTGGTGCACGTCGATGCGGCGTGGCGCGCATTGATCGAGCATCGGCAGTATCCGGCCGGTGTGCGCGACGTTTTGGGTGAAGCCGTTGCGGCGGCCCTGTTGCTTGCCGCCACCATCAAGTTCGAGGGCGTGCTGTCTTTGCAGCTACAGGGCGATGGCGCGGTTCATCTGTTACTGGTGCAATGCACTGAAGGGCTCGGCGTGCGGGGCCTTGCGCGGCATCGCGAAGGCGATTTCGAGACCGACAGCAAGATAGGAGATCTGTTTGGCGTCGGAAATTTAAGCGTCACGCTCGAGACCAGCGACAGCGCGCAGCGGTACCAGGGAATCGTGCCGATCGTCGGCGGGCGTCTGGCCGAATCGTTGCAAGCCTACTTCGAGCATTCCGAGCAGTTGCCGACGCGCCTGTGGTTGTACGCCGACGAACACGGCGTCGCCGGCATGCTGCTGCAGAGGCTGCCGGGCGACAAGACGACGCCCGCGGAGCAATCTGCGGTGGACGATGCGTGGCGGCGCGTGCAACTCATCGGTGATACGTTGACGCCGGAGGAGCTACGCACGCTCTCCGATGCGGAAATTTTGCATCGTCTCTTCAATGAAGACGACGTACGCATGTTCGAGCCGGCGCCCGTCTATTTCCGTTGCCGCTGCTCACGTGATCGTGTTGCTGGAATGCTGCAGGGGCTGGGCGAGACCGAAGTGCGTTCCATCATCGCGGAACGGGGTGAGGTCGAGGTGCAATGCGATTTCTGCAACCGCGCCTATCTGTTCGATGCCGTCGATGCGGCGAAACTGTTCAATGACAACGTGGCGGACAGCGGCAGTTCAGTGCACTGAGTTGCACAGCGCATGAGTCGCGCGCGTGGCCTGTGCCTGCTGCTTTGCTTGTTACCGGGCGGTACTCACGCGGATGCTCAGGCGGAACCGACGCCGTTTTATGCGAATTCTTTCCCGCGGCAGCCTGACTCGAGCGCGTTGACGGCGCTCGGTCGTCGACTCTTTACCGAGCCACTACTGTCGGCTTCCGGACGGGTATCGTGTGCGTCGTGTCACGACCCGGCACATGCCTTCGGCCCCCCGGATGGCGCGCCGGTGCGCTCTGCAGGCGCTGACGGCAGACGACCTGGCCTGCGGGCTGTGCCGTCACTGATGTATGCGCAGAACGTGCCGCCCTTCACCGAGCACTTCGTTGACGACGACGGTGACGACAGCGTCGATCAAGGCCCGGCCGGTGGCCGCGGCTGGGACGGACGGGCACAGTCGGCGCACGCACAGGCAGCATTGCCGCTATTGTCGCCGTTCGAGATGGCCAACGTCGACCCCGCACGTATGGTCGCAAGATTGCGCGGCACATACTCCGCGGCGTTTGGCGCCCTCTTCGGTGACGGCGTCATTGCGGACCCCACGTTGGGCTTCAAAGCGGTGCTGCTGGCACTCGAGACCTACCAGCAGAGTCCGGACGAATTTTATCCGTATGACAGCAAGTACGACGCCTATCTGCGCGGGCGCGGCGTTTTGAGCGCTGCGGAAACTCGCGGGCTCGGACTCTTCAATGATCCTGCGAAGGGTAATTGCGCGCGCTGTCATCCGAGCCAGATGCGCCGAGGCAACTTGCCGCAATTCACGGATTATGGCTATGCCGCCCTGGGCGTACCGCGGAACAGCGCGATTCCTGCCAACCGGGATCCAAAATATATCGACCTGGGTCTCTGCGGTCCGCTGCGTGCCGACTTGTCGGACCGCAGCGCTTACTGCGGAATGTTTCGTACGCCAACTTTGCGCAACGTCGCGGTGCGACGCGTTTTTTTCCACAACGGCGTCGCGAGTTCGCTGGCGGAGGCGGTGCGTTTCTATGCGTCGCGCGATGCCGAACCGCGAAAGTGGTATCCGTTGACGGCGGCGGGCAAACCCCGCAGGACGGACGATCTGCCGGCGCGCTTTTGGCCCAACGTCGAGGTCGCCGCGCCATTCGCTTCAGGCGTAGGTGGCCGTCCGGCATTGAGCGATGCAGAGGTCGCCGACTTGGTTGCATTCCTGACAGCACTGACCGATCGCCGGTCCCTTACAGGGCGGACACTCCCGCCAACTCGGTCAAGCTCTGCGCACGGGTCAACGCGATGAACTCTTTGATGTAGGCGGCCTCCGCATGATTGTCCGTCGTGGCTGCATAGAGGGCGCAATACAGACCGCTTTTGCCGATAGGGCGCGATACCACATAGCCGCGTTCGATATAGTTACCCACGGTCCAGGACGGCAGCGCAGCAATGCCGCGGCCGCTCGCCACCAGCTGCAATATCGCGACGGTGAGTTCCGCGGTGCGTCGCTTCGGGTCAACGCCGGCAGGCGTCAGCACATGTTTCATGACATCGAGCATTTCATCCGGCACGGGGTAGGTGATCAGCGTTTCGCCGGCGAAATCGGCTGCTTCCAAGAACGGCTTGGCGGCCAAAGGGTGCCGGGGGCTCATGAGTGCCACGCTTTCGTAGCGAAACAACGGACTGAAGGTGATATTGGGCTGCGCGTCCTGGGCATCGTGGATGACGGCAAGTTCTGCCGCGCCTTGAACCAGCAGTGGCAAAGGGTCGATCACGAAGCCGGAGATGATGTCGAGTTCCACCTCCGGCCAGAGCTCGCGGTACGCGTCCATCGCCGGCATCAGCCAATCGAAACAATTGTGACACTGGACCGCCACCCGTAGCGGTCCTGCGTGTCCCTGTGCCAGACGTGCGACATCGCGGCCCGCCTCCGCGACGGCGGGCAACACCGTGCGGGCCAGACGCAGCAGGCGATGTCCTATGGCCGTGAAGCGGAGCGGACGCGTATTCTTCTCGACGAGGGCGGCGCCATAATGGCTTTCCAGCGCCCGCAGTTGATGCGAAAGAGCGGATTGGGTTAAAAACAGCCGCGCAGCCGCTTTTGAAAGGCTGCCGCACTCCGCCAGCGCCAGCAGTGTTTCCAGATGGCGTAATTCAAGGGCCGTTGAGGCCATGAGCGCCCTTCATGTTCGATATGAAAAGAATGAAGTAGCATCATAGTCGAGGTTCACGCATTCTGTCAGGCGTGAGAATCCCTGTGGGAGCGTTATGCCGAATTCGGTCGCGGTTTCTTTTGAGTTTTTCCCGCCCTGCGACGATGGGATGGTTGCGCAGTTGTGGACGGCAGTGCAGCGCCTTGCGCCCTTGCAGCCGAACTTCGTCTCGGTGACCTACGGCGCCGATGGGTCGACCCGAACCCGGACGCATGAGTGTGTCCTGCGCATCCTGCGAGAAACCAATCTGCGGGTGGCGCCGCACCTGACGTGCGTCGGAGCATCGCGTGAGGAAGTGCTCGAGGTCGCGCGGGATTATTGGCGCCAGGGCGTGCGCGATCTGGTGGCGCTACGGGGCGACGCGCCGGCGCAGCAGTTATCGGCCGAGGGCACCTATCTGCCGCATCCGCGCGGCTTTGCCTATGCATCGGATCTCGTTGAAGGGCTGAAACAGGTGGGTCCGTTCGAGATGTCGGTCGCGGCCTATCCGGAAGGCCACCCTGAGACCGGCACGGTGGACGCCGATATCGACAATCTGCAGCGCAAGGTGGATGCAGGCGCGGGCCGTGCGATCACACAATTCTTCTTCGACACCGATGCGTATCTGCGTTATCGCGATCGTTGTACGGCGCGGGGTATCCACATCAACCTCGTGCCTGGAATCCTCCCCATCACGCGTTTCCCGCACATGCTGCGTTTCGCAGCGCGCTGCGGGGCGTCGGTGCCGGATTGGTTGCGGCGCCGCTTCGAAGGCCTCGACGACGATGCAGACACGCGCCGCATGATTGCCGCGCACGTCGCCATCGAGCAGGTGCAGCGCCTGCGACAACACGGTGTCGATGAGTTTCATTTTTACACGCTGAACAGGGCTGAGTTGACCTACGCGATCTGTCACGCATTGGACATCCGGCCAGGCCTGCGCGAGGCGAGGGTCGCGTGACGACCGCATTCCGGAAGATGCTGGACAAGCGGCTGCTCATCCTGGACGGTGCCATGGGCACGATGATCCAGCGTCATAAATTGACGGAGTCGCAATTCCGCGGCGAGCGCTTTGCTGCATGGCCTTCGGACCTGCGCGGCAACAACGACCTGCTGGTGCTGACGCAACCGGACCTCATCGCGGGCATCCATCGCGAGTATCTGGAAGCGGGCGCCGACGTCATCTCGACCAATACCTTCAACTCCAACTCCGTGTCCCAGGCGGACTACGGTATGGAGTCCGTGGTCGCGGAACTCAACTTCGAGGCGGCACGACTCGCGCGCCGCGTTGCGGATGAAGTGACCGCCGCGACCGGCGTGCAACGCTTCGTGGCTGGGGCGCTGGGCCCGACCAGCCGCACCGCTTCCTTGTCGCCCGACGTCAACGATCCCGGTTTTCGCAACATCGACTTCGATCAATTGACACAGGGCTACACCGAGGCGGCGCGGGCGCTCCTGGATGGCGGCGTCGACATGCTGTTGGTGGAGACAGTATTCGATACGCTGAACGCCAAGGCGGCCTTGTTCGCAATCCGCGCGCTCTATGATGAGCTCGGCGTGGACCTGCCCATTCTGGTGTCGGGCACCATCACCGATGCATCAGGCCGCACCTTGTCCGGTCAAACCACCGAGGCATTCTGGAACTCCGTGCGGCATGCACGTCCCACCATGATTGGCCTGAACTGTGCGTTGGGCGCCAAACAGTTGCGACCTTACGTGCAGGAACTGTCCCGCATCGCCGATACCTTCGTGCTCGCTTATCCGAATGCGGGTCTGCCGAATGCATTCGGCGAGTACGACGAAACGCCGGAAGAGACCGCGAGCATTCTGCAGGAGTTTGCCCGCAGCGGCTTTGTCAACATGTTGGGCGGCTGCTGCGGCACTACGCCGGAGCATATCCGCGCGATTGCGGGCGCGGTGCGGGACATCCCGCCGCGAGCATTGCCTTCGATTCCACGTGCCCTGCGTTTGAGCGGGCTCGAGCCTTTGAGCATCGATGCAAGCAGTTTGTTCGTCAACGTAGGCGAGCGTACCAACGTCACGGGGTCGGCCAAGTTTCGCAAGCTCATCGAGGCCGGTGACTATGCGACTGCGGTCGACGTCGCGCGTCAGCAGGTGGCGAGCGGCGCGCAGATGATCGACGTGAACATGGACGAGGGCATGTTGGATTCAGCCGCGGCCATGGCAAGGTTTTTGAGCCTGATTGCGGGCGAGCCCGACATTGCCCGGGTACCCGTGATGATCGACTCGTCCAAGTGGAGCGTGATCGAGGCGGGACTCAAATGTGTGCAAGGCAAGGCGGTTGTCAATTCGATCAGCCTGAAGGAGGGTGAGGAGTCGTTTCTCGCGCAGGCGAAGAAAATCATGATGTACGGCGCCGCCGTGGTGGTGATGGCTTTCGACGAGAAGGGCCAGGCCGACACGCTCGAGCGCAAGGTTTCCATTTGTGAACGTGCGTTCGCCCTGCTGACGGAAAAGGCCGGTTTCCCGGCTGAAGACATCGTGTTCGACCCGAACATCTTTGCGGTCGCCACCGGAATCGAGGAACACAATCGCTACGGCCTGGATTTCATCGAAGCCACGGCCGCCATCAAAGAGCGCATGCCGATGGTGCAGGTCAGTGGTGGCGTCAGCAACGTTTCGTTTTCCTTCCGCGGTAACGAGCCGGTACGCGAAGCCATGCATTCGGTGTTTCTCTACCATGCGATCCGCGCCGGCATGACCATGGGCATCGTCAATGCCGGGCAATTGGCCATCTACGCGGACATCGATGCCGAACTACGGGAACGTGTCGAGGACGTGATCCTGGCGCGCCGCGCAGACGCAACCGAACGACTGCTGGAAACCGCCGAGCGCTTCAAAGGCGGCGGTGCGATCAAACGCGTCGACGATCTGGAATGGCGCAAGCTGCCGGTTGCAGAGCGATTGCAGCACGCGTTGATCAAGGGCATGGATGAGTTCGTGCTTGCTGACACCGAAGAGGCGCGGCTGCAGGCGGTGCGACCGCTCGACGTCATCGAAGGGCCGTTGATGGACGGGATGAACATCGTCGGCGACCTGTTCGGAGCGGGCAAGATGTTCCTGCCGCAGGTGGTGAAGTCGGCACGCGTCATGAAAAAAGCGGTATCGGTGTTGACGCCTTACATCGAGATGGAAAAGTCCGGCGCGGGTCGCTCGAACGGCAAAGTCGTCATGGCGACGGTCAAGGGCGACGTGCACGACATCGGTAAAAACATTGTGGGTGTGGTGCTCCAATGCAACAATTTCGAAGTGATCGATCTCGGGGTGATGGTGTCGTGCGAGCGCATTCTGGAGGCCGCCACGCGTGAGGGCGCACAGCTCATCGGGCTTTCCGGTCTGATCACCCCGTCGCTGGACGAGATGGTGCACGTGGCGCGGGAAATGCAGCGCCTCGGCTACACGCAACCGCTGCTCATTGGCGGGGCGACGACGTCGCCCGCGCATACCGCTGTCAAAATCGACCCGCAATATGCGGGGGCGGTCATCTATGTCAAGGATGCATCCCGCTCGGTGGGCGTGTGTCAGCAACTGGTGACGCCCGCGACCCGCGACGCGTACGTGGCCGGCATCAAGGCTGACCATGAGCGGCGTCGCGAGCAACATCGCAACAAGGGTGCCAAAGCGCCGCAGCTGTCACTGCCGCAGGCGCGTGCCCGGAAATTCAAGATCGACTGGTCGGGGTATACGCCGCCGGTGCCGGGTTTTTTAGGCGTCAAGACGTTTGCAGACTATCCGCTCGATGAACTGGTGCCATACATCGATTGGATGCCGTTCTTTCATGCCTGGGAATTCGCCGGTAAATTTCCGGACGTGCTTTCCGATGCCGTGATCGGCGAAGCGGCGAGCAGTTTGTACCGCGATGCGCGCCGCATGTTGGACCAACTCGTGCAGGAGCGCTGGTTGAAGGCGCGTGCGGTGATCGGTTTCTTTCCGGCCAACACCTCCGGCGAGGATGACGTGCATGTATATGCTGATGAATCACGGCAACACGCGGCGTTCAAACTGCACAACCTGCGCCAGCAAAAGCCCAAGACGACTGAGCAGGCGCAGCTCTGCCTGGCGGACTTCATCGCGCCGACCGCCAGCGGCCGCGCGGATTACATTGGCGCGTTCGCGGTGACCGCGGGTATCGGTATCGATGCGCACGTGGCACGCTTCGAAGCCAATCACGATGACTACAGCAGCATCATGCTCAAGGCGTTGGCGGACCGGCTTGCTGAAGCGATCGCCGAACGTATGCATGAGCGCGTCCGGCGCGAGTTCTGGGGCTACGCCGCACAGGAGCATCTCGACAACGTTGGCCTGATCCGGGAGGAATATCGCGGCATCCGCCCGGCGCCGGGGTACCCAGCCTGCCCGGACCACACGGAAAAGGCGACTTTGTGGCGCATGCTCGACGCGGACCGCAATGCGGGAGTGCACTTGACCGAGTCGTTCGCGATGCTGCCGACCGCGGCGGTCAGTGGCTTCTATTTTTCACACCCGCAATCCCATTATTTCGGCGTCGGCCAGATTGATCGCGATCAGGTGAAGAGCTATGCGCAACGCAAGGGCATGACGCTGGCAGAAGCTGAGCGCTGGCTCGCACCTAACCTTGGCTATGACCCGGCGACCGATGCCGAGGCGAACGCCGCGTAGCAAACGCCGGGTCGAGGCGTCGGGGGCAGGTTGGCATTTCGACGCCCAATGGCGTCATCCCCCCTTCGCGGGTCACACGCGTTACTCTACGTGCATCGGAAAATCTCTGGAGTCGCACATGCCCCGTATGAAAGTCGTTCAAGTCGCCAAGCCAAACGCCCCCCTTGAGGTCGTCGAGCGCGACATTCCCAGCCCGGCGCCGCGGCAGGTGCTGATCAAGGTGCAGGCCTGCGGTATCTGTCACAGCGATATGTTTACGGTGGCAGGCGCTTTTCCCGGTATCCAGTATCCACGTGTGCCCGGCCACGAAGTGGTCGGCATCATCGACGCCGTCGGAGCAGACGTGCCGGATTGGAAAAAGGGCATGCGCGTGGGGGTGGGCTGGCACGGCGGTCATTGCGGCCACTGCAATTCATGTCGACGCGGCGATTTCATCACCTGCACACAGGGCCAGATTCCGGGTATTTCCTACGACGGCGGTTATGCCGAATACATGCTTGCACCATTCGAGGCGCTGGCGTCGATTCCGGAAGACCTGAAATCAGAAGATGCGGCGCCGCTGCTCTGCGCCGGCATCA
Source organism: uncultured Steroidobacteraceae bacterium (assembly GCA_964658805.1). GTDB lineage: Bacteria > Pseudomonadota > Gammaproteobacteria > Steroidobacterales > Steroidobacteraceae > Bog-1198. The sequence continues at coordinate 35,047 of CAZZZU010000004.1, forward strand.
CGACGTTCAACTCCCTGCGCCACAGTGGTGCTCAGGTCGGCGACCTGGTTGCAATCCTCGGTGTCGGCGGCCTTGGACATTTGGGCGTTCAGTTTGCCGCGAAGATGGGCTTCAGGACCGTCGCCATCGCCCGTGGCGCTGACAAAGGGCCTCTCGCAAAAAAGCTGGGTGCGCACGTCTACATCGACAGCACGACGCAAAATCCAGCGGAAGAGTTGACCAAGATGGGCGGAGCACGCGTGATCCTCGCAACCGTCACCGATGCCAAAACGATGAGCGCAGTCGTAGCCGGGCTCGGGATCGACGGCAAACTCGTCATCGTCGGCGCCACCGGCGACCCCATCGAAGTGCCGCCGCTGCTGCTCATCTCTGCGCGCCGTTCCATCGCCGGCTGGCCTTCAGGGACGGCCTCCGACTCTGAGGACACGTTGAAACTCAGCGTGCTCGCCGGTGTCCGGCCGATGATCGAGACCTTTCCGCTCGCCAGCGCGGCACAGGCTTATGCGCACATGATGAGCGGTAAAGCGCGCTTTCGCGTGGTGCTTACCACCTGACGGATCCGGGTATTAGCGCGCGGCGCGCGTATCCGCGACCAGGACGGGTTTGTCGCGGTACAGATCCGGGAACATGCGCTGCAGATTGTGCACTTTGGGAAGGTCGTTGATCACGATGTATGGCTGCCGCGGATTATTTTCCAGATAGTCCTGGTGATATGCCTCGGCGGGATAAAACCCTTTGTTCGTTTCCACGACCGTGGCGATGGGAGAGCCGTAGAGGTGCGCCTGGTCGAGTTGCGCGATGTAACGCAAGGCGATGTTCTTCTGGGTGTCATCGACCGGAAAAATAGCGGATCGGTATTGGGTGCCGGAATCCGGTCCCTGGCGATTGCGTAAGGTCGGGTCATGCGCGACGGAAAAATAAATGCGCAGGATCTCGCCGTACGTGATCTGCTGCGGGTCGAATTGAATCTGCACGGACTCGGCGTGTCCCGTGATGCCCGAACCGACTACCTCATAGTGCGCAGTGGTCTGACCCCCACCCGCGTAACCGGCGACCACTTTTTTCACGCCCGCGACATGCTGATAGACGCCCTGGACGCCCCAGAAACAGCCACCCGCCAGGACGGCGGTTTGCAAAGGCCCCGCAGCCTTGGGATTGTCGGTCACCGCGGCAGGGATCGCCACGGCACTCTCGTTGCTGCGCGCCAGGTGGGCTGAAAGCAGCGCAAATCCTAAAAAACCCATCACGCAGATCGCTGCCGGAAATTTGCTCATACGCATAACCTCTTGGAGAGCGCAGAGGTATACCACCCTCAACGACGTCGCCTTGGCTTAAGTTGCGCTTTTGCTATGGACGGGCCGGCGCGGCTGCAGTGTTCAAGATGATCTGCGCCAGTTCCGCATAATTGCCATCAAAATGGTGGCCGCCTTTGACCTTGACCACGGTCACCTTTTTGGGGTCGAGCTTGGGGCAAAGCGAATCGTCCTCCTCCTGACCATAGATACACAGAACAGGCATGGAGCGAATTCGCTCGACCTCGGGCATCGTCAGCGGTCCAGACTTGTCATCCGCGATCCAGCTCGTGACGTGAAATTCGAATAGCGCGTGCTCGGACATGCCCAGGATCGCGGTCAGCGCCACGCTTGAGCGTGTGGCTTCAGGCAGACGGTTCACTGCAAATGGCAGAACGTCGGCGCCCTGACTGTAGCCAATGAGCAGCACGCGGCTCTTGCGCCATGCCTTGGTGTAGTAGCGAATCAGTTTGTCGATATCGGCACCAATGCCGGCAGGCGTTCGTGCCGTCCAAAAGTATCGCAACGAATCGAGGCCCACCACGGCGATGCCTTTTGCCGTGAGTGCGGCGGCAACGGACTGATCAATGCCTGCCCAACCGCCGTCACCGGAGATGATGATGGCGAACGTATCCGACGGCGTCTCGCCGGCTTGCGCGGGTACCTCGACCACCGGCAGATCGCCCAGCACCGCCGGCGCAGGAGTGGTAGACGCCAAGTTGATTGCCTGCAGCTTTTCGAAGGCGGCCAGCAAGGGCGCATCGGTATTCACCGCGGGCAAGGTCACGCCTGCTGCGCCGTCAATCTTGGCGATGAATTCACGCTGCTCTCGGACGGGGCAGTTGCCGGGACTCACTTGCAAATTGACCCAAGGGTTGCCGAGTGCGGCGGCCGGAGACCAGCGCACGCTGCGGCCGTCGGCGCTGCGGCTGAACTCGAGTCCTGATCCCTTGCACAAGGGTTTCGCAAGTTCGAACTGCGCGCAAAAGTCGACGGTCAACGCACTGGCGAAAGTATCTTTCGGCGCTTGCACGAGCATGGCGTAGGCGAGCGAGGCGCCCGATTCGAGACCGACCAATATGGGCAAGCGATAGCCAGGATTATGGAAGTAGGCCTGCACGAAGTGGCTCAAGTTTTCCAGATCTCCATCGGGAAACACGCATTGCGCTGCGTCAGCCGCCAGGTTCTGTTTCAGGTCGAGGGTGTTGATACCCGCCACTAGAGCCCCGTGCTCCGCCAAGGCCAGTGCACCGCGTTCCGCCGCCGCATTCCAGCCGGCATCGCCCGACAGGAACAGGACGAAGCTTTTCGGCACGCCTTGCGGTTTGTACACCACGACGTCTTTGAAACGACCGTGACTGATGTGCTCGCCCAGCGCATGCGCGCTCGGTGACGCGAGCCCGAGCAGGAGGCAGCAAGCAAAGGCAATAAAAGGTAAGCGTCTGGTTTTCATCGGCCGGTCACACAGTATGCGCAGAATGCGCCGGTATGAAAGCAGTCGATCTGGTGTATTTCAATGCCGGTGGTGGGCATCGAGCGGCGGCCATTGCGTTGGAAGCCGCTATCCGCGCAAGCGGACTCGATTGGCAGGCGCGGTTGGTCAACCTGTTTGACGTGCTCGATCCGAAGGACATATTCAAGAAGACCACGGGCATGAAGCCGGAGCAGTACTACAACGCTCGGCTGGCGCGCGGCTGGACCATCGGTCTCGCGCAGGAGCTGCGTGTGCTGCAGGCGGCGATCCGCTTGAGCCATAAGTCGTTGGTCAGTCGGTTGCGTCGCCACTGGGCCCGCACCAGGCCGGACATGGTCGTTTCACTGTTGCCGAACTTCAATCGGGCGATGTACCAAGGACTGGCGATGGCGCAACCGAGCGCGCCGTATGTCACCGTGCTGACCGACTTCGCCGACCTGCCGCCGCATTTCTGGATTGAACCCCGTCAGGCCCAGCACTATGTCTGCGGGACGCCGTTCGCGGTGCGCCAGGCGCTGTCGGCCGGTTGCAATCCCGCGCTCGTGCACGAAAGCTCCGGCATGATCATCCACCCGGATCACTATGCAGACTTCGCGATGGAACGAAACGGCGAGTTGCGCAAGCTTGGATTTGACCCTGAGCGGCCCGTTGGTATCGTCATGTTCGGCGGCCACGGGTCGCGCGTCATGCGGCGGATCGCCAAGCGCCTCGACGATGTCCAACTTATCCTGATCTGCGGACACAATGCAGCGCTCGCCGCCGAGCTGCGCGCAATGCGGGCTTCGGCGGCACGCCTCGTGCTGGGCTTCACTTCACAGATGCGCACCTACATGCGACTCGCCGATTTCTTTATCGGCAAGCCTGGCCCTGGGAGTATCAGCGAAGCGGTCCACAATGGCCTGCCGGTTATCGTGGTGAGGAATGCCTGGACCATGCCGCAGGAGCGCTATAACGCCGAATGGGTGCTGCAAAACGATACCGGTGCGGTGCTCGACTCGTACAAATCGATACGGGTGGGAGTTGCGGACGTGATCGCGCATATGGCGCACTTTCGCCGCGGCGTACGACGCATCCACAATCGCGCGGTTTTTGAGATTCCCGCGATACTCGACCACATCCTAAGGGTGCCGGCCCGGGTACGCGTCGATCTCGTCCAGCATCTCGGAGCCGCCGAGAGCCTGCATCTGACCTAGTATCCAGGTCCGGCGGCCTTGAATGTAGGCCGACGGCGTTGCAGCCGAAAAACGCTCAGGATTCGGCAGCACCGCCGCAAGCGTGGCAGCATCGCTGCGATTCAGACGCGCTGCAGACTCATGGAAAAATCGCTGCGAGGCCGCCTCCGCGCCGAATGTGCCGGGCCCGAACTGCGCGACGTTCAGATACATCTCGAGTATGCGTCGCTTCGGCCAGCACGCTTCGATGAGCACTGTGAAGTAAACCTCCAGGCCTTTGCGCACGTAACTGCGTCCGGACCAGAGAAACAGGTTTTTGGCGACCTGCTGACTGATGGTGCTCGCGCCGTGAATCTGATGGCGGTGCTGGTTCAGCGCGTAAGCCTTTTCGATGGCTTGCACGTCGAAGCCACCATGCTCCGGGAATTTCTGGTCTTCGGAAGCGATCACCGCCAGCGGCAGATTCGGCGAGATGCGGTCCAGATTCACCCACGTATACCGCAGCCCGTCATCTTTCTTCGCCGCCAGCATAAAAGCCGTGGTCGGCGGATGCAGCCAGCGCAACGCGACGACAAGACCAAGGCTGACGGCGATCAATACGCCGATGCAGCCCAGCAGCCACCACAGAGCCCGGCCCACGCGCGAGGTTTTCCCCACCATCGGGGTCAGGCTTTGGCGGCGTCCCGTTTCGCGCTGATCATGATCACGGGCTCGACCGGCACGTCTTCGAAGCCTTTCTTCCGGCCAGTCTTGACGGCAGCAATCTTGTCGATCACGTCCATGCCCTTGCTGACCTTGCCGAAAACGGCGTAGCCAAAATTGCCACGGGAGTGATCGAGGGAGTCGTTGTCCCTCAAGTTGACGAAAAACTGCGATGTGGCGCTGTTCACATCGCTGGTGCGTGCCATGGATAACGTCCCGCGAGAATTCTTCAGGCCGTTATCGGCCTCGTTCTTGATCGGCGCCTTGGTGCGCTTCTGTGCCATATCCTCGGTGAAGCCGCCGCCCTGGATGACGAATCCGGGAATGACGCGGTGAAAGATCGTGCCGTCCAAATAGCCGTCATCCACATACGCAAGGAAGTTGGCGGCGCTGATCGGTGCCTCTTTCTCGAACAACTCGATGGTGAAATTACCGTAATTGGTTTCAACGTTGATCATGAATCAGTTCCTGAGTGAAAGAATGGTTCCCAGTGTAACGCGGGGGCTCCCGGCGAAGTCGGTCGCGGTACTGATGCGGCCAAATCCGTGCGCCGCCATGCACGCGGCAACTGCCCCTGCCTGGTCGCGGCCATGCTCGAGCAAGAGCCATCCGCCTGCCTGCAGGTATTGCGGTGCTGCCTGAATGATGCAGTCGAGTGCTTCGAGGCCCGTAGGTCCCGGTGTCAGGGCAAGGCTGGGTTCAGCGCGCAGCGCGCCCAGTGCCGGATCGCCGGCCGCGATGTACGGCGGATTGCTGACAATCATCTCGAAGCGTCGCGTTGCCACCGGCGCGAACCAGGATCCAACGAGCCATTCGATGCGCGTCAGATTGAGGTGCGCAGCGTTGCGGCGCGCGACCGCGATTGCCTCCGGCGATACATCCACGGCGGCCACCCGTGCCCGCGGACGCTCCGCTGCAAGCGCTAGGGCAACGGCGCCGCTGCCGGTCCCGAGGTCCAGAATCGATGCCTCCGCGTCCGCTGCCAGCAACGCGAGTGCACGTTCGACCAGCAGTTCGGTTTCGGGGCGTGGCACCAGAACCGCGGCATCGACGGCAAGCGACAGCGACCAGAATTCGCGGCCGCCGGTAAGGTACGCGACGGGTACGCCGCTGGCGCGCTCAGCCACCATTGCCGCGTAGCTCCGGGCGGCCGCAGCAGTCAGGATTGCGTCGTGGCGCGTCAACAGCGCACTACGCGGCAGATCGAGCACCTTGGCGAGCAGAAGCTCCGCATCCAGGCGCGGCGACTCGCTGCTGGGCCCAAGCGCCGTCATCGCCTCCTTGAGACTTTGCGCGATGTTCATTCCACCTGGCTGGCCAATTCCTCGGCCTGGTATTCCTGGTTGAGCGCACCGATCAGCTCGCCAAGATTGCCATTCATGACGTCATCGAGTTTGTAGAGCGTCAGATTGATACGGTGGTCCGTGACCCGCCCTTGAGGAAAATTATAAGTACGGATTCGCTCGGAGCGGTCGCCCGAGCCGACCTGCAATTTGCGCGATTGCGCCTGTTGCGATTGCTGCTTTTCACGCTCCGCATTCAGCAGTCGGGACTTGAGCAGGGACATCGCGCGCGAACGGTTCTTGTGTTGGGAACGCTCGTCCTGGCATTCGACCACGATGCCGGTAGGCAGATGCGTGATCCGAATGGCAGAGTCCGTCTTATTGACGTGCTGCCCGCCGGCGCCTGACGACCGGAAAGTGTCGACGCGCAGCTCGGCGGGATTGAGATCCTTGGCTTCGACCTCTTCGAGTTCCGGAAGAATCGCGACGGTGCACGCAGAAGTATGGATGCGGCCCTGCGCTTCGGTGGCAGGCACGCGCTGCACGCGATGCGTGCCGGATTCGAATTTCAGAGCGGAGTACGCGCCGCGACCGATGACGCGGCTGATGATCTCCTTGAAACCACCATGCTCTCCCGGGCTGTCGCTGAGGATTTCGACCTGCCAGCCGCGTCCTTCGGCATAGCGGGCGTACATTCGAAACAGGTCGCCCGCGAAGATGGCTGCCTCATCGCCACCTGTCCCCGCACGCACCTCGAGAAAAATGTTGCTTTCGTCATGCGGGTCTTTCGGCGTCAGAAGCCTCTGCAGCTCCATTTCAGCATGCTCGATGCGCGGGGTGAGTTGCGCAGACTCTTCCTCTCCCATGCTGCGCGTTTCGAGGTCTGCATCGGCTGCCATCTCTCTGGCGATGGCGTCATCCCCTTCAAGCAGCACGAAACGCCGGTAGCGGGAGACCACATCCTCCAGGCGTGAATACTCCATCGACAGTTCGCGGAACTGATTCTGGCGGCCGATCACACCCGCGTCTGACAGCAAACGACCGACCTCCTCAAAGCGCTCATCGAGGCGCTGGAGCTTGCGTCGTATGGACTCTTTCACTCAATGCCGCTCGCGTTCATCGACCAGCAACCGGGTGATGGCCGCCGTGAGCACTGGATCCGCCAACTCGGCGGCCTGCCGCAGCGCATGCGTAGGGGTATGCAAAAGGCGATTCGTCAGCGTGTTCGACAGGTACTCGAGCACCTCATCGGTGGAGCGGCCCGCGCCCAGCATGCGCCGTGCGTGATCGACTGTCTGCTGCCGGATGGCGTCGGCCTGCGTCCGTAGCGCACGAATGGCCGGGCCCGCATCGTGCGCCCGCGCTTCGTTGAGGAATCGCGTGACTTCCTCCCCGATCAGGACGCGTGCGCCGCCTGCGGCCGCTTCACGCTGCTGCACGTTGTCATTGACGATCTGTTGCAGGTCGTCGACCGAGAAGAGATAGATGTCCTCGAGATCGGCGACGCTCGGCTCGATGTCGCGCGGTACGGCCATATCGACCATGAAAATCGGCCGACGCCGACGCGCCTTGATGGCGGCCTCCACCGCGGGCTTCGAGATCAGCGCAACGGGGCTGTCGGTGCTCGAGATGACGATATCGGCATCGATCAATTCCTTGTCCAGGTCCTGTAACCCCACCGCATGCGCTTTCAATTCCGTTGCCAGCGCCTGAGCCTTGGCGAGCGTGCGGTTGGCGATCACCATCTTTTTCACGCCCGCACTGATGAAATGCCGTGCCGTGAGTGCGTTCATTTCCCCAGCACCTACCATCAGGGCGGTCCGTTCGCTGAGGTCCGAATACACACGCCGCGCCAGACTCACGGAGGCCGAGGCCAGCGACACGGAATTCGCACCGATGCGGGTCTCGGAACGGATCCGCTTGGCAGCAGCAAAGGCGGCCTGAAACAACTTGTTGAGCGTAGGACCAGTGCTGCCCGTCTCCTGCGCGACCCGATACGCTTCCTTCAATTGACCCAGTATTTGCGCTTCGCCCAGCACCATCGAATCGAGACCGGAGGCCACGTTGAAGGCATGCTCAACCGCGCGCTGCTCATGGTGCAGATACAGATTGGCCGCCAGATCCAAAGGGCTGCCGTGATGCTGCTCCAGCCACTGGGATAATTCTTCGCCGCTGGCGGCCCCGGCCCAATAAACTTCGGTACGGTTACAAGTCGAGAGAATGACGACTTCGGCGACGCCGCTTTCGCGCCGCAAAGCCTGAAGCGCCCCGATCAAGCGCTCCTGGTTAAAAGCGACCTTCTCGCGCAGGGCTACGGACGCGGTTCTATGGTTCAGACCTAAAATATTGAAAGACATAAAGAATTCTGATTCGCCAACGCCACCAGAGCAAGGCTTATATAGTGCGGGCGTGTTCTCGTTCTCACCTTCTACCCGAGTGCTGGCCGCAGTGGCAATGCTTGGGTGTGCGGCCTGCGCGGAAAACCCCTCCAGAGCGACTGCCTCGGGCGCTCCCCTGGCATTTTATACCGTCACGGGTGAGATCGCCTTAAGCCGTCACGCGCAGCGCACCGCCGCTCTCCAATATGCGATCGCTGCCGAGCATAGCAATGACCCGGACCTGCTGCGCCGGGCGTTGGAGGTGACCTTCGAGACGTCGCAACCCACGCTCGCGTTGCAGATCGCACGGCGCTGGTATCGCATCGATCCGCGCTCCGTGGATTCGCACCGCGCGGCCGCGCGTGCCGCGCTCGCCCTGCAACAGGTCGACGAATCAGCCGCCCAGTATCGCGTCCTGCTGACCCGTTCTGGCACTGAAACCACTGAATTCGCCCTGCTGCGAACCGATTTGACGTCCAGCGAGAACGTGTTTGGGGCACGTCAGGTCGCAGACAGGATCGCCACATGGTTTCCTGCATCGCCGGAGGCGCTGCGGATAGCGGGCCTCACTCAATTACGGGCCGATGATCCGGTCGCGGCGGCCAGGAGCCTCGAAGACGCGCTGCAGGGCTTGCCGGACGCCACGCCTGAGGAGAGGCAGGCGTTGGCCGCGGCGCGGGCACGAGCGCGCATCCTCGCAGGCAACCCTGATGAGCCACTTCGCGATGGCGCAGAGCGTGCTCACACTGACGCGACTGCGTCGGACCGATTTCAGTATGCATTGCTGCTGCTGACCGCGCAGCGCGACTCGCAGGCCATCGAGCAGCTGAGAATTTTGAGCGGCGACAAGCAGTGGCGCCCTGAGGCTTTGCGTCTGATGGGGTTGCTCGAATTCCAGCAAGGGCATCTGGATGCGGCCGCGACGCTCTTTCGGCGTTTGCTCGATACCGGCCGGCTCCTCGATGATGGGTATTACTATCTGGCTCTGATCGCCGATCGAAACGATGATGCGGATGGCGCCTTGCGGCTTTACTCACAAGTTCAGCACGGTGACAATGTTTTTCCGGCGATGGTGCATGCCGCGGCGGCACTGTATCGGCATGGTGCCGCCCCGGCCGCAGAACAGTTGCTCGACCGGCTCCTGGCGGAAGAGCCGCAGCGCGAGCCTGAAGTCATCGTTGCCCGCATGCGGCTCTACCAAGATGCGGGTGATTGGGATCGGGCGCTCGGCACATTGGAAAGAGGCATTGCCGATTACCCGGATGATGTGGAGTTACGCTACGCGCGCGTGTCCGTGTTCGAAGACCAGCAGCGGGTCGATGCAGCACTACGCGAACTCGAGAGCGTCTTGAAGCGGCGTCCCGATGATCCGGCCGCCATGAATGCGTTAGGATTTACGCTCGCCGAGCACGCCATGTCGCTCGCGCGGGCGCAGCGGCTGATCGAGCGTGCGCACCGCGCAGCGCCTCGCAACTATGCGATCCTGGACAGTCTTGGCTGGATCGAGTTTCGGCGCGGGCACGCGGACCTGGCGTTGCCCTACCTGCGTATGGCCTATGGCGGCGACCGGAGCGCCGATATTGCAGCTCATCTTGGGGAGGTGCTCTGGCGTCTGGGCAAGGTCGATGAGGCGAACCGATTATTTACAGAGGCAAGCGTGATGGATGCCGATAACAAAGTACTTCGCGCGACCCGCCGGCGGCTCCATGCGGAAAATTAAATTCAGCGCAGGCGTCCTGTTGCTCGGACTGCTTTCAGCCTGCGCCAGCCATCCGGTGCTCACGCCATTGCGTCCCGAGACGCCCTACGCACAGCGTATGGTCGCCTTGCAGAATACCCCGCGCTGGCAACTCGATGGCCGCGTCGCGGTCAAGGTCGATACCCAAGGTTGGACCGCGACCTTCGTGTGGAACGAAGCTGCCCCTGTGGCGGAGTTGCAGCTGTCTGGACCTTTCAATATCGGTTCGATGGTCATCTCCCAATCACCCGATGGCTTGTCCTTGAACGGCGAGCCGCCCGCTGACACCGTGCCGCAGCAGCTGCGCGAAAAGTTGGGTTTCGATCTGCCCTTGAATTCGCTTCGCTACTGGTTGTTGGGCGTGCCGGACCCCAGCACACCCTACGAAATTTTGCGTAATGATCAGGATCGCGCCTCGCGTCTGACGCAAGTCGACTGGAGCGTCGAGTACGACAAATACATGGCGATAGGTGACGATGTGCTGCCGGGTCACATCGAGTTGACCCGCGGCCGGATTCGGGTACGTGTCGTCGTGGAGCGGTGGAAGCTGACGGGATGAGCGGTCGGGCAAGTTCCTGGCCAGCGCCGGCCAAGTTGAATCTGTTCCTGCACATCATCGGTCGCCGGCAGGATGGCTATCACGAGCTCCAAACGGTGTTCCAGTTCATCGATCTGTGCGACCTCCTCGATATCGCAGTGCGCGACGATGGCCAGATTCGCCGCATCGCCGTGGTAGAGGGCGTGACAGAGAGCGCCGACTTGACGCTGCGTGCGGCGCGCGCCCTGCAGATTGCGACCGGCACGCGGCTGGGCGCCGATATCGCGCTGCATAAGCGCATCCCGATCGGCGGCGGTCTTGGCGGGGGCAGTTCCGATGCTGCGACCTGCCTGGTGGCGCTGAATCGACTGTGGGGTCTCGGTCTGACGGTGGATGAACTGGCGGCACTCGGTCTGCAGTTGGGTGCAGATGTGCCGGTTTTCGTACGCGGTCGCACCGCTTTCGCAGAAGGCGTTGGAGAACGGTTGACCCCGCTGTATTCGCCGCTGGCTCCGCCAGAACCCAACTATTTGATTTTGCAGCCAAATGTCTTCGTGAGCACCGCTGCGGTGTTTCAGGACTTTGAATTGACAAGAAATACCCCCGCCAGCACAATTGCCGACCTTCTCGCGGCCGGCGGCCGGAATGACTGTTTGGGCGTGGTTCGGCGCCGCTATCCAGAAGTCGCACTGGCGCTCGACTGGTTGTCGGGTTACGGCGATGCCCGCTTGACGGGCACCGGCGCGTGCATTTTTCTGGCCTGCGAGTCTGCGCAGCGAGCGCGCGAGATAGCACGGCAACGTCCACCTGCAATGGCGGCGTTCGTGGCGCGTGGCAGCAACGACTCGCCCTTGCTCGAAAAATTGGCGGCTGCGTGATGCGACCGCTCGGTGTTAGTTGATTCGTAAAGTTGGGGTGTCGCCAAGCGGTAAGGCAGCGGGTTTTGATCCCGCCATACGGAGGTTCGAATCCTTCCACCCCAGCCAACTTGGGCAAAGTCGATGTCGCAGAACAATGAGTTCGAGAATGCCTTGTCGATTGCCGTGTTCACGGGCAATTCCAACCCCGTATTGGCCGAGGAAATCGCGCGTCACCTGAAGGTGCCCATGGGGCGGGCCGATGTTGGACGTTTCAGCGATGGGGAAGTGATGGTGGAATTGATGGAGAACGTCCGCGGGCGCGACGTCTTCATCATTCAGCCCACTACGCCGCCTGGTGACAATTTGATGGAATTGCTGATGATGACCGATGCATGCCGGCGCGCTTCGGCCAAACGTGTAACCGCGGTAGTGCCGTATTTCGGGTATGCGCGCCAGGACCGGCGGCCGCGTGCGATGCGCGTCGCCATCACGGCGAAACTGGTGGCGAACATGATCGTACGCGCCGGCGTTGATCGGCTGCTGACGGTCGACTTGCATGCGGATCAGATTCAGGGATTTTTCGACATACCGGTGGACAACGTGTATGCATCGCCGGTGTTGTTGGGCGATGCGTGGAAGCAGAAATACGAAAAAATGATCGTCGTCTCTCCCGATGTGGGGGGTGTGGTGCGCGCCAGGGCGCTCGCGAAGCGTCTGGATGACGCCGATCTTGCGATCATCGATAAACGCCGGCCGCGGGCCAACGAGTCAAAGGTCATGAACATCATCGGCGAGGTCAAAGGCAAGACCTGCGTGCTGATCGACGACATGGTGGATACAGCCGGGACCTTGTGTCAGGCGGCGCAGGCACTGAAGGACGAGGGCGCGCTGCGTGTCGTGGCCTACATCACGCACGCGGTACTATCGGGCGCGGCCATCGAGCGCATCACTCATTCGGTGTTGGATGAATTGGTGGTGACGGACACTATCCCGCTGTCACCGTTGGGCGCGCTCTGTCCCCGTATTCGACAACTCAGCGTTGCGGGGTTGCTGGCGGAGACGATTCGCCGAATCAGCGACGAGGAGTCGGTCAGTTCGCTGTATATCGATTGATGCTGTGGTGGGTCTGCAATTGGTCGCGATGCAGGCTTGCCTTTTTAGTTTTAACTACTGGAGAAGATCATGAAAACCTCATTTGAACTCGACGCCGAGTTCCGCGAGATGCATGGCAAAGGTGCGAGCCGCCGCCTGCGTCACGAAGGAAAGGTCCCGGCCATTTTGTACGGCGGTCATGCGGATGCGCGGCCCCTGACACTGAACCACCAAAAGCTCGTGCTGATGCTGGAGAACGAACGCTTCTACTCAACTATTTTGAGTTTGAAGGTGGGGGATCAGAAGCAAACGGCGATTCTGAAGGATGTGCAGCGGCACCCTTACAAGAACGCGATCGTGCACATCGACTTTCAGCGCGTCGAAGAGAACGAGAAAATTCGTCTGAGCGTGCCACTGCACTTCACCGGCGCGGCCGTATCCCCGGGTGTCAAAACCCAGGGCGGAATCGTTTCGCACATGCGCAATGAAGTGGAAGTATCCTGCCTGCCCAAGGATTTGCCGGAGTACATCGAGGTCGACATGTCCGGACTCGGGCTCAATGAAAGCATTCATCTGTCGCAGCTGAAAATTGGCGAAGGTGTGCAGTTGCTGGAACTGGCGCGTGAAGACGTTGCCGTGGCTGCAATACACAGCCCACGTGCAGAGGAGCCTGAGCCTGCGGCAGCGGCTGCTGCAGCGGCGGCAGCACCGGGCGCAGCGGCGGCGCCTGCGGCGGCTGCGGCGGGGGATGCCAAGAAGGCAGCGCCTGCGGCGGCTGCACCGGCGGCCAAGGCGCCTGCGAAGAAGTAAGCTTCTTCTCGAGCAGCTCGATACGAGGGCCGTCGTTTGCGACGGCCTTCATTTTTTCAAAGATAGGATGAGTTTCTGAATGGCTGGCTTGCCACTTCGCATCATCGTCGGTCTGGGAAATCCGGGACCTGAGCACCAATTCACCCGGCATAACGCCGGGTTTTGGTTCGTGGATGTGCTTGCGCGCCGGCACGGTGGCGAGTTTCGTGATTACCGAAAATATTCCGGAGAAACCGCTCGCGTGTCGGTCAGCGGTCAGGAGATCGTGCTGCTCAAACCGACCACTTACATGAATCGCAGCGGACTGGCGGTGCGCCAGCTGTCCGACTTTTTCAAAGTGCCCCCTCAGGAAATTTTGGTGGCCCACGACGATCTCGATATTCCTGTCGGCACCGTCAAGTTGAAGCAGGGCGGCGGCCACGCAGGCAATAATGGGGTACGCGATGTCATTGCACACATTGGGGCCGATTTCTGGCGCATGCGGCTCGGTGTTGGACATCCGGGTACGAAAACCGAAGTGATTGACTACGTGCTGACGCGCGCCCCCCGTCACGAAGAGGAACTCATTTTGGAAAGTGTGGCTACGGCAGCCGATGCGCTGCCGTTATTGCTCGAGCAAGGCGCCGAACGTGCGATGAGCCGCCTGCACACCCGCATAGGAAAAACCTGAATGCCCATTCGATGTGGAATCGTCGGTTTGCCGAATGTCGGCAAGTCCACCTTGTTCAACGCCCTGACGCGAGCGCAAATCGCGGCAGAGAACTATCCTTTCTGCACCATCGATCCGAATGTCGGCGTGGTACCGGTGCCCGATCCACGCCTCGATGAACTCGCGGCCATCGTGCATCCACAAAAGATATTGCCCACGACCGTCGAGTTCGTGGACATCGCCGGATTGGTCGCGGGAGCCTCCAAGGGTGAGGGTTTGGGCAACAAGTTTCTGGCCCACATTCGTGAAGTGGATGCGGTGACACACGTCGTGCGTTGTTTCGAGAATGACGACATCGTGCACGTTGCCGGCAAGATTGACCCGGCAAGCGACATCGAAGTCATCAACACGGAGCTTGCACTGGCCGATCTCGACAGCGTCGAGCGCGCTTATCAGAAGGCGCTGAAGGCGGCCAAGACCGCAGACAAGGAGGCCGGCAAGCTGCGCGATCTGCTCGAACGCGTACGTGTCCAGCTCAACCAGGCCAAAGCCGTGCGGCTGCTCCGCCTGGATCCGCTCGAGCACGCGATACTGCGCGATCTGCATCTGCTGACCGACAAGCCGGTGATGTACGTTGCCAACGTCGATGAGAATGGCTTTGCGAATAATCCGCGCCTCGATCGCGTGCGCGAGATCGCAGCCGGCGAAGGCGCGATTGTCGTGCCGGTGTGCGCTGCCATCGAAGCGGAAATCGCCCAATTGGACGAGGCGGACCGTGCAGACTTTCTGGCCGAACTCAAGCTCGACGAGCCCGGCCTCAATCGCGTCATTCGCGGCGGCTATGCATTATTGGGCCTGCAGACCTACTTCACCGCCGGCGAGAAAGAAGTGCGCGCGTGGACCGTGCATGCCGGCGCGACCGCACCCCAGGCGGCAGGGGTCATTCACACCGATTTCGAACGAGGCTTCATTCGGGCCGAGGTCATCGGCTACAACGACTACATTGCCTGCAAGGGCGAAGGTGGCGCCAAAGAGGCCGGTAAATTGCGTCTCGAGGGCAAGGAATATGTGGTCAAGGAAGGCGACGTGATGCATTTCCGATTCAACGTGTGAGCACGCAGTTGTTTGAGCTAAGTCATTGATTTAGCGCAGGACGCCAAGCAATGAGGCTTGACAGACCACGGTCGCGTCCCGACAATCCGCACCTCTTTCCGAAGGTGAAGTAGCTCAGTTGGTTAGAGCGTGGCACTCATAACGCCGAGGTCGTGGGTTCAACTCCCACCTTCACCACCAATTTTGCATAGCTTTAGGGGGCGTCGTCTTACAGCGCTGCTGAGAGGCCCGGGCTATTCTCCCGCACGATTTATTCCAATCTAGGGAGAGCTTATGTACTTGAAAACTTTGGCCTCAACAGCCGTGTTTGCGTTTGTCTTGGCTGGCTGCAACAACGCCAAGTCGCCGGAGCAGGTGGCTGCTGACACCACCAAGGCGGAACAGAAAGCCGATGCGGAGGTGGCGAAGTCGGTGGACAGCGCGAGCAAGACCCTCGACAAGTCGGCTGGAAAAGTGGACGACGAGCTGGCGGACTTCAATAACGACCATGCCAAGAGCGCCTATAAGGTTGCCGTTGCACAGGCCGATGGCGACCGCAAGGTTTCGCTCGCCAAGTGCGAGGCGTTGAGCGGTAGCGCGCAGTCCGCCTGTAAAGATCAGGCAGATGCGGATTATAAAGCCGCCAAAGCCAACGCCAAGGCTGCGTCCATGGCCATGAAGAACTGATGTACGACCTGCCCGACCAGCCGTCATTGCCGCAATGAGGCCGGGTCGGGCGGGGGTGTCGCACGGCAGATGATTTGTCGGCTCGCGATGCCTTGATCGGCCGCTGCTGCATTGGCGCTGACCACGTGGTAGCAGTCATCGTTGATCCACACCACCCAGTCGCCACTCGCCGTTTTAAAGCGGTCACCTGGATGGCGCTCCGCATGCATCACCCAGTATTCATCCTCGGGTTGTCCGGAAAGCGCCCGATCGGCGCCGGGCTGACGCCGCCGTATCTCATAGGATTGAAGCGCGCGCCGTGCTTCAGCGCCCCAATCGACACCAGCATGTTCACCACTCGCGGTAGCGCTTGCGGCAGGTGTGAACGCCGGCGTGGAGGGCGTCAAGGTAGGCGGCGCTACCGCAATGCTGGCATTCCCTCCCAGCAGGCGCGGCAGCGAGATTTCAAGAGGCCGCTTGGGGAAGCGGGTCGGCGGCAATAGCACGATTTGAACCGCGGGCTGCGCCGACGCTTGACGGGTGCGCGGTACCCGGGCGAGCAGCAGCAAACCAATCAAGGCCCCGTGCATTGCCAACACCGCCACGAAGATCGCAGATCTGCCGCCTCGCCCAAGCCCCTTCGCGTCCATCACACGGTCGGACCTCGCTCACCGTCGATCGTTCGCTCACTCCGGACGGATGATCACACCGCCTTTCATGACGAACTGCACCCGTGTAACGGCAGCGATATCCGTCAACGGATTACCCGGGACTGCGATGATATCGGCCAGGAATCCCGGCTTCAATTTGCCGATGTCGTGCTCCCAATTGAGCAGCCGCGCGCCGTTGAGCAAGTCCGCCTGCAAGGCGGCAATCGGCGAGAGACCAAATTTCACCATCAACTCGAGTTCGCGTGCCTGGGTACCGTGCGGGAAAGGACCGACGTCCGAGCCCACGGCAAAAGGGATGCCGGCCGCAACCTGTTTTTTGAATTCGCTGATTTTGTAATCGAACGCAACGCGTTCACGCTGCGCCACTGCGGCGTCTTCGGTATGCATGAGAAAATACTCGAAGATGGCGAAGGTTGGCACTGCCGGAATGTGCTTTTCCTTCATCAGCCGCATGGTCTGATCGCTCAACTGCGAGGCATGATCGATGGAGGCCACTCCGGCCTGGGCGGCATACAGGGTGCCGGGTTCGCCGTTGGCATGCACGGCAACGGTGGCGCCGAAGCGTGCGGTTTCATCTACCGCTGCCTTCAGTTGTGCAGTCGTGTACTGATAGGGGCTGCTGAGCGTGCCGTTCACCATCTTGTCGTGACCGGTCTCGTACAGCTTCGTGAAGTCCGCGCCTTGTTTGTGTTGTTCCCGAATGACGCTGACGAGTTCGTCGGCATTGTTGGCGTACGTGGCGTTCGGGAGCACGTGCTGTTCAGGGTTGAATCTGATGGCGTCTTCATGGCCGCCGAGGATGCTGATGGCGTTACCACTCACGCGCATTCGCGGCCCCGGGATCAGACCCGAGTTGATGGCGTCGCGTACTGCCGAGTCGGCTGAGCCTGCCCCTTCGGTACCCATATCGCGCTCGGCCGTGAAGCCTGCCAACAGATCCGCTTTAGCGGCAGCCGCCGCGATCAACGTGCGGGTCGGCACGGATTCGTTCACTGTTTGCAGATCCTCGGCACCAACATGCAGAAAGAGATGCGTGTGTACGTCAATGAGTCCCGGCAGCAACGTCACGTCGCCCAGTTCGATGACTCGCGCGGAGGGCGGATGCGAGACCGTCACGCCCGCCGCACTGATGCGCTCTCCCTCCACCAGCACTTCGGCCGGCGCAACGATTTTTCCGCTTTCGATATCGAGCATCCGGGCCGCGTGCAGCACGATGGGCGAATCCGCCAACGCAGCAGAGCCGCATAAACAACCGCAACAGGCGGTCAACGTCAGTCGCAACGAGTATCGATAGGTCATAGGCTGCGAATATAACGCGTGGCGCTGCATAATGTGGGCCATGAAAAGCCTAGGCATCCCGGCGCGCGCTTACCCGACCATCGTGGTGGCAGTCACTTTTTTTGCATTACTGGTGTCGGCCGGCACGCGCGCGGCGCCCAGCGTGATGATGATTCCGCTTGGCATGAACTTCGGCTGGGACCGCGCCACCATCTCGTTCGCTGCTGCGGTCGGAATCTTCTTATACGGTTTGGTTGGGCCCTTCGCAGCGGCATTGATGCTTTCCGTGGGCATTCGCCGCACGATGGTGGCGGGCTTGTTGCTGATGTCCATGGCGACTTTCGCAAGTTTGTGGATGCGGACCCCGTGGGAATATGTGGCGACCTGGGGAGTGATCTCCGGGGTGGGCAGCGGCGCGGTGGCGTCGGTGCTCGGCGCGGCCGTGGTGAACCGTTGGTTTGCCACGCGACGTGGCTTGGTCATGGGCGTACTCAGCGCGAGTACGGCGACGGGTTCATTGATTTTTCTGCCGTTCATGGCATACCTCGCCAGCAAGGGAGCCTGGCAACCGGTGGCGCTCGCGGTGAGCGTAGCCTGCATGGCCCTGGTACCTGTCGTGCTTCTTTTCGTACCGGAACATCCAGCCGATGTGGGTAGCCGACGGCATGGCGAGGCTGCGGGCAGCAGTCCCGCAGTCGTCAGCCGCGCATCGGCAGGACGCGCGTTGACTGCGCTTGCGGCCGCAGCCAAAGTGCCTATGTTCTGGCTGTTGTTCGGCACCTTTTTCGTCTGTGGCCTGACGACCAACGGCCTCGTCGGCACGCATATGATCGCGTTTTGCGGCGATCACGGCGTCGGTCCGGTGCAGGCGGCAGGCCTGCTCTCGTTAATGGGCCTGTTCGATCTGTTTGGGACGACCGCATCAGGCTGGCTGACAGACCGTTATGACCCACGCCGGCTGCTATGCATGTACTACGGTTTACGCGGCCTCTCATTGCTCGCGTTGCCCTTCCTGGAATTTCATGCGGCCAGCCTGACGCTGTTTGCCGTGTTTTATGGTCTCGACTGGATCGCGACCGTGCCACCGACGGTAGCGCTTTGCAACCGTGCTTTTGGCGAGCGCGACGCGCCCATCATTTTCGGTTGGGTCTTGGTTGGGCATCAGGCCGGTGCGGCGGTCGCCGCATTTGGCGCCGGCATCGTGCGTGAGGCAACGGGCAGCTACAACCTCGCCTTCCTGACCGGCGGTGCGTTTGCGCTCGCCGCGGCCCTCGCGATCGTCATTACTCGCGGCGCGACGCGCCACGGTGCTGCCGTCGCGGTCCCGACCGCATAGCCAATCAGGTCGGCCCATGCTCTTATATTCGGAAGCCAGTGCACGCAATCAACAGCCCATCCTGGATGTGCTGCGCAAGGTTCTGGCGCACGCGACGCAAGTGCTCGAGATCGGCAGCGGCACCGGCCAGCACGCGGTGCATTTCGCGAAGGCGCTGCCACACCTGGAATGGCAGCCCAGCGATCGTTCGGAGTACCTGGCGAATCTCGAGCAGCGCGTCAAGCTAGAAGGCGGCGTAAATCTCAAACCGCCGTTACTGCTCGATGTCAGTCAGCCGCTGTGGCCGGTCACCTGGGTGGACGCAATCTATACGGCCAACACGCTGCACATCATGTCATGGCAAAATGTGGAGGCTGCGTTTCGCGGCATCAACACCGTACTCGCGCAGGGCGGAACCTTGTGCCTGTATGGTCCTTTCCGCTACGCAGGCCGTTACACCTCGGACAGCAACCGTGACTTCGATGCCATGTTGCAAGCGCGTGATCCGGAGTCTGGGTTGCGCGATGTGGATGCAATCCAGCAATTGGCTCTGGCTGCCGGTCTGCGTCTGGTAGCGGACCACGACCTGCCCGCCAACAACCGGCTATTGGAATTCACTCGGTTCGAACATATTCAAGGGGACGATGCATGAACTCGGCTTCGCGCACATTCGTTTGCGCCTGTTCGCTCGCTGGCGCGCTGGCAGTGACGACGGCGCACGCCGTGCAAACCTATTCAGTTGATGAGAAGGCGGTGTTGGCCAGCTTTCAGGTGTTCCTGGATGGCCTGGCACAGCGCGATGAGGCAGCCATGTTGCGCGTATCGATGAGTGGCGGCACGGCCACTTTGCTGCGCAGGGATGGTCCGGTGCAGACGAGTCTGAAGGACCTTGCGGAGCGTCTCGCCCAACCGGGATCCGAACCGCGGCAGGAACGCATTCGTGATGCGTTGGTAAAGGTCGATGGCGACCTGGCGATGCTCTGGGCGCCGTTCGAATTTACTTTGAACGGCAAGCTCAACCATTGCGGAATCGATACTGCGACGCTGGTGCGTGTCGCGGGAAACTGGCAGATCGCGTCGCTGGCCGACAACAACCGGACAGACTGCGCCACCCGCAAATGATTCGCTAGGCCTGCCGGATCCCGGCGGCGTCCTCGGCCTTGACCGAACGAATCGGCCGGCATGGATTACCAACGGCGAGCACGTCATCCGGGATGTCGCGTGTGACCACGCTGCCGGCACCGATGACGCTGCGCGCGCCGATCGTCACGCCCGGGCAGATAATGGCGCCGCCGCCGATCCAGACATCGGAGCCTATCTGTACGGGTGCGCCGTATTCGACCTTGCGCCGCAGAACCGGATCCAGTGGATGCAACGGCGTATAGATCTGCACCGCCGGGGCGATCTGCGTGAAGCTGCCAATGCGCACCGCGCACACGTCGAGCACGACGCAATTGAAGTTGAAAAACACGCCTTCGCCCAGCTCGATATTGACGCCGTAATCGCAGAAGAACGGCGGCTGTATGGAAACGGATTCCCCGCCCTTGCCGAAGAGTGCGCCGAGCAAACGACGCCGTTCGTCGCGCTGCGTCTCCGCCGTTGCGTTCAGCGCCTGCAGCAGTGGGGGGGGGGGGGGGGG